>JAYOKQ010000179.1:0-5757 GCA_038119905.1 Gemmatimonadota bacterium | reverse complement strand
AGTTTGCACGCAATGCTCCACGTGCGGCGCAGCTCCATCTGCACGTCTTCGGCCTGTTCAACTGGAGAAGACGGCATGTGATTGTAAAAATGACCAAAAGCGCCTTTGCAAAAAGCGTGATAGTCAATCGTGTGCAGAATAAAGTGGTGCCATGCGATATCGACGACCTTGGAAGGCATGCCGATGCGCGCCTTGCCCGCGTGATGGGCGATGGTGAAAAACTGGCGCAGACCTTCCAAGACCAGATCGATATCTGACGACGAGTTGTCGGGCAAGTCGGCGGCGATCTTTGCGCGCAGCGACGCGTTGAACCGATAGCGGACGATAAAATCGCGACGACGCGTTTTGCCGATCGTGTTTTGCCAAATTTTCCAGCTCGTAATGCTCAGGCTGACCAACACAAACGCAACGAGTGCGAAGAGTACGATAGATGATTCCATTCGACCTCATCTGTTACACAATGCAAGCATAGACGATAGAGTATACGACCTATATGACAGCACACAGCGGGGATAAAGAGAGCAGGTAACAACAAAACACAAACAGTTTCTCAGATATACTACTCCCTAAATATACTACAACACGTCTGCCTGCAAACGCGAAACGCCCTGAAATTTATTCAGTTTTGAATAAATTTTCGCGGTAAAGCGGCCCTAGCGAGCACCGGCCCGGCGCAACGCCCGCACGATCCCAGCATATCCCCGCCGCTCGGCCCACGACAGCGGGCGGGCCCAGTCCTCGCCGCCGTTGGGATCGGCCCCGCGCGCCAGCAGCAGGCGCACGGCGTCTTGCTGACCAGCGCGCGCCGCCCAGCCCAGCGGCGTCGATCGATACTCTTCGTCTATCGCCTCCAAGTCCGCGCCAAATTCGAGAAACAGATCTATCCGCGTTGCACGCAGCGAGCGCTCTCTGCGCTGTTCGGGGCTTGTGCGTCCCTTGCGCACACCCATTGGATTGGTCTGGGCTAGTTCGTGCAGCGGCGTGGTCCACTGCCAGTTGGGCAGGTTGGGATCCATGCCCGCCTCGAGCAGGCGGCGCGTCATATTGGGTCGTCTCCACAGGTAGGATCGACACGCATTTACAACGGGCGGCACGGGCACGGCACGCGCCAGTAGCACGTCGAGCATCGCACCTTTATCAAACGAGACAACAAAGGTGTAGATCGACCCACAGCCCGACGTAGAGGTGCCCTGTGGATCGCCGGCAGCCAATGCGGCCACGGCATCGAGTTGGTCTTCCAACACAAAGTCGGCCGCGCTCTTGGGCTCGGCTCCATAGCGGTATAGCAACGCTTTTAACGCCTCGTCCTTGGCTTGGTGCAGCGGCGCCCCCGACGACTCGATCCACGCTTCCGGATCGGCGCCGTGCGCCAGCAGCATTTCAGCGATGCGCAAATGTCCGCGCGCGGCCGCATGCCACAGCGCCTCGCCGCGCGGCGCGTCCTGCGTTGGCTGGGTCGGATGCACGCCGCCTTTTAGCAGCAAACGCACCAGCGCCTCATCGCCCGCCTGAGTGGCCAACGTCAATGCCTGCGCTCCGTGCACATCGCGCTGTGACGCGCTGCGGCACAGTCGGCGCACGCCGGCGACGTCGCTTGAAAATACCGCTGCATCCAGCGTATACTCAGCGCCTAGTCTCAGCAGAAGCCCTACCGTTTGTCGATCGCCGCTGCGCATGGCTATGTCGAGCGGTCGTTGATTGCGCGGCCTATACCAGTCGTGCGTGCTGCCGCGCTGCACGGCGTCAATCGGCGCGCCCCGTTTGATCAAAAACTGAACGAGCGCTCGGTGCCTTCCCTCAACGGCGTAGTGCAGCGCCGTTGAGCCTTCTTCATCGCCGCGACCAATCGCTGCCGGATCTTCGTTCAGAGCCGCACGCACGGCGCGCAGGCTGCCGGATCGAGCCGCTGCGTGAACCAGACCACCGCGCTGCACGTTGTGCTGAAGGCGATCTGCTTCGAGCCGCTGGGCAACGCGCTCGTGCCCGCGGTCGCGTGCGACCACCGCCAGATCTTCGTGTCCGTAGCGCACCCAAGCCGAATCGGCGCCGTGAGCCAGCAGCATCGCCACCGTTGCATCGCGCCCCTCGCGCACGGCAAAGTGCAGCGGCTGCGTGTACCAGTATTCCGCTACGGCTAGGCGTGCATCGCGCGCAATCATCGCCTGCAGGCGCCCCGTCTGACCGCGCTTGGCCGCGCAGAGCGCTCTCCACACGTCTTCTTCTATATCGTCTGGCCTGAGCAGGCTCAGGCGCGCCGGTCGCTTTTTATGTGCCATAGTCCAATCCACTCTTTTCGCTCGGTCATCCATCCCCAAGCACGTCGGCTAGGGCGCCAATTTTTGCACCATCTAGCGTTGATTACGGGGCGAAATGGGGTATATCAATGAGAGAAGCAACACACACGCATCTACACAAGGAGAACGCAATATGATAATTAAAGTACTCGCCGCCGCCCTCGTGCTCGTCGCCGCTGGCGCCGAGCGAGCCCAAGCCTGCGGCACCTGTGGCTGCCGAGTCCAGCTGCAGGAAGCAGCCGCCCCTGCGCAGGACAAAATGACCGAACACGCGCACCATCACGCCGGGCCCCTCACTCAGTTTGCCGTGGCCATGTACGGTCAGCTAGGCGATCAAATGGGCGAGCTGCGCAGCAAAGCCGAAGGTGGTTGCCAGGATTCGAAAAGCACGCTGCGAGCGGACGCCATGCACTCCGTGGAAAGCATGTTGAAGGCGCTTAAGGATCCCGAAATGCGCAAGATGATCGAAATGGGTATGATGCTCCGCACCGTAGCTGAAAAGGATGCGGCCCACAATGACCACCATAGCCATGAGGGCGCCGAGCACGCGCACGACGCGTCCGACAAGGCGGCGGCTGACGACCTGCTGACGTCACTCGAGTCGCAGCTGTCTAAAGAGCTAGAGGCCTTCGCTTCGGCCCAGTAGCACTACGCACCGGCACCCGCGCACAAGGGCGGGTGCCGGTGCACAGCGCACGCCGTTTACCCCTTCTGTTTTCACCCACCTTCACCACAGATCTAATCCAAGCAGCTTGCGCCCGAGCGAGGTCAGTTCGGCCGGGCCGTAGTGGGCCGCCTCCCATCCGCGGGGGTCGCCCGGGTACGGCCTTCGACCTAGCGCGCGCCGTTCGCGCCACAGGCTTATACGCTCCTGTCGCCGCTCTTCGTCGATCGGATCGGGCGCCGGATAAAAGTTCATATACTGCGCTAGGCGCGGTTTGTCGGACGTATTGCGTCCATTGCCATGCGGCAGCGCGCGGTGCCAAATCAACAGCGAGCCGGCCTTGGCTGGAATCTGCACAAAGTGCGCCGGGTCGATCTCTGGCAGCCACGGGTTGTCGATGTCGATGAGCGACTTATGCGCGCCGGGCCAGCATACAAACGACCCCTGATCGTCGCTGGTATCCGTCAAATAGAGCACCCCCTGCGTGCCAAACGTCACCGGCAGCACGGACGTATCCACGTCCCAGTGATACATGCCTTTGTGGTCCCACTCCGGATAGTCCGGATGACGCGGCGGCTTCATATTGACGCGATCGGGATGCACCCAAATGCGTTCGGTGCCGTACAGATCCTTAAAAATTTCATAAATGGGCGGATGCTGGTAGACGTTCCACATGGCCTGATGTTGATACATTTCGACCATGCCCGCACCCGGCTTGTGCGGCGCGCGGTACCAGTCCTTAGGATCGGTGCGATCCATTTCTAAAAAGGCAAAGATCGCCTCGACCACGGCCTCGCACAGCTCGACGGGCACGGCGTTCTCTATCACCATATAGCCGTGCTCGTCAAAGTGCGCTCGGTGCGTTGGGGTAAGTAAGCTCATGTGGAATCTCCCTTGGCATGCGTATGGGCACGAATGCGATCTGCCAGCTTGGGATGGCCGTTGTATTCGGCCCAACCGTCGGGCGTCGCGCCATACTGCCGGTCGCGCAGCGCCGTATCTGCTCCGCGCGACAGCAGGTAGTCTACCGCTGGCTCGTCGCCGCGCAGGGCGGCAAAGTGCAGCGCACCCACGCGCATAGGCATCCAGGCTGTAGGCTCTATAGCGTCTATCTGTGCACCGCGATCCAGCAGGTAATCAGCCGTATCAACGTACCCGCCGTGCACGGCATATATCCACGCCTCGTTCAGGATGGCCTGCCGATCACCCGGCGGCGCATCGCCGGTGCCTCCATCCGGCGCGCTGCCGACCGTCTGAGCGCGTAACGCACCGGATGCATCAAAATGTGCTTCTACGGCCGCGCGCTGTCCCACTCCAGCAGCTACGTGTAGCTTGGCCGTCGACGCACCCGCTGCCAGCAGCTGCGCAACGACCGCGCTCTGCTGCCAATAGATCGCCTCACCCAACGGGCTGCGCAGATCGTTGGGATCACCGTCGATGCGTGCCCCCCGATCTATGAGCAACCGAACGGCCGCCCCGTGGCCGACGCTAGCGGCCATGCGCAGCGTTTGCTGACCGCCCGCCTCAACGGGGCGATCCGGATCAGCACCAGCCGCTAGTAACATGGCCAGCGCCTGTGCATACCCATCGTGCCATGGATCCGTTGACGAGGGACAGGCACATCGATCAACCAAGTAGGAGCCCTCACCGGAAGGGGCATGCGCCAGCGACGGATTGTCCGCCAGCAGACATGCCAACAGGTCCATCTCGTTCCTTCTGAGCGCGTCTACGGCGCGCGCATGCACCGCATCCAGATTCATAGGGTCTTCTACGCTCAAAACGGCTGGGCGTAGGACGGCTCGTTGACGTAGCGCTGGGTGGCTAGGTCCAAGCACAGTTCGCTGCCCGGCGGTAGCTCTACTTGGAGGTGCCCATCGGTCAGCGGCAGCACGGCCTCTTCGCACTGTACGGACTCGGCGCTATAGGTGCCGGCATAGCCGCCCAACCCGCCGGGCCACTCGCTAGTGCGCCGCTGGAAGCGCGCCTCGGTAAAGCGATGCTCGCCAAAAGCGCCGGCCTGTATGCGCAGCGTGCGCGCCTGGGTCGCACTCGTATTGACTAGGCGCACCACCGTTCGATCGGACTCCAGTTTCTCAACCAGTGCGGCCACGTCCGGCGGCAGACCCGCGCGCCGGGCCTCCGCATCAAAGTAGCGCAGCCGCGCGTGCAGCAGGCCGCCGTTATAGATGGGCTGCGGCGCGCCCAGCGTCAGCTGCACCAGCGCTTCGGAGGTGACGGGATTGCCCCACTGCCAGTGATGGACGTGATGGCGCGTGCCCACGTCTTCGTCTTGGTGCACCTGCGCCATGCGGCGCACGACCTGCGCATAGCTGGCCTGCTGAATCTGCTCGGGATAGTGGGGATGGGCACCGGCCAAAAAGCGCGACCACGGCTGCTCGTGACCGGCGTCGTGCTTGTCGCGAAACGAGTAGACTGCGTCCCAGTCGTTGGCCTCGAGTCCGCGCAGGCGTTCGACGCGCTCCCAGTCGTCTTCGCGCATGGACAAATGCCACAGGTAGACCGGATAGAGCGCGCTCATCGGCATCCAGTCAAACCAGCCGGCATCGCCGTAGCGATAGGGCACGAGGAAGGTCTTCTCGCCCGGCGGTATGGCCTCCAGCTGCTGCTGCCAGTTGGCGTATACGCTCATGTGCTCATCGCGCGGGTCGCGCTGTTCGCCCAGCTCTAAAATCCGGTCCATCTGCTGGCGCGGCAGATCCAAATAGCGATCGTCGCGCGTTAGTAAATAGGCGTTGGCCCCCGCGTCAACGGTGGCAAAGTGCATCGTGAGAAAGCCGT
>JAYOKQ010000178.1:0-5830 GCA_038119905.1 Gemmatimonadota bacterium | reverse complement strand
AGAGCTTCGCCATTCACATGCGGACAGACCGATCGCAGCCGACGGGCGGGCGGCGAGAAGGATTGACGCAGTTCATAGATGACAGCGCGTGCTGCCCTGTTATTTACGATGCTTCTGCCGTATAAAAAATCACAATCTCATATTTGATAAAATCGTATCAAATATGAGATTGCCCTGTAGCTTATTGTTTCGGTTGATGTTGTATTTGTCGCGTTTGTTTGCGATGCGGGGCAATCGTGGTCTCGTCTCTTTTTTGAGACTGTTTGGTTTGGTGTGACGGAAGTTTTCAATCTTTTTATTTGATCTTAAGTGTAATAATTATAAGTACATAAGATGTTTAGATTTCCTGCGAGACGTCGTGGCATATCATTTGCAAATTGGTTGGCAACACGCCAAAGGAGCGAATGGAATGACCACGATCAAAGATGCATTGGAAGGCGCGCCGGACCGGCGCGAATGTGCGTTAAACTGGGCCTTGATGGCCCTTGTTGTGTCCGTGCTTGCGGGGCTGACGTCTGCTCTTATTTCGTAAGGTCCCCGGGGGCAGCGGCCGCCCGGGCGTTTTTGGTGGATGTTGGCCTATTGGGCGATGCGATATAGGCTGTGTCCGCAGGGAAAAACGGCACAGCCTGTATAGCCTCTAGCCCAGGCGGTTGTCTTAGTCTTTTATTTTTGAGGAGGCGTTCCCGCGGGGTCCTCAAGAAAAGTCTGTAGCACTTGCATGAGAAAGGGTGCATCGGGTTCTACGCTGAGAATATGGCCAGAATTCGGCAGAAAGAGTAGGCGCTTGTGCTCAGATCCGATGGCACTCCACAGCGCGTAGGCAGAATTCGGTCGGACCGTGTGTTCGCGCATGCCCATACAAACGAGCGTAGGTTGGCTAATCCGGCTTAGCTGTGGACGCGTAGCGCGAATCAGCCCCTCTAATTGAGCGAGGGCGCCCACGGGCATGGCGTCGTACGTCGACAGCCCGCGCTCTTCAAAATACTGCATGCTG
The DNA here is from genome assembly GCA_038119905.1 of Gemmatimonadota bacterium. Taxonomy (GTDB): domain Bacteria; phylum Latescibacterota; class UBA2968; order UBA8231; family UBA8231. Next base: position 4,833 of record JAYOKQ010000178.1, on the reverse strand, counting down.
CGGGCCCCCTTTTTTATATCGGGTAGTACATATCTAAGTAGGGGGGCCAGCCAGAGTGCGCGCGTCTGCACGCGGAATGCGGGGGCGAGCAGACCAAGGCCATGCACTCGTTCGAGCTGTGTGGCCGCTAGGTGCGCTGCGAGCACGCCTCCCATGGATAATCCCACTACATACACGCTGTCACACTGATTTGCTAATTCTCGCAAGCCGGTCTGTGCAGAATCAACCCAGTCCTGCCAGCGCGTGTTGCGCAGGTCATCTAGGTGGGTGCCGTGGCCGGCTAGGCGCACGCCCAATGCGGTATAACCCCGTGCGTGGAGAAAGTCGGCGATGGGGCGCAGCTCCGTCGGAGAGGCTGTAAAGCCGTGGATGAGGAGCACACCGACGCGCCCTCCTTGCAGCAGATAGGGGTCAGTTGAGGGGCGGGACATGGGTGCGCCGTTTCCATTCTCCATAGGCGAAAAGCAGCAGGCAAAGCGGCAAAATGGCATTGCCCAAGCGCGTATAGAGGGTCATTTCATCGTGTAGGTCGACGGGCTGGACAAAGGTGGTCGTCTCAAAGAGTCCCGTCATATACTGCACTCGGCCGCTTGGTTTGATGACGCCAGAGATGCCGGTATTGGCGGCACGCACCACCGAGCGGCCTGTTTCTACGGCGCGGATAATCGACATGGCAAAATGCTGGTAGGGCGCAGCAGTGTGTCCAAACCAAGCGTCGTTGGTCGTATTTACGAGGAAATCGGCTCCCTGTAGGGTGAGTTCACGGGTGATTTCTGGGAAAATCGATTCATAGCATATAAAGGGACCGACTCGAGTTGACTGGCCAGGGATGGCTAGGGTTCGGTGTGCATGGCCGTGCGCAAACTGACCGCTCTCGGCGGTTAGACCCTCCAAATACTGAAACAGCTCTGGCAGGGGTAAATACTCGCCAAAGGGGACTAAGTGCACCTTGTCGGCCGTTTCCGTTTGCACTCCTTCCTGATCCAGCATAAAGGCTCGGTTGTAGATGGGGGCACCGCGGCGGCCGACTTCGCCTTCGAGGCTGCCAACCAAGAGCGGAATGCCCGTCGTCTGCGCCAGCTGTTCCATGCGCTGTCGGTAGGGCCGGTAAAGCGGGTCGTTGAAATAAAAGGGCAGCGCCGTTTCTGGAAAGATAATTAGATCGGGGGCCTGTTGGGCAAGTTGCTCGGTCAGCTCTGCGTAGTGGGCGGTGGTCCACGCCAGTCGATTGACCTTCCACTTGCGATCTTGTGGTATATTGCCCTGGACTATGCCTATCTGTACGCTCGGAGCCTGGGCCCCATCGAGCCGTTCAAGTCGTGCGCTACCCCAAGCTAGAATAGCCAGTAAGAGCATGCTGGGGCCGAGTAAGTATCGTCGAATCGTGCGGAAACGCAGTGCCTGGGCAAGGGCCCCATTGAACAGCACAATCAGAAATCCAAGTCCGTAAATACCTGCGATAGAAGCCCATTGGAGGATCGGAAGGTTGGGCCACTGCGAATAGCCAATCAGCTGCCAGGGAAAACCGCTGATCATCCAGCTCTGCACCCATTCTAACAAGGTCCACACGGCGGCTGCGTAGGGGGCAAAAAGGCGCTGTTTAAAGTCGAGGCGGCTGCATAGCCAAGTAAATAACCCAGTGTAGAGAGCCATATAGACAATGAGCAGCGCGTTGGTGGGAATGGCTACCGACAGGGGTAGATTGCCGTAGAGCTGTAGGGTTTCGCTGATCCAGTAGGTGCGCGCAGTGGCGGCAATTAAACCGGCGCAAAGACCGGGTAGCCAGGGCCGTTTATGCTCAAGTGCGAAAAAGAGGGGGACCAGCGCAATCCACGCCAGATAGGAGAAGCTGGGTTGGGGAATGCTGAGCGCATAGAGCACTCCAGACAGAACGCCGAGTGCCGGTCCAGACGCGGAGCGCATCCGCGGGGAGAGCGTCATTCCCGGCCGCGGTGCCACGTGGTCAGCGCCGTGCGCAGCTTGCTGAGGGCGCTCTGCTCCAACTCGATGAGTTTGTCGCGCGGTATGCCCATGCGCGAAGCGGCTTGGCCGGGCGACTTCTTGTGCTGATAGCGCGATTCGATCACGCGAAATTCTGCTTCGCTCAAATCATTCATCGCGCGATGAACGATTTGGCGAAGTTCCTGCGCTTCGAGCCGTTCCTGCGCATCCTCGGGCAAGAACAGCGTGATAAAGCGCTCGTCTAAGGCAACGCGATCGGGTGGGGTCGTCGATATATTTTCGGTAATTTTCTTATATACGGGCATGCGGTATTCTCTGCTCTCTTGCGCGTTGACAGACGCTGTTTGTGTCGTGCGCTTTGTGTCAAAAAAACCTAAGGCAAGGCCGATCGGAAGGCAACCAATCTGAATGCGTATGAATGGGAGCTCGTGCCGTAATTCGATCGATTGTCTCGCTGGGATTTGCCTGAGAGAGGGCTAAGAAATTAGTTATGAGCAGGGGTAAATAAACGCGATCCGCGATCGCTGGCTGGCTCTACACCAGAGCGTTGATTAGATGGTTCAGCGCATAGAAAGGCTTAACAAAACGTGAAGATCACTCAGATAGAAGCAACGCCCATACTCGTGCCGCTCAGGCAGGGGTTAACGACGAAGACCGCGCACGGCGAGCACGTCGACTCGCCCTATGTGATTGTGCGCGTGCACACCGACGAGGGGTTGGTCGGTTTGGGTGAGGCTACGCTGGCTCCGCGCTGGAGCGGCGAGACGAGCCCGGGATGCGTGGCGGCCGTCCGAGGCCTTTTGGATCCGGCCCTGCGAGGAGCCGATCCGCGCGATGTGCGCGCCTGTTGGAACCGCATGGAACGAGCCTTAAAGCTGAATCCCTTTGCCAAAGCCGCAGTTGAAATGGCGCTGTGGGATGTAGCGGGAAAGGCAGCTGGCGTGCCCGTGTATCGCCTGCTAGGGGGCAAGGTGCGTCAGACGCTCGATATGAAGATGGTTGTCGGGGCGTTTGAGGTGCCCAAGGCCGTGGAACTGGCGCAGCAGTTTCTGCAGTGGGGCGTGCGTCACCTAAAGGTAAAGGTCGGGTTAGACCCAGGAGAGGATCTGGAGCGCGTGCGCGCAGTGCGGGCCTTGGCGGGGCCCGACGTGACCATCGGTATTGACGCTAACTGCGGCTGGAACGCTATGACAGCACGGCGCATGCTCGCGCAAATGGAGCCGCTCGACCTGCTCTTTGCCGAACAGCCCGTTGGAGTAGCCGATCCCGATGCACTAAGGCTGCTCCGCTCGGCAACGACGATTCCCATCATGGCCGATGAGAGCGTGTTCACGCTCGCCGATGCGTGGGATCTGACGCGGCGGGGTGCGGTGGATATCCTCAGTATATACCCCGGGAAAAACGGGGGGATTCTACCGGCACTAGCTATCGCATCGTTGGCTGAGGCAGCTGGGATTGTCTGCAGTATGGGCAGCAATTTAGAATTGGGTATTGCAACGGCCGCGATGCTGCATCTGGGCGCTGCGGCTCCCGCGATCGACAGCGAAACGTATCCCGGGGATTTTCTCGGGCCGCTCTATCACGAGGCCGATATGATCGCAGAACCGCTGTCGCTGGGACCGCTTCACGCCCAAGTGCCCGAGGGCCCCGGATTAGGGGTGGAACTCGATGAGGACCAGCTGGCGCGCTGGCGCGTAGACAAGTAGGAAGACGTCTAGGCGAGTCTGGTTGCCTGCGGATCCTAATAGGCCTATTGTTGCCCGTATACTACATGCATCTGGCGGATAGATCGCCATTATTTCTACTGAGTAGCTGCCTATGACAACGCCTTCCATTTCCCAAGTAGCCCCACTCCTACCCGACCAGATTGCCCGATTCAAGCGCGACGGATATTTGGTGCTGCCGGGTGTGTTAAATCCGGATCGCTGTGCTGAAATCCGCGACGATATGTGGCGCACGCTCGCCGTGCACTTGCCGCGCATGCGGAGAGACGATCCGCGCACCTGGACCCCGATCACAGAAGAAGAGCACCGCCAGCTGAGTGTGCGTCGACCGGCTATTGGTGGCGATCCCTACTGTTCGGGTAAAGGCCATCGCTTTTTCCTCCGCAACGGCACCGAAGAGCGGATGCTCGACGTGGCGCCACGCGCCCTCTGGTCTATCGCCGAGCAGCTGCTGGGGGTGGGAACCGTCGTGTGGCCAGGGGGACACGATGAGGAAGGATATACCTGCGGTCCGTGCTTTATGTCCGACGATGCGGTTGGCAGCTTTTCAAGCCATTTAGGACCCACTGCAGTGGACTATCCGCAGCGAGCTACCTTTACTACGGATCCGGCACTGCGCCTGCCTAAAACCGGTCCAGTCTGGTTGACCGGGCAGGGATCACGCGGTATTTACTGCACGCTACCGGACAGTCCAGATCCCGGACCCGACTTTACGGGCGCGCATTCGGACGGGGCCTGCTACGGGCGCTATGGTCTGCAGTTTGCCGCTTATCTGGATGACCTGCCGCCGGCAAGCGGGGGATTTACCGTATGGCCCGGCAGCCATATACCGATCTGGCGAGAGCAGTGGGCTGCGTTTAAAGACGGTGAAAAGCATACCGACAAACACCTGGAAAACCGGCGTGCTGGCGGCTATACGGATCCGGCTATACTGCGTGCCAAGGCGGAGATTGAGCCCGTCGATACGCACGGTCCGGCCGGCACCGTGGTGCTTTGGCACACCAAAATTCTGCATATGGCTGGTCAAAACCGGTCGACCGACGTTATCCGGCAGGCGATGATTTACGGCTATATGAAAACGCCCGAAGCGTTGCCCGACGACAGGGCCATCGATAATGAGGGGGGTGATATCTGGCGCGACTGGTCC
>JAYOKQ010000177.1:0-5848 GCA_038119905.1 Gemmatimonadota bacterium | reverse complement strand
GTTGTGTGTCTGGCGGGAATGGTGGTCGGTTGAACGTAGTGTGGTGTGCTCGCCTAGATATGGCGACGTATCTGTTAGTCGATCTGCTGCCGTATGGCATCCAAATGTTTTGTTAGGCGGACTTTTAGGTTGGCGAGCGAATCGCTTTTTAGCAAATAGTCGTCGGCGCCCTTGTTAATGACTTGGCTAACTACTTGCTTATCGGCTTCACCCGTTAAGATGACGATGGTGGTTGTTTTAAAACGGGGATCTGAGCGCAGGACTTCCATTACATCAATGCCGTTCCGCTTGGGCATGTACAAGTCCAGCACAATGAGATGGGGCAAGAAGCTCATGGAAAATAATAGAGCCATTTCTCCGTCGGTAGCTTCTTTTACTTCGCAATCGAGGCTCTCGAGCAATGCAACGATCTTACGCCGGCTAATGGTGGTATCTTCGGCGACGAGTACGCGCGGTCGAATCACGGGCCGTCCCTAAAGGTTAATGGTTTGCTTGTATCATCACAGGGGTCGTAGCGCAGCATATCCGGTATCTGCACCGGATATGCTGCGTTGCTTACTTTACTAAAAGAACGACTTTTATGTGCATGTAGCAGCGAGATAGTATTTTATTTCTATCCAGCAGTCAAGAGAAGGTCAAATTTACCGCAGCGGCTGTTTTCTTACGGTTTATAACAATGCCAGAATCTATACCTACAACATCCGACGAAGCACGAATCAACCACCTGCTAAGATATACGACATTTGGGGTGGCTTTTGGGTTTTGCTTCCCCATCATTGCTACGCTCTTGGATATGTATGTCTCCGACAGTTCTATGGATTTAGTTGGTGCCTTAGCCGTTCAGCGCGCTCAGCCACTGCACTGGATTATCAATACGGCTCCCATTTTTCTTGGTTTAGCCTTTGGCATCGCTGGCAGACGACATCAAGAAGTGACGAGGATGAATGTCCGATTAAACGGACGTCGTCGCATTGCGGTTAAACGCCGGGCTCAGATGGTCAAAACCATCGCTGAGTTGCGGGACCGGGAAAACGCACTTAGCCAAGCATCGCTCTCGCTATCGACAGCGAATGCGGCTCTGCTCAAAGCAAAGGAATTGGCGAATGCGGCGAACAATGCCAAGAGCGATTTCCTAGCCAATATGAGCCACGAGATTCGCACGCCGATGAACGGAATCATCGGCATGAATGATCTGCTAAAAAACACGGAGATAACTCCGCTACAGGCCGACTATGTCAATTCAATCGGCGAATCCGCTGAAGACTTACTTGAAATCATTAACAGCATTCTTGACGTGTCAAAAATTGAAGCGGGTAAGTTTTCTCTGGAAAACGTTGATTTTTCGGTTGAAGCCGTTGTACAGAGTGCTGTTCGCCCTATCGCCGTGCGTGCTCATAACAAGGGGATAGAGTTGCTGTGCGAAGTGGATGATAAGGTGCCCAATTACCTTAGAGGCGATTCTGTGCGCCTCCGCCAGGTGCTAATAAACCTACTTGGCAATGCGATAAAGTTTACGGAAAGAGGCGAAATCAGATTGTCTCTGACCGTTGAACCATCCGATGAACCGGGCACCGTTGTACACGTAAGCGTGAGCGATACGGGCATTGGTATGACGCGGCAGCAGCAGCGCCACATATTTGAGGCCTTTTCACAGGCCGATGTTTCGACGACTCGGCGCTTTGGTGGAACGGGGCTCGGTCTAACGATCTGTAACCATATCGCAAACATGATGGATGGATCGATCTGGGTTGAGAGTGAAGAGGGAAAAGGTAGCACGTTTCATGTCACGGCCCACTTTGGTTCGGCAGAGGTTACAGCATTTGACTCTGACGAATCTGAGCTATCGATAGAGTCCTTGCGCGGTTTGCGCGTTCTGGTATTGGATGACAACCTGACTAATCGCAGAATACTGGAAGGTGTCTTAAGGAATTGGCGTATGGAACCCGTATTGGTTGAATCGGGTAAGGCCGGATTAGAAGCTATTGAGGCGGCTCGGGAGCGAGGTGCTCCGTTCCAACTGATCTTGTTAGACGGTATGATGCCGGAGATGAGTGGACTAGATTTCCTAATGGAATTGTCCTCTTCGCGCGAGGTCGTTGCCTCTACTGTAATGATGCTATCATCTGCAGATGATGACGAATTCATGCGGCGCGTGCGCAACCGAGGCGTTAGGTCGTATCTGCACAAACCCATTTTTCACAGCGATTTGCTTGTTTCCATCATGGAGACATTGAGATCTGGTAGCTCGTTAACAGAGTCTGTGACCGCGGCCGACATTGAACAAATTGACCTATCGGGGAAACGCATACTGCTCGTCGAGGATAATAAAATCAATCAACGAGTAGCCCTGGGTTTCTTGGCAGAAACAAACTGCGTCTATCAGACTGTAGCCAACGGTGCAGAGGCCGTTCAGCGCGTTGGAGAAGAGCACTTTGACCTAGTGCTGATGGACTTGCAGATGCCAGTGATGGGAGGGATAGAAGCAACCGAGCGCATTCGCGCCTTGGAAGCCGGTGCAGATGTTCGCGTGCCCATCGTTGGTCTGACGGCTAACGCGATGCAGGGCACGCGCGAGCAGTGTCTTGCGGCTGGTATGGATGAGTATTTACCCAAGCCGATTAAGCGCGCATCGCTGCACGACATGTTGGCCCGATTTTTTCCGACTGGACATACCGTTTCAGATGAAGCCATCTCATCGGCAACAGACAGTGCTCCAGAGCTGGCCGTTCTCGACGAGGAGGCTTTGGATGAGCTGTATACGTTGGATACGCCAGGTGGTTTTTCGGTGCGTGAAATCATGGAGCTCTTTATCAGTGAGTCAGATCGCTTTGTCGCCGAGATGCGCCAGCTGCTGGTCGATCGACAGGACGAAGACCTGCAGCGTTCGGCGCATTCGTTTAAAGCCAGCGGGCGCGATCTGGGCGCACAGCGCTTGGTTGCTGTGTGTCAGCAGATTGAAGACCGCGCGCGCGAAGGTCAATTTGACGGCGTCGATGCGCTGATTGACGATGCTGAGCGCGAGGCCAATGCGGCCTGCGATATGCTGAAGGTACATCGGTATATTCAGCAGTAGGTTGAGTGCAGGAAGTCCGGCGAAGTATATCATTTCATACATGCTCGACGCGCAGTTCTTTCCCCTGTATTCATACGTCACTTCTTCTTAGCTAAACCACACATCCGGCCGTCGAGCCGTTCCATATCGCTTATACATCTGCATGCGCATCGTTGTGATGCAAAAGCATTTCTTGTTCAGGGATACATACTATGATTCGATCGGTGCGTGCGCTGGCTGTCGTTTTGCTGCTAGTCCCCGCTGCTCTCTGTGCGCACGTTGGCGGCGTCGATTCCCAAGGGGGGCACACCGACCGCAGCGCGGACACCTATCATTTTCATCGTGGTCCGCTCAAGGGGCAGTCTTTCGCAGACAAAGCCGCTGGAACGGCTGCGCTGGCTGCTCTCGGCGGTGAAGCCGTGCAACAAGTGACGGTGCCACCGCCGAAAGAGGCGATTCCTGCTACGCGAAAAGGGACTAGCGATCCATTCGATCTCTCCCTATTTCTTCCCACTTCTGACGTGGCTGGTCAGGTAGTTGTCCACAGCGCCTACACGCTCGAGTACAGCGAGGAGCATGAACAGGCTGCGTGGGTTGTCTATCGCATTACGGGTTATCAGCTAAACGACCCAGTTGAACGCACTGACGACTTTCGATCCGACCCGCTGGTAGGGAGCGGTTCGGCGATATTGGAAGACTATGCGGGGTCCGGCTACGATCGCGGACATCTAGCGCCGGCTGCGGCTATGGCGTGGGCCCGCCACGTCATGTCCGAGTCTTTTTTGCTGTCCAATATGAGCCCACAAGAGCCGGGTTTTAACCGGGGTGTTTGGAAGAAGTTAGAGGCGAAAGTGCGTGAATTCGCCACGGTGCACGAGGAAGTGATTGTGGTAACGGGCCCCGTCCTACAGGAGGAATTGCCCAAGATTGGGCCCAGCGGTGTATCGGTTCCCAACTACTACTACAAGGTGGTCCTAGACTATGTGCCTCCAGTGACGTCTGGCATTGGGTTTGTCCTGCCCAACGAATCATCAGATCGTCCGCTCGCAGCATTTGCCGTTCCTATTGATTCGGTCGAAGTGCTGACAGGTATCGATTTTTTTGCCCCGCTTGACGATGAAAACGAAGCCGAGATGGAAGGGCGCGTCGACTTGGAGCATTGGTTTCCCAAACAATAGGTTGGATCTATGTGTTTGGCTAGGTGATTTCTTCTTGCGTATGCAATTCGTGATTAAAGCGCTGCCCTTCAAACGCGCGTATGAGCGAGGTGTACACGCGCACGCGTAGACGATTTATACCCGGCTGTAGGACGTTGGTTGGGCCCTCGTATGCATAGGGTGACCAGGGCAGGCTTCGCCACGGCGCGTCATTGATTGAAACCTGACAGGCCTCGAGGAAAGGTTGGTCAAACGCCAGTTCAATAAGGGCTCTTTCCCCCTCGGGAACGGCCTCTAGTTCAAAGGTCTTCTCGTATTCAACGACCCCGGCGTAAAAGGGCAAGCCGTTGGATTCGTAGGTCTCGAAATGCCCTTGTTCCACGCGTTTGTACAGTCTTGGCGAGGCTACTTCGACGCCAAAATTTCCGAATAAATAGAGCGGATTGCGCAGGCCGCCGTCTAATCGATCCGTAGTTAGTTCGATGCGGAGCATATTGTCGCCAGCGCGTAAATAGGGTGTTATGTCGACGCTCAGGCTGCCCCGTATGTGGGCCGTGCTGGGCTGAAGATCGGCGGCGGTGAACGTCTTGGTTTCGTTGATAGTGAGGGACCAAGCGTCGATGAGCGTGCCGGGTTCTATCAGCAGTTCCACGGTACCATCGTAGTCGCATACAACGTGCGTTTCGTAGCGCACGCGCAGTTTGGGTATGTGCACGAGAGGCATTGTGCCAAAGCGCATCGCCAGTTGGGGAGCAAAGGAAAACCGGCCGTGGTCGAGTTGGTTGGCGATGGGAACGGCTGGAACGGTCGCCTGATGTACTGTCGATCCTTCTTCGTCTAGGAGCGCCATATGCCAGTCGTACAGGCGCAGTGCATTGGCTTGATGGGGCGTGACGGTCCAGGTGCCGTCCATTGGAATAGCCACGCGCGGGGGGGCCGTAGGCGCAATCGCCATTGTTCGTTCGAGTAAGACCGAATCAAAGGGCGCCAGAGTACAGATGTCGCCGCGTAGGTGCAGTGGGGTGTCGTTGTCGATGGCTAGCTCGCGAACGGGTTGTGCTAGGCGCAGATCGATCGTGTCTCCTCCCGAGTTAACGAGAAAATACAGGGTGCGCCGTGCGTCGCGGCGAGTGACCAACTGCAGCGCGTCGACGGCCTGCTGGCATGCAAAGGAGAGGCGAGGTTGCACGCGAGCGCGCACTTGTGCAAGCAAATCGTCGGTTGAGTCGTCCTGCTGCATGCGCAGCACGAGACCGCCGCTCTGTTCAAAGGTCGACAGCCACTTGGCCAGCGGATCTTCAATGACGCGACCAGGTGGGCAGATGACGACGCGCGCTGCGATGTCTTTTATGTGGGCCGTGTCGCCGCGGATCTCGGCCGACTCGAGTATGTCGGTATCGACGATATGGAAGTCGAACTGGTTGTGCAGAAGCGCAGAGCGCAGGCGACCATCGCTGGCTATGTCCTCGCGCGTGGGTAGGACCGTGGCGTGGTCAATCAGCAGAATCTCAGCGTCGATATAGGTGCCCTCGAAGTAATTATAGAGCGACTCTATGCGCCGAGAGAGTTGGTGCCACAGCGGCCAGTAGGGCATCTGAAAAAAGAAGGTCGGCGGCGCATCGTGCTTTTTAAGCGCATG
>JAYOKQ010000176.1:0-6008 GCA_038119905.1 Gemmatimonadota bacterium | reverse complement strand
CCTGGGGAGGTAATACAATGGCAAAGAAGACCACGGCTTTGAAAGAAGCCATGACCAAAACGCAGTTGCTGAACGAGTTGGCCGAAAACACGGGCCTGGCGAAGAAAGACGTCGCCGCCGTGCTGGACGAACTGACCGTTCAGGTTGAGCGTCACGTCAAAAAGGGTGCCGTTGGCCAGTTCACGCTGCCGGGCCTCTTGAAGATCAAGACGGTCAAGAAGCCGGCTCGCAAGGCTCAAAAGGGCGTGCCCAACCCGTTTCGTCCGGGCGAAACCATGGACGTTGCCGCCAAACCGGCCAGCGTTCAGGTCAAGGCTCTCGCGCTGAAGAAGCTCAAGGATATGGCGGCATAAGCTGCGCCATAACGCATTACAAATCCCCCGCTGGCCCCACGGCTAGCGGGGGATTTGTGTATTGAGTATTCCAGCCATTCATCTACAGGCAGCATCCATACACTCTTTACGCGTCACGCGATCAACGAGCCACCATGTTAAGCGATCCCAGGGCCTTTATCGGAGAGTACGCCGCTTCAGAGTATTTTTCGTTTGTGCCCCCGCACCTGAAGCCACATGCCGAAGGCCTACTCGAATGTTTTTTTCAATCTTGGCCGGCGGTTGATCCGTCTGCAGAATCCATCGGACGCCATCTGTTAGAACACATAGCGCCCCTAGCGCTTTCCGAAACCGTGCGACGGGATACGCCCCAACTGATTGAGGCCTACTTTGAGTATTTAGATACGAGTGGAAAACAGCCCGGTTCGGCCGAATGGGCCGCCTTGATGCCAGATGCCGGGGCCTATTATGCGGAACGCCTACGCACCGACGGTAGCGTTAAGGGAGAAACTGTCCGACACACGTTAGCGAAAGTTGGACGTAACGACCCCTGTCCGTGTGGCAGCGGTAAGAAATTCAAAAAGTGCTGTATTGATCTGTTAAGCTAAATATGAGTAGAGATCTGTTAATTTTCGCGCCGTAGAACTTCTTCAATCATTTCTCGCAGCACTTCCAATCGAATGGGCTTTTCCATAAAACCAACAAAATTATGTCCCCGCACATCTTCGGCTTCAATATTGCCCGACAGCGCAATGATGGGTATGTGTGGATACTCTTTCAGTAGTTGGTTGGCCAAGCTGAGCCCGTCGACGTTGGGCATTTTAATATCGCTTAGGATCAAATCCGGACGCTCTGCGCGGATAGCATCCAACGCCTCATTACCATCGCCTGCTTCCGTGATCCGATAATCGATCAGCGCCTCGATCAGCAGTTTACGAATCGCCTCGTCGTCGTCGACGACGAGAACGTGCATGGGCAACTCTTCGGCCTTCTGACCCAACTCAGCAAATACCTCTTCCGAACTTTGACCGCCTTTTTCAGCTAACTGCGCTACAGCTAGGTTGAGCATTCTTCGCAGAGATCGCACCTCCTTTTCGCCCGTGACTCGACTGACTAGGAAGTCGCGCGTGCGCACGTTATCGCTGACAATCTTTTCGGACAAGATCTCGATGACATTTTGATAGATTCGCAGCCGCATATCGGCTTCTGCGCGCAGCAACATCTCAAACGACGTGCGCTCTATAACGAGGGCGCGGCTCCGTTGGATGGCTTTTACCGTGGCCGTGCGCTTGAGGCGGGTAAACATGCCCATCTCGCCGACCGTAGTGATGGGGTTGAGAGCGGCGATCACAGCATCTTTATCGCTCATAATGCCCAGTTCACCCGCGATCAGCACGAACATCGAGTTGCTGTCGGTGCCCTGCACGCAGAGCGTCTCCCCAACCTCAAAGGACTTCGCCTCGCACACGTTGAACACCTTCTGCACGTGCGTCGGCGCTAACCCCCTTAAAATGGGGATTTTCTTCAGCGTCTGAACGAGCGTTTTTGCCTTGTCCATTTCTGCGCTCCGATCTGTATAAACAGCTCGTTTTACAGCTTGCTTTGATCTACCGATATGGGGCGAAAAGAAGAGAAAAAATGCTCAATATCCACGCGATTATCTTCTTCGTCGGTTTCCCCTCCCGCCATCAGACGATACAAACGCCCTGCGTGCCAGAGACAGCGTATGTGCAGTTCGCTATCATCGGCTGCGCGAATCTGTGCACGTAGCGCGGGGACAGACGCCAGCGTATCGCTGTGCTGAGCGCTGATCTCTCCCTGCACTTTTTCTGCCATCGATGCGACGGCCGCTTGCAATAGGCCGTCGGTCGGTTCCGCGTTAGCAACTTCACCGTAGGCAATGGCATACTGCACGTTGCCCCGAGCAAACATGAGGTATTCAAACTCTATTTCGTTCTGAACCAAGCGCTCTTGGAGCGTGCGCTGATCAACGCTACCGGCGACCTCAACGACAAACTGTCCCGTCTCAGACGTATAGGTGCGCCACTCGGCTTCTCCGCGCATCCAACCGCTCAATTGATAGGCTACTATAGCCCCTAGGACCACGAAAAACAGCTTGATTGACGTACCGTCTCGCTTGCTCTCACCGTCGTTTTTAGTTTCCGCCACAGCAACTCCATTTATTCATTGGACGATTCTCTTATTAACCGTTTTGCAATCGTTCTTCTGCGCTGTCTTGAGGCACATACCCCAGCACCTGACGCGGATGTTCGATATCCACCCAGCGCCAGCGATTGTTCGAGACGCCGTAAAAAATATCAAAGTGCAAATCGTCGGGCGCATCTACCGAACGCTGCACTAGCTGTACGACGTCGCGCTGGCTGCACCAGACCGCACCGCCGCGCGCACTCTGTGGATGGTCCTCTGCATTGACCCAGCCGATGCGCAGACACACTACGGACATATCGTGCACGTCGGCATAGTAACGAGCGAGCGCCTCGGCCCACACCTTGCTAGCAGGATAGAGACCCGTGGGACGACAGGCCCACTCGTGCGTGACGGTCTGCAGTTGATCTGGATCGACGTCGTCAAAGCGCCCTTCAGAGATCGCTCTATAGGGTTCATCCTGCTGATAGCCCCAAGAAACCATAATTGAACTGGCTAGCACCACGCGCTTAACACCACAGCGATGAGCGGCTTCAAACACGTTGCGCACACCCACTATATTGCTGTCCAACAGGCTTTCCCAACTGGCATCAGGACGCGGATCCGCAGCCATCTGCACCACCGTATCGGCACCATCAAACGCATGTTCCAAGGCACTGATATTCGTTAGATCGGCCAGGAAAAAGCGATCATCGGTTACTTCTTGGATGCCGTCAGGAGCCCGTTCTGAGGGCTGGCGCCGACGTGCTAAACCGTATACATCATAGGCTTCCGCCTGCTGATGCAGATGGCGAAAAACGGCGTTGGCTATGAGTCCATAGGCTCCCGTCACCACAATCTTTTTAGCACACATATACATACCCTCAGGTCGATAGATGTAGAACGCCTATATGATCTAACGCGCGGTACGACTGGTTGTAGTCGAGGCCAAAACCAACGACGAATAAATCGTCTATTTCAAAACCGCAATAGTCCACGGAAACGTCAAAAAGACGTTCTACTCGCTTGTTGAGCAGCGAGCACACTTTGAGTGAGGCGGGCTCTCTATCCGCAAAATGGTTCAGAAGAAAATGGAGGGTTCGTCCCGTATCGACCACGCCCTCGACCAAGATCACATCGCGATTGCGCAGGTCAACTACAACATCTTTTACTAACGTGACCTGCCCGCTGCTCTGCATTCCATCATAGCTGCTGACGTCGACGAAATCGTAGTCCAACTGCGCCTGATGCTGGGCTGGCCAGTGACGTACCAGCGCCATTTGAAAATGGGCTGCAGCGTTTAGCACGCCCACCAGCAGTGGACGCTTTGCGGCATAGTCACGCGCCATTTCGCTCGCCATTTCTGCAGCTCGCGCCTCTATAGATTCGCGGTCGATCAGCGCATCAATGTGATGTTTCGTATGCATATCGCGAGTTATTATACGGAAGGGCTGGCGTTTCAGCCAGACGCCCAGAGCGCGTCAAACGTGCGCAGCAGAATGGCACGGTCATCTGCCATGTCTGGTGGCATATGGCGTTCAATCACGAAAATGCCCTCAGTAGATTCTTCCAAGTAATTGCACATAGCGCGCACGTGGAATTCACCCCGCTGTGAACGCAGATCACTCGCTGCCAGGCGTTGGCGAATCTCGGCATGCACGTAGTATTCCAACAGAATCGGGAAGCGCTGCAGCAGATCTTCGCAGGCAAATCGAACGCGTATGGCATCAAAGAATGCGAGCGCCGACACGCACTCTTCGTCCCACTCGTTCTTCTTGATTTTCCAATGGGGATCCATTTCTACGGCCTTTTGAACCTAATATACGCATTTAGCAGCGCTCCCCGAACCATAAAAAAGGTGCAGGCCGACAAGGGCCTGCACCGGGAAATGCAGCAAACGAACGAGAGAGGAGGGATCGTTAGGCCGCGCGACGTTGCGGCCTGTGGCGCAGCGGATCTGGATGGCAAATCGCGCAGATCATTTGACCACCGTTTTCACGCCGTTCGGCCGAACCGCAGCAGTCGCATTGGGAGGTATCTCGGAGTGAGACAGTTGCCGAACCAGTCGGTTCATCGATCGAACGGGCCCGATGCGACACGAACTGACAGAGCGACTCGAGCCCTTCATGCGTAAGGTTCCCACCGAGAAATGCTGCATCGATATCGACGCATATATTTTCTAACGAGCGCCACGTTATTGCCTGTCCAATGCGCTCGTTCAATGTCCGCTGAGGATCTTCGTTATTCGTATACATTGGCCACCTCTTTGCCCCTGTCTGTGGGATAGACGTTGGGGTGGGGAGTGCCAACCCGGGACGACGTAGCAAAAGCACGTGGGGCGCCCTCTTGCCGGTCGTCGGCCCGGGTTCGCGGTGAATGGATTACGCCTCGACTAGTTGGTCTGCTTCAGTCTGTTCGGCCAGTTCATCGCCGGCAAGATCAACTTTCATATTGAGCGTCTGACGCACCTGCGCCTCAATCTGTTGGGCAACGTCAGTATGGTCGCGCAGAAAGAGGCGCGCATTTTCGCGCCCCTGTCCCAAGCGCACGTCGCCGTAAGAAAACCACGTGCCACTTTTGTCGACGATCCCGCTGTTGACGCCAAGATCGAGGAGGTCGCCCTCGCGCGATATACCCACGTCATCCCCGCGGAACATAATGTCGAACTCAGCCTCTCTAAAGGGAGGAGCAACTTTGTTTTTAACTACTTTAATGCGCGTGCGCCGGCCAATGACTTCGTCGCCGTCTTTGATAGCCCCGATACCGCGGATATCAAGTCGGACAGAAGAGTAGAAGCAGAGCGCGCGGCCGCCCGTTGTCGTTTCCGGGCTACCGAACATAACGCCAATCTTCATGCGCAACTGGTTTATAAAGAGCACCGTAGTCCCCGACTTCTGCGCAGATCCCGTTAGTTTGCGCAGCGCCTGTGACATTAGGCGTGCATGCAATCCAACGTGCGAATCCCCCATATCGCCTTCTAATTCGGCCTTGGGTACCAAAGCGGCCACCGAATCGACTACGATCAGATCAATTGCCCCGCTGCGCACCAGGGTATCAGTAATTTCTAGCGCTTCTTCGCCAGAATCGGGCTGCGAAACGAGCAGATTATCGATATCAACACCCAGTTTCCGAGCAAAGTGGACGTCTAGCGCGTGTTCGGCATCGACAAAAGCGGCTACGCCTCCCATGCGCTGCGCCTCGGAGACGATGTGGAGTGCCAGCATGGTTTTACCCGCGGATTCTGGTCCGAATAATTCGATTACGCGACCGCGCGGAATTCCCCCTACGCCCAGCGCTGCATCGAGCGAGATTGCGCCCGTGGGAATGACGTCAACGTCCATGCCGGCAGATTCACCCAAGCGCATAATAGAGCCCTTGCCGAACTGGCGTTCTATTTGATCCAGAGCGAGTTTGATGGCCTTGTCCCGATCGCCGCCTTCGCTTTTTGTGTTATTCGTTGTTTTGTTCTTGCCCGCTACCATAACCGATCTCCTGGGAAAAGGGAGTTAAGTGGAGAAAGCGCTGTAACTA
>JAYOKQ010000175.1:3412-6235 GCA_038119905.1 Gemmatimonadota bacterium | reverse complement strand
CAGGTTCAAATCCTGCCCCCGCTACCAACTTTTGAGAAACGCAACCTGCTGATTTGACGCGGGTTGCGTTTTCTCGTTCTGCGCCGGTAGCAAGGCGGTACACAGCTGGTACACACTTAGGCTGCCTGCCAGGCCTACCCCTTCTTTTTCAGCGAATCTACGGCCAGAGCCCGATATAACCCAATCGCCGATCCATAGCCACATATCGGAGGCTATTCTTCCAACTGGCTTTTCAGCACGGCGAGCCGGCGCTCATACATCCGATGCCCAGGGCTGTGTTCGACGGCTTTTCCCATATACAGCGCGGCCAGTTCGTAATTTTCCAGACTAGCATAACAAATGGCAATTAAATTGTACGCCTCGGCCCGCACATCCGTCTCTAGCAGATGCATGAGCGTCGAGATGGCATTGTTGTAATCACCCGCTTCCAATAGGGTATAAGCCAGCTCCATGCGGAGTCGGTAATTAGCCGGTTTTTCCAGCAGTGGACGGATGTAGGTTCGCTCTATGTAGCGATCTCGAAAGGTCTGCAGCTGAGCCATATTCGCGACAAACGCCCTCTCTAGCAGCCGCGCATCGGGGGCCTCTACTTCCCCGGCTACCGTCGGCAATGCATAGGGATAATCGAGCCAGACTGCCCGTACATCCGTAACCAATTCCTCCTGGTCTTTTAACCGGCTATAAGTCGCAGCACCCAGCTCCCACGCATCGATAAACGACCCCTCTCCTAGTTTTGTCACTTCGACGGGAATCCAAAAACGTCCGCCGCGCTCCACGTACAAATCCTCGTCCAGACTAAAGCCAAAGTAGCGATCTTCACCAATACCAGAGTCGAACATCATCAGAATGTGGTTCGGATGGTCAATAAAGGCCGTCGGGATATCGAGATTTTCAAGCAGCGAACAGTAGAGCACGGTGCAATCGTCGCAGTCGCCTCGCTTACTTTGCAGCAGCTCGGCCGGATATTGAATATTGTCGATAGCCGATCGATTCCCGCGCACCTGAGAATACGGCGTGCTGGTGTCTTTCGCATATTGAATGCCGTGTGCGTTAAGCGCTTCGAAGAGCAGCATGGCGATCGGGATATTGCCATTCATCGGCCCTTCGGCAATGCGGGTGCGATAGGCTTCATATAGCGTTCGAGAAAAAGTGGCTACGTCGTTATCCTGCGACGTAACAAAGGCAGCCGCTCGCCCAAGACTGTCCCAGGTCAGATCGCCCCTTCCGTATACCGTTATGTTTTTTGCTTTCTGTAGGGAAATCGTCTGATCGTCGAATTCGTAGGAGAGCGATACTTCCGCCTGAGCCGGCATCGCCTCGTCAATGTCTAAGATCTCTTCGTCAAAGAGGGCGTAAAGTGGCACCATCTGCGTGGATTGGGGCTCCAGCACTACGGTCTGCTCCACAGGCCGCTGCATGTGGCTGGGTATATAAAACCGCAGCGTAGCCTCCAGGGGAACAGAACCGTCGTTTATGACGCGCACTGAGCCAATAGATCGCTCGGTATATGTCTTGTAGAACGAGGCAAAAATATCCTGCACATCTAAGTCTAAAATCCGTATCGAGCTCGTGACGGGCTGGTAGAATACTTCGACATCTACCGCAGCGGGCTGCTCGGAATAGTTTAGGTCGCGGTCAACCGCTTTGACCATAAAGCGATAGGTCCCCGGCTGTAGATTGGTGTAGGACACCTGCTGTTCACGCGTCTGCTGCCAGTCGCTTTCGAACCCCTCCAACTGATACACATAGGCCATCTGGTTGGGTCGCGTCCGATAGCTGATGCCAGAGAATTCAAAAGTGACCAAGGTCTGAGAAGACGGTATGCGCACGGATGCGACAGGACCATACGCCCGGTCTGCAACGATGTTTTTTATTTCGATAGGCGGCGCCGTGCGCGGAGGCCGATAGCGCACTAACCCACTGCTCGTTGCAATCCACATTTGGCCTTGGCGATCTTCTATTACATCGGAGACCCAATTGCCCGGTAGGCCATCTTGGCGCAGTAGGTGCTGAAATACAGTCCCGTCAAATTGGCTGATTCCGCCATTGGTGCTAATCCACAATAGCCCCGAACGATCTTGCAGAAGTGCTTGCACATTATTGCTAGCCATTCCATCGGCCACCGAGTAATTGACAAAATCCTCGCCGTCATACCGGCTCAATCCGGCATTTGTACCAATCCACAGCATTCCCGAACGGTCCCGCAAAAGCACCCCCACTTCATTGCTTACCAGCCCGTCGGCTACTGTATAGGTGGTAAACGAATCGCCGTCGAACCGGCTCAATCCGCCCCCCCAGGTGCCTATCCAGACCTCCCCCGACTCATCTGCAAGTACGACCTGCACATTGTTGTTGGCCAAGCCGTCCGATTCGGTATACACAACAGTCGACGTCCCATCATACCGACCTAGACCGCGATTTGTGCCGATCCAGATATTTCCGGAACGATCTTCTACGATGCAAGTGAGCGCGTTGTCTGCCAACAAAAAGTCGAGGTATTCAGACTTTTTAAATGCATCGCGCGCGCGGTCATATTGGCTGATTCCTCCATCCAGAGTGCCCAGCCATATCTGTCCAGTGCTATCCTCTAAGAGATCAACCACTTCACTACCGACTAGCCCACCGGATTCAGTATACGAGAAAAACCCCTCGCCGTCGTAGCGACTCAGACCCCCATCTATGGTGCCCACCCATATGTCACCGGAGCGATCTTCCCAGAGAATGGTTACTTCATTGCCAGCGAGGCTATCAGCCGCCGAATAGAAGGTAAAATGTCGGGGGTGGGTGCGGGGCGGGGGGGGGGGGGGGGGGGGGGGGGGGGGG
>JAYOKQ010000175.1:0-3400 GCA_038119905.1 Gemmatimonadota bacterium | reverse complement strand
ATAGAAGGTAAAATGCCCCCCATCATACCGACTCCATCCCCCCCAAGCGCCAATCCAAAGTTGGCCCGAACGATCTTCTAATAGAGCCTGCACCTGGATACCGGCTAAGCCGTCGGCCTCCGCGTACGAGACAAAACGATCGCCGTCATAGCAACTCAGACCGCCGTCGGCTGTACCAATCCAAATCCGTCCTATACGGTCTTCCAAGAGTGTGAGTACGATGCGCCCCTCTAAGCCGACTTCCTCCTCTGAATACGCCATAAATTGATCGCCATCGTATCGACTCAACCCCCCATCCACCGTGCCAATCCACAGATGACCGGCCCGATCTTCCAACAGCGAACTCACCTCAGAACCGGGTAAACCATCGGCGGCCGTATAGTTGGTAAATTCCTCGCCGTCGTAGCGGCTCACTCCCCCATCCGTGCCAATCCATACACGGCCGAAGCGATCCTCCATTAGAGCGCTTACATCGTTCCCAGCCAATCCATCTTCTGTGGTAACGCTGAAAAAACGCACCCCGTCATACCGACTCAATCCGGCCCCATAGGTGCCGACCCACACAACACCTGCGCGGTCTTCTAAGAGCGATAGCACATCATTGCTAGGCAAGCCATCGGCCGCGGTAAACGTGACAAACGAGTCGCCGTCATAGCGACTCAGCCCCCCGTCGGCCGTGCCAATCCACAGCCGACCCATACGATCCTCCAACAGCGAGGTTATCACAGCACCAGGCAGGCCATCATCCGCGGTAAACGTGATAAACGAATTCCCGTCATAGCGACTCAGTCCCCCGTCCGCCGTGCCAATCCACAGCCGCCCCATACGATCTTCTAGCAGGGACGATACATCGTTGCTAGCTAAACCGTCCGTCGTTTGTAGCGTATGCCAAAGCCCTTTATCATAACCGGCTCCGGCCTGTACCCGTCGACCGTTTCCGGCCTTTTTAACAGATCCAAGCTCTGCTCGTGGGAAGAAAGCAGCACCTAGGCTAACCTGATCTCCTGCCCGGACGATTTCCTCTCCAACAGCGAGATGGCCCTGTCCATACCCCGCCTCAACTTGATAGCTGCCCGGCGGCACTTCGACAGCATATCGCCCTTTGGTGTCGGTTCGTATTTCAACGTGAAGGTCGTCCTGCATGCGCCCGATGCGCACCCGACCAAGCGCGCCGCCGATTTCCGGGTCCTCCCATTGGATCGTGCCCTCAATAATCCCGCTGGCATCATCGTGTTCGACAAGGGCAGCGTCTCCCGACCTGCTTCCTGAAAATAGCTTTCCCAGGCCACGCCCCCAGACCATCCAGGTAAAGGAACCGTCTTCGTCTTGATCGGTTACCCCCACATCAATTCCCAATGCCGTGCCCGTATCCCATGACACCGCTTCATCGCCTAGTGCATCGGCCCCAATGCGCCACTCATAGCGATGAATCCCATCAACCCGCTGCACCGCAGCCTCCACGCCATCCCACGATGAAGCGCGGTTACCTCGCACGGAGAACTCGCGGGACGAAGATTCTACTCCCGCATGGTGTATGTCTATGTATACAAAACAGCCATCTTGCGTATCCCAATCGGCCTGCAGAGACGTATCGATAACGGTAGAAGCATCTTCTACTTCAACCGCGACATACAGACTCCGATCCCCTGCGCTATAGCCGAGTCGAAACGATCCCTGGAAATCCTCTTTGCTTTCCGGGGCATCCCCAGATTCAGGCAGGGCAATCGGATACCGGCGCATATCGTCTGGCCAATCGCTCATATCGCCGTCAACAACGACACCCGACACCGGAACGATCAGCGCCAGGGATCCGTTGTGCGCACGCGCACCGGCAACCATACCGAGCCATCCGGCGAAAGTAAACAGCAGGAAATACCTCATAACATTCTCGATTTAGCCTTTCAAATAGAAAGAATAACGCTTCGCACGCGGGTTAATAATGCTTTCTCGAGACGCGAATACGCGTAGCACAATCCACTTGATTTTGGAAGCGAACGAAAAAGCGAAGGCCCACAACAGAGCAAAGCTTCTCACTGCATCGCGCAGCGAGCATTCAGTCCAGCTAGTATCCCCTGCAAGTAGCTCAGCCCTCGAGCGCGCGACACCACCCCATAGCCAAAGTTGAGATCCTGTCCAAACATGCCGGGGGCATGATCGGCGCGAAAAGGAGCCGTGCATCCCCGTTCCCATAGCAGCTTGAGCAGAGCCGGGATGGGTACAGCGCCTTGTTCATCCTCGTGATAGGTTTCTATAAAGGCCGTTTCCCCATCCAGATCACCCTCCCAAAGGAATCGAATATTACGGAAATGGCAGAAGGCAAAGTGGGGCCACAGTTCTTCGGCAATGGCCATTACATCATTGTCGAGATTCGTCGCCAGACTACCCGGACAAAAGGTGATGCCGTTGGACGAACTGGGCACTGTCTCAACAACCCGCCTAAGCGCCGCCGCGTCTTTTACGATCCGCGGACGGCCGCGCACGTTGAACGAAGGATCGTCCGGATGCAACCCCATCCAGATATGTTCTTCTTCAGCAACCGGTATGATCGCCTGCAAAAAATAGGTCAGCGCATCCCACAGACCCGTTTCGCCGCGTTCGATATACTGATCTACCAACCGGTTGTATTGTTCATCCGTGTAGCGTTCGGGATAGCCTAGGCGCGGACGATCTCCCAACTGCTCAAGGGCCGGTTCCGGCTGGCGGGGGTCGTAGCCAATGCACACCCGATCCACCTCGTCGCGCACGGCCAGTAGGTTGCGCCACCAGTTTTCCGGCCCCATAAAGTCATAGCATACGCGAAAGGGTCCTTCGGCTCCCTGCGCCCGCATCGCCGCTCCATAGTTGCGCAACGTCTGACAGAAGGCATCGATATGCTGATCGCGCTCGGGCAACGCGAGTTTAATGGCATTGCTGACGACAAAACTCTCGACAACAGCTACCCCCAACCCAGTCTCAGCCAGCTCACACAGGACGTGATCCATCCAGGCTCGGTCTACCACCTGACCGGGTGCTCCCCCCATGTCGACCACCAGTCGTCGCACGCCGGGCACCTGACGGTAGTAGGCCAATGGATTTTTGTCGCCCCGAGCAAACCTATGAATGGTCGGTTCCATGCTTACAGTATCCCCTCATAAAGTTGCCCCATATTAGCCGGCCTAATCATAAGTTGCCGCAGCCACCTTTGACTTATCTTAAGCATCAGTTGCTCGCACTTCTTTCGACCAATCGCGCCATATATCGCCGTCCGTATTGTCGGCAGCCAGCGCATCGGGAACGGCTTCCGGGGTTTTCATATAGCCGTAAATCGTCGCCTGTCGGATAATGTCATTCGATTTATTTTGACCGGCCATATGCAAAATTTTGGTGTGCCAAAGCACCACGGTGCCGGCCGGGCCGTGCG
>JAYOKQ010000174.1:0-6366 GCA_038119905.1 Gemmatimonadota bacterium | reverse complement strand
TTTTCCCAGGCGGCGACAAAGGTCACGCCGTATTTGGCCATAAAGCGTTTAGCCTTTTTAAACTCGTTGAGAAAAATCTTCTTTTGCCCGGGGTGAAAGCGATAGATGCGCAGCTCGTAAATCATGGCGTGTCTCCCTTATAGATGGCGTGTTCGGTGACGATCCAGTGCATGTTGACGTCGTGTTGTTGGGTGGGAATGCGTTCGCTCAGCTGACATTCAAAGCAGAGTCCAATACGGCGCGCCGTTAGCTGAGCGAGTAGGCGGTCGTAGTAGCCGGCCCCGTAGCCGATGCGCTCTCCCCGTCGGCCAAAAGCGATCCCGGGCACTAGCGCGAGGTCGATGCGCTGCCAGTCCTCAAGCCAGCGTGCGGCGTGTGTAGCGGGTTGGGCAATACCCCATTGAACGTCGTCGAGCTCGTCCATATCGGCAATGAGTGCGGCCCCCATGGCGCGCTCGCCCACTCTAACGCGTGGGCTTGGGATCTGGTCGAGAGTGCCCAGTACGGGAACGGCAACGGCCTTGCCCGCCGCTAGCATGTCGCGGATCAAGGGCCGCGTGTCTAATTCGTTGTCCCTGCCAGTGACGTAAACGTGGACGCAGCGCGCGTCGGCAAACGGCGCCGCAGCGCGGAGGCGTTGAAGCGCAGCTAGGCTATAAGTGGCGACAGCCCGCGCGGACAGCGCCCTGCGCTGTGCCAGAAATTGCCGGCGCGTCTGCGCTTTGTCAGCCGTCTTGCTAGGGGTGTGCATGGCGGCATAATAGGCCGGTCAGGGGGGCGTGTCAAGCACCTGTATTTCTTGACGTATGATAGGGCAAACCATAGATTCAAGTTGTTTAAATAAGCGAACTTAAATGGTGCGCGGTATGCGCCGTTATGCGTTGGAAAATCAGGGATGACACCACTCGAGGTATCGCCGAAAGAATACGCTCCAGTAGCCAAGCTGACTCCTGAAGAAGACCGGGAAATGCGCCGCCAACTCGAGGAGCAGGGCGAACTACCGCGCCACATTGCCATCATCATGGACGGCGACCGGCGCTGGGCCGTAGAGCGCGATTTGCCCAAGACAGAAGGCCATCGCTACGGACGCGAGTCGGTGCGCGACGTGGTGCGTGCCTGCGGGCAGCTCGGTGTCGATGTGCTAACGCTGTACACGTTTTCTACCGAGAACTGGTCGCGTTCCAAAGAGGAGGTGCAGACGCTGATGCAGTGGCTGCGCGATAGCCTGCGCGACGAGGTGCCGGAACTGCACCAAAACAACGTGCGTCTCAATGCCATCGGTCGCACCGACCAACTGCCTGCGGCCGTGCGCATGGCGCTCAAGGGCGCCCTAACCAAAACCAAGAACAACACGGGTTTGCTGCTCAATCTGGCCCTTAATTACGGCGGGCGCAGCGAGTTGGTAGACGCATTTCGTCGATTGGCGGCGCAGGTGCAAGTGGGCGATCTGCGGCCCGCTGATATAGACGAAGCGCACATAGACCAAGCCCTGTATACGTCGGGCATGCCCGATCCCGATTTGCTAATCCGCACGAGCGGCGAGATGCGCCTGAGTAACTTCCTGCCCTGGCAGATGGTATACACGGAAATCTGCTTTGTCTCCGAAGTCCATTGGCCGGACTTTCGCCGTCAGCACCTCTACGAAGCGATTGCCGCTTATCAGCGTCGCCAGAGGCGTTTTGGCGGCGCCTAGCGGAGGACGTTCAAATCTCGCGCAGCGCGTGCTGTCCGCGCTCGTTTTCGTGCCGGGCGTGCTCGCGCTCGCCGTGAGCGGTCGCTGGACGCTGCTCGCGCTCGTGCTGGTCGTATCCGTGCGCAGCGCGTGGGAATGGTGCCAGCTGAGCGTCGCAGAAGCCTATCGCCCTAACGTGTGGTTGACGCTGGTGATGACGGCCGGCATGGTGGGGGTGTGCTTTGTCCCGAACGCCTTGGGACTCATGCTCTATGCCTCGTTTGCCGCCGTGGTCTTTTTGGCCGAAGCGCTGCGGCGCGGCACGGAGCGCTATCTAGCCAACGCTCTGCTGGGCCTTGGTGCGGTCCTCTACGCCGGTTTACTCGGCAGCGCGCCGCTCGCACTCGTGCGCGTGCTCGGTGAAGGGGAACAAGCCTACTATCTGGTGGGAGCGCTCTTTGTCTCGATTTGGCTCACGGATGCGCTGGCCTATTTTAGCGGGCGGCAGTGGGGAAATAAAAAACTGGCGCCTGCGATTAGCCCGAACAAAACGGTAGTTGGATTTATTGGTGGGGTGGTTGGTGCGCTGTTCCCGCTCTTGCTCGGTCACTGGCTGGGCGTAATGTCCACCCTCGAACTGGCGGGGCTGTTGCTCCTGGTTGGCGTGGGAGGACAGGTGGGTGACTTGGTCGAATCGGCGATCAAACGCGATATGGGTAACGCCAAGGATGCACCGGGCTTGATCCCGGGACATGGCGGCATGTTGGATCGCTTTGATTCGTATTTCTTTGCCTTTCCGCTAGCCTATATCTACGCGGAATTGCTCATCGTTTATCGCTCTTTTTAGAAAGCTATGATTACGACACTACTCTCTTTTGTAATCGCGCTTGGCATATTGGTATTTGTCCATGAGCTAGGCCATTTTTTAGTGGCCAAGTGGTCGGGTATCCGCGTTGAGCGCTTTTCCCTTGGCATGCCGCCCAGAATGGTGGGCTTCCAGTACGGTGAGACCGATTATTGTCTCTCTTGGATTCCTTTCGGCGGCTATGTTAAGATGGCGGGCCAAGCGGATGTAGGTAGCGAAGAAATAACGGGCCAGCCTTGGGAATTTCCCTCTAAGTCTGTTTGGACGCGGATGGCCGTTGTTGCGGCTGGCCCCTTTATGAACTTCCTGTTTGCCTTTTTTGCACTGGCGTTCCTGTATGCTAACTATGGCATTGATACATCTGAAAGCACGCGCATTGATCCACGGGAAGATTCTGTAGCTCAGTCCGTTGGTTTGCTGCCGGGTGATGAGGTGGTTAGCGTGGACGGAGAAGAGGTGGATAATGCATACCGCCTGATGGAGACGTTGGAAGCGGCCGAATCTGGCCAGGTGCAACTTGTTGTGCAGCGCGAGGGCAAGCTATTTGATATCACGCTGCCGGCCGTTGGCGAAGAGGGATACGGGCTGCGCCTCATGCTGCCGCCAGTCGTCGGGCAAGTGATGCAGGGCGAACCGGCCGCTGAAGTCGGTCTCTTGAAAGGAGACGAGATCGTTGAGGTCGGCGGAGTGGCTGTGGTAAACTGGTCCGATATGAGCCAGGAAATCCGTCGCCACCCGGATCGCCAGATCGCGCTGGTTTGGGAGCGCGACGGGGTGCGTATGCAAGGCCTTATCACGCCGCGGAGCTTTTCCGAAGGCGATTCGCAGGTGGGCCGTATCGGCATTAGCCCTAAAGAAGGAATCCGACATCACGTGGGCGTAGGGAAGGCGTTCGAGTTGGGGTTGTTGGGTGTGTATGCTTCTTCGTCGATGATTCTCGATTTTCTTGGGCAGCTCTTTCAGGGCGATCGCTCGACGGAGGAACTGGGTGGTCCGCTGCGCATTGCCCAGATGGCGGGTGAGACCGCTGAACAGGGGACGAAACACTTTATAAGCTTCTTAGCGATGCTGTCGGTTAACCTCGCTATTATTAACCTGCTGCCCATTCCAGTGCTTGACGGCGGACACTTAATGCTCTTCTGCGTTGAAGCAATTATGCGTCGTCCTCTGTCTATGCGTCTGCAAGAGCGCGTTCAACAGGTGGGTTCGGCCATCATGCTATGTATCGTGGCGCTGGTCATGTTTAACGACCTCAATCAAATGGTATTTCATCACATTTTGGAACTGTTTGAGTAAGATGCTGATGCCCTCTGTATGCACGTGTGTCTATGGAGCCCCTGCGGGGGCTCTTTTTTTATGAGCAGCCTGCGGGATCGGCTCCAAGCTAAAGCGCAGGAGCTCGGCTTTGCGCTGTTTGGCGTGACGACGGCAGAGCCGCTGCACGGTGCGAGTTTTTATGCCCAGTGGGTTGAGCTGGGCTACGCGGGAACGATGGACTATCTCGCGCGGAACGTGGACAAGCGCGCCGACGTGCGCGCCTTGGTGCCGAACGCTCAGAGCGTGCTGTGTCTTGGTATGGAATATTGGCAGCCCACTCCAGAGGCCGCCGACGACAAATTGCGCGGCCGTTTTGCCGCCTATGCCCGCGGTGATGACTACCACGACGTGATCAAAGCGCGTCTGTTTGCGCTGTGGGATTTTATGCGCGAGGAGATTGACGCCGGTCTACAGGGCAGAGTATATGTCGATACGGCACCGGTGTTGGAACGCGAGCTCGCACAGCGCGCTGGACTTGGCTGGTGGGGAAAGAATACCTGCCTGATCAACAAGCGCAAAGGCTCGCACTTTTTTTTAGCGGAGATCGTCTCGACGCTAGCGCTGCCGCCGGATGCGCCGGCTACCGACCACTGCGGCACCTGCACGCGCTGCATGGATGCCTGTCCGACCGATGCCTTTCCCGAACCCTACGTGCTCGATGCGCGGCGCTGTATTTCCTATCTGACCATCGAGCACCGAGAATCGATTCCCCACGCGCTGCGCAAGGGCATGGGAAACTGGGTGTACGGCTGCGATATATGTCAGGACGTGTGTCCGTGGAATCGCCGCGCCGAGCCGGCAGAAGAGCCGGCCTATCACAGTCGTCCGGGGCTCGAGCAGCCCGATTTAATCGAGTGGATGACTTTTGATCGCGAGGCGTTTAATCGCACCTTTCGCCGCAATCCGGCTAAGCGGCCCAAGCGGCGCGGTCTGTTGCGCAATGTCGCCGTGGCACTGGGCAACAGCGGAGATCCGCGCGCCGTGGCGCCGCTTGTTGACGCGCTGCAGGACGAAGAGGCGCTGGTGCGCGGTCACGCGGCATGGGCTTTAGGCCAACTTGGTGGATCGGCGGCGTATCGTGCCCTGCGCGAACGGCTATTCATCGAATCGGAAGCCGACGTGCGCGCAGAGATTGAGCGGGCATTAGATGCAATGAAATGCGACGAGACGGAAGGGGAAGCGTTCGATATAGAGGAGACGCATTGATGCGGCGAGAAGTGCGTTTGCGCATTGCGCATATGACAGATGTACACCTACAGCCCGAGCGTGGAGCTGGAGAGGGACTGCTGCAGGCGTTGGATCATATGCGTTCGCAGGCCATACCCCCCGACCTGCTGTTGAGCGGAGGCGATGCCGTCATGAACGCGACCGATGCCTCGCCAGAGCGGGTCGACGTGCAGTGGGCGCTGTGGCGGCAGGCTATGCAGCGGGCCGATTTTGCCGAAGTCTTTCACTGCTTGGGCAATCACGATGTGCTGAGCTGGGATGCCGATGACGGGGTGGCAGCAGTGCACAAAAAGCGCGCACTGCGCGAGTTGAATATGTCCGAGCGCTACTATCGCTTTGAACGCGTCGGCTGGCATTTTATTGTTCTGGACAGCTGCCAGCCGTTGGATGGAGGCTATACGGCGCGTCTAGATTGCGCACAGTGGGAATGGCTTTGTGCGGCCCTGCGCGAAATAGGTTCTGCTCCCGTTTGTATCGTGTCGCACGTCCCTATTCTCAGCGTAACTGGGGCGATCTACGACGACGAGCGCATGCAGGATCACCATTGGCACATACCTGGCGACTGGATGCACACGGATGCCTTTGCGCTGCAGGCGCTGTTTGCCGACCACCCCAACGTGCGCCTGTGTCTGAGCGGTCATATGCACCTGCGCGATCGATGCGAGTACAACGGCGTGACCTATATCTGCAATGGCGCACTCTGCGCAGGATGGTGGGGTGGCGACCTGCAGCAGTGCGATGAGGGATACGGTCTGGTTGATCTCTACGCCGACGGTTCGTTCGATTACGAATACGTTCCGTTTGACTGGGTAGTGCGCGACTAGTAGCGCAAGTCCGCCACCCAGGCTTCGTCTGGATGCGTTTCCCAGTGTTCGCGCAGCGCTACCTCGTTGGCGAGAAATTGGCCGCGATGGCGCACGCCGCCGTGCGAGATATTGAGACTAAAGGCGGGTTTGTCGTCGCTTGCTGTCACCCAATGCGGCGTCAGCAGCTGGTTCCACAGCACGTCGCCGGGATGCATCTCGTAGGCGAGTAACTCGTCCGGTGCGACGTCGGGTAGGTCTGTGGTGCGCGGTGCATTGCCCCGCTGCACGATGTGTTTGATCGGCGCGTGTCGCTCTGGATCGACGAAGCCGTTAAATGTTTTAATCCCGTCTATCTGCCAGGCGACCACGTGCGAGTAGTCGGCGTGGAACGTCGACGAAACGCCGCCCATAGAGATAAATATGTAGGGCGCGCAGCGCTGCCAGGTATAGCCGTGCTGCGATAGGAACGTGCGCCAGGG
>JAYOKQ010000173.1:0-6442 GCA_038119905.1 Gemmatimonadota bacterium | reverse complement strand
AACGGATTTTGGTTCCGTTTATCGAGGTTCGAGTCCTCGCCGGGCTGCCATTTTTTCTAAGGAGAGGTATTCCATGCCGGCAGTTCCACTTAAGCTCCACGAGCGGGCGCAGGTCTCGCTGAAAATTGCCCACCGCGAGGAGCAGGGCAAAGGCTCCGTGGGTCAGCTCAGGCGCCTCCATGGGCAGATTCCGGGTGTGCTTTATGGCCACAAGCAAGAGCCCTACGCCTTCAAGACGGATGCACACGATTTCGAGCAGATCTTGAGTAAGGGAGGTCAAAACTCCACGATTAAGATTGAGCACGAAGACGGTAAAGAGTCGGAAGGTGCGCTTATTCGCGAGATCCAGTACCACAAGGTGCGCGGCAATGCCATGCACCTCGACCTGCTGCGCATCAATCCCAGCGAAACGCTGAAGGCCGAAGTGCCGCTAGTTACCGTGGGCGTTCCGGACGGCGTGCGCAACGGGGGCGGTGCTCTGCAGCAGACGCTGACCTCGATCGAAGTTGAAGCCGTCGTGTCGGAAATGCCTGCAGCCATCGAAATCAACATCACCTCATTAGTAATCGGCGACAGTCTTCACGTCAGCGACCTAGTGGATCAGGAGCCCCGCATCACCACCGACCCGGCGCGCACAATCGTCAATATCTTAGCGCCGCGTCTCTCGGGTGCTTCGGCTTCTGCATCGGCAGAGGCAGAGGAAGAGGGCGAAGAAGAGTCGCAAGAGTAGCGGCTTTTGCGCATCGTCCTTGGGTTGGGCAATCCGGGTGCGCGCTACGATGATACGCGCCATAATATCGGCTTTATATTGGTCGACTACTTGGCGCGGCGTGCGCAGGTCGGATGGACCGCCAGTGCGCGCGACCACAGTCTGCTGGCCGAAGTCGATTGGGCTGGCCAACCGGTGCTGTTGGTCAAGCCCCAAACCTATATGAACCGCAGCGGTCGCGCCGCGCGCGCGCTGTGTGCTCGCTTTGCGGTTTCGCCGTGCGACGTGTTGGTTGCCTACGACGATTTCCTGTTGGACTTCGGTCGGCTGCGCTTACGCGGCCGCGGTAGCGACGGCGGCCACAACGGCTTAGCCTCCATTATAGAGGAGCTGTCCAGCCAAGACGTGCCGCGTCTGCGACTGGGCATCGGTCAGCCGCCTGACGGCGGTGATATTATAGAATACGTTCTGGCGCCCTTTTCGCAGAGCGATGGAGATGTGGAGGCGTTGGTGGAACGCGGCGCGGCAGCGCTGGATACCTATTTCGCAGAGGGCATTGAGGCGGCGATGAACCGCTTTAACGGCTCCCTCCAATAACCGCAAGAGATGCACTGCCCCCTGCTTGGGGCAAAGGGGAAGAAATGGAAAGCTGGACAATGGCAGCGCCCTACTTGGGCTTGGCGGGTTTGATCTGCTCGCTGCTGCTGTATACATACGTCAAGAAGGGCTCGGTCGGCACGCCAGAGATGGCCGCTATTTCCGAGGCCATTCACGAGGGGGCCATGGCCTTTCTCAAGCGCGAGTACACAATCCTTCTCGTCTTTGTAATCGCCGTCTTCGCTCTGCTCTTCGCTTTTATCGGCGATCAAACAGCCTACGCGTTTCTCGCTGGTGCCGTTTGCTCTATTGCCGCCGGTTTTACAGGCATGAAGGCGGCTACGCACGCCAACGTGCGTACGGCTCAAGCCGCCAACCAGTACGGCCAGGGTCCGGCGCTAATGATGGCCTTTTCCGGCGGTGCTGTCATGGGGTTGTCCGTAGCTAGCCTCGGTCTGTTGGGCGTGGGTGCGCTGGCCAACCTATTCGGCGTCTGGAGCGATCCCGGCGCATCGGCCTCGATCAACGGCTTTGCCATGGGCGCTTCTTCGATCGCGCTCTTTGCCCGCGTAGGCGGTGGTATCTTCACCAAGACGGCCGACGTCGGTGCCGATTTGGTCGGCAAGGTAGAAGCCGGCATTCCGGAAGACGACCCGCGCAACCCGGCCGTTATTGCCGACAACGTCGGCGACAATGTTGGCGACGTAGCCGGCATGGGTGCTGATATTTTTGAATCCTACGTCGGTTCAGTCATTGCAACGACCGCCATAGCCGCAACGGCCTCCGTAGCCGCTTTGCAAATGCTGGCGCCCGGCTTGAGCGAAGAGGCTGCTCGTCTCTCTTCCATGAGCTTCCCTCTCATTGTCATCATGGTTGGCTTGGTGGCTTCGCTGGTCGGCGTGTTCAGCGTGCGCGTCATGCAAAACGCCGATCCGGGTGCAGCCCTGCGCTACTCGACCTTTATCGCGGCTGCGCTGCTAATCGGCGGCGCCTACTGGGCAGGTGGTCAACTCGGTCTTTCCAACGATGTGGTCTGGGCGCTGAGCGCCGGCTGTATCGCCGGTATCATTATTGGTCTCCTTACAGAATACTATACGGGCGGCAAGCCGGTCCGCGATATCGCGGCTGCTTCTGAAACGGGTTCGGCGACCAACATTATTTCCGGCTTGGCCGTGGGTATGGAAAGCACGGCGCTGCCGATTCTGGGCATTGTGGGTGCCATCTATCTGGCCTTTGATTTTGCCGGGCTCTACGGCATTGGTATTGCCGCCGTCGGCATGCTGGCTACGGTGGGTATTACCATGTCGGTGGACGCATATGGACCCATTGCCGACAACGCCGGTGGTATTACCGAAATGGCCGGTCTGGGCGCCGATACGCGCAAGATCACCGACGGACTTGATTCGCTGGGCAATACGACGGCCGCTATCGGCAAGGGCTTTGCCATTGGCTCGGCCGCGCTGACGGCGCTGGCGCTCTTTTCCGCTTACACCTCCACTATTGAGCAGGGCACGGGCGCGCCGGTCGTCATCGACGTAACCGAGCCCATCGTAGTGATTGGTCTTTTTATCGGTGCGATGATTCCCTACTTGGCCGCGGCCATCACCATGACGTCGGTCGGCAAAGCCGCCCACACCATGGTCGAAGAGGTGCGCCGTCAGTTCCGCGAGATTCCCGGTCTGATGGAGGGTACGGGCACGCCCGATACCAAGCGCTGCGTCGAGATCAGCACCTCGGCAGCTCTGCGCGAAATGATTGCTCCGGGTCTTTTGGCGGTGCTAGCCCCCGTCGTCGTCGGCTTTGGCTTGGGTCCGGTTGCCCTGGGCGGCATGCTGGCTGGCGCGACCGTCAGCGGCGTCCTGTTGGCGCTGATGATGTCCAACAGCGGCGGCGCTTGGGACAACGCGAAAAAATGGATTGAAGAAGGAAATTTCGGCGGCAAGGGCTCCGAGCCGCACAAGGCTGCCGTAGTGGGCGACACGGTCGGCGATCCGTTCAAGGACACGTCCGGTCCCTCTCTCAACATTCTCATCAAGCTGATGTCGGTTATCTCTTTGGTACTGGCACCGCTTTTCGTCTAAGAGCACAACCGCTCTTCGGACTATAACCAAGGAAGCGAAGAATACATGAAGAACTACGAACTCGTTTGCATCTTCGACCCTCAAATCGGCGAAGGCCAGTTTGAGCAGGCCGTTGAGCGCTATAAGACGTATATCACCGAAAACGGTGGCGAGATCGTCAACGTCGACCTCTGGGGTCTGCGCCGCATGGCCTACACTTCGCAGAGCCTCAGAAACCGTCGTCAGGGCTATTACGTGCTCTACCAGTTTACGGCCGAGCCGACGATCATCGAGCCGATGGAGCAGTCGATGAAGCTGGACGACGAGCTGCTGCGCCATCTGGTCATTGCCGCCGAGGGTGAGTTTATTCGCGTACCTCAGCTCATGCCGGAAGACTATCTCAAAGAGCAGCTGGCGCCGCCGCGTCGCGACCGTCCGGGTCGCCCTGGCGATCGTCCCGACCGCGGGCCGCGTCGCGACAGCAGCGACGAATCGGCCGATGGCAGCGACGGTGACAACGGCGAAGGTGGCAGCAGTGATGAAGGCGACGGCGACGACAGCGCGTCGTCGGAAGAAGACGAATAGCACAGCGTTTGCCGCGCCGGCGAGCTAGGCCATGCTGATTATTGTCGGCATTGTGCTAAGTGCGGCGCTGCTGTTCAGCGTGCGCGTGGGCACGCGAGCGGCGCTGCCCGTTGTTGCCCTGTCCGGCTTAGTTGCTTTTGTCCTGCTCGGCTCGGGCTTCGAGGGCCTTGGCTTGGCCCCTTTTATGGGCTGGATCGCAGTGTACCAGATGGAGCGCGGCGAAGGCTTCGGCAAGGTGATGGCCGGCGCGCTATTGCCGGTAACGGCCTTTTGCCTGTGGCTGATTTTTTTGGCCGGTGATCCAGGCTTCCTGCAGGAGCGCTCTGACCAAGTGACCGAGCAGTTTGCGGCGCTGGGCGTGGAAATGGATCCGCAGGTGATGGAGACGATGATCCAACTGGCGCTGCGCGTGCAGCCATCGGTGGAATTCGTCTCGATGATGCTGAGTTTCCTACTGGCTTTTCGCTTGGCGTTTTTGCTGGCACCGCGCTTTGGCATGGCGCTTCCCGAAGCGCCTCCGATGACGCAGTGGCGTCCGTGGGATGAGCTGATTTGGGTGTTGATCGGTGCGCTGGTCTTGGCATTTTTGGGCGTGAGCTGGCTGGAGGACGTAGCCCTAAACGCGGTCGTTGTTATGTCGGTAGTATATGCGGCACAGGGTTTGGGTCTGCTGCGGTTTTTTACCAAGCGCCACGGCGTGCCGCGCGCGTTGGAGCTGACGTTTTACATCGCGCTCCTCTTTGTGCAGCCGGGACTGGCCATGATTGCGCTGGCGTTCGGTGGTCTGTTGGATACTTGGTTTGACTGGCGGCGTTTGCGACCCGTGCCGCTCGATACGGAAGAAGACGAAAATCAAAACTGACGTTTCCCCCTGAGTGGAGGACGATATCGTGAAAGTAATACTCTTAAGAGACGTAGAATCCCTGGGCAGTGCCGGTGAAGTGGTGCAGGTAAAGTCCGGCTTTGCACGCAATTTTCTCATACCGCAGCGCCAGGCGCTAGTGGCCAGTGATACCAACGTGGCCCAGTTCGAATCCAAGCGCAAACAGCATGCGGCCGTGGCCGAGCGCGAGCGTCGCGCCGCCGAGGCTATTGCCAAGCAGCTGGAGGCCGATTCGCTGACGGCGCAGGTACGCGTGGGCGAGGAAGATCGTCTGTTTGGTTCGGTTACGGTGCAGAATATTGCCGACCTGCTGACGGAGAAAAACTACGAAATTGATCGCCGCTCTATTCAGCTCGAAGAGCCGATCCGCGCGTTGGGCGTTTACACCATTGACGTGCGTCTGCACGCCGAAGTGACGGCCAAGGTCAAACTCTGGGTCGTCAAGGAGTAAGGCCGCATCAAGCGGCTGTTGCCGCCGGGTTTTTTGCATAGATTAAGGAGTGTAGGGCGCCTGCGGGCGCCCGCCTTTTTTCCACCCGGTAACGATGGAGATTGACTATGCCCGCTTGGTCTCGGACGGTCCTTTTTGCGATCTTGCTCGGCGCCGTTGGCTGCGGTTCGGAGTATGCCAAGGGGCCCTTTGAGCAAATAGAGGACGAGGCCTGGCAGGTCGTCAACGAGAAAGAGGACGGCAGCGACGGCATTTTCGTGCAGGCCACGCTGCGCACCTTTGCCTACGAGATTGCCAGCGCCTATGCTCGGGCCGAACGCGAAGAGCTAGGCCAAGAGCAGCTGGAGTACCGCCTCAAACAGATCGTCCACTCCTACGTGGATGGCACCTATCCGGCCGAAGACGGCACGGACTTTAACAGCCTCTACCTGCAATACCTCGTTTTTGTAGATCCCACGTTTAATCCCGACAATCCGCTGCAAAGGCAGAAGTTCAACGCCTTCCGCGACCAGTTTATCGATCGTCTGATGCAGAAGGTCTACGACCCTAAGTATCCGATGCTGCGCGACCACTACGACGAGCGCTGGGGCCTGACGCTTTACAATCGCCTAGTGTTTGTGGTCTATCTCAACGGCGAAGAGGCGACGATTGAACCGCCCATTGCCGATATCGGCGAGCGCACGTTTTTGGTGGATCAGAACGGCCAGCGCTACAAGCCTAGCGGCACGGCCGGTCCCTATCCATACGAGAGCGATCGGCCCGGCAGTGAGACGCTGCAGAAAAAGGCTTACTACCGGGTGTTTTTCCCCAACCGTAAAGCGGATATGAAGACGCCGATCGTCGACGCCAACACGGAGTCGTTGGAGCTGCACATTGAGGGCTTGGGTAGCGAGGCCGTGCGCGTTCTGCACTGGGACTTCCCGCTCGACTACCCAGACGTTGAGCAGCGCCGCCTGCCGAGCGAAGCGGTAATGCGCGCACGCAAAGAGGCCGAACGGGCCGAGCGCGAAAAGGCGCGGCAGGAAGCTCAAGGCAAGTAAAGCAAATAAGATTTTATGGGAGCGGTTGGTTCTCTGGTGAGGCCCGCGGTCTTCAAAACCGTTGTGGTGCTGCGAGAGTAGCGCTAGGTGTGTTCGATTCGCACACGTTCCCGCCAA
>JAYOKQ010000172.1:0-6500 GCA_038119905.1 Gemmatimonadota bacterium | reverse complement strand
TCGTGATGTTCGCCCTCCTCGTGGGCTCTGCTCATTTCGTCGAGCATCATGGTGAGGTAGCCATTGGCTTCTTCGTCGATGTTCGCGTCGAGTAAATCGCGGAAGAGCTGCTCTATCTCACCTTCGGCCTCTGCAACGACCTCTTCTTCAAAGTCGGGAGCCTCCGCTTCCTGACGCTCTTCCGGCGTCATCAGCAGAAACGTCAGCATGTCGGAAGCCGTTTCAGACAGGTCGCCTTCCTCAATAAGCTCTTCAATGGCTTCGGCCAAAGCGGGCGGTGGCGGCGGTGGCCCCATATGCTCGCCGCCGTGGTGCTCACCTTCGCCGGACATATGGCCGTCGGCAACAGCCGGGATCGGATTGGTGATAGCACAGAGGGCATAAATGCCCAGCAGGGCTAAAACGCGTTTTGTGAACATGCGATTCTCCTTTATAAGGGGTGTAAGCGCGTTTCTATATTGTAATGGTCTATCCATCATGGTAATAAATTATCGATCTTATCCAAGAAAATAATGAGTAGTGCACCGATATACTGTGATGCAGATCACACGAGATCGACGTTGTTTCAGTCGGTAGATTCTGTTGCCGCTTGGCGTGGAGTTGGTCTTTTATCCGGTGAGCACAACGCCCGATGCGGTTTGATATACCTTATCGGGCGTACACAGGTATTTCTGCTGAAAGACTATGCTTTGTCGCGCGTTGATTTCACCGTTTCTGCAATGATCGCTTCGTCTTCGTCCTTCAACTCGGTCTCTTTTTCGTCAAAGGTGCCCGCGTCCGGATCGTTGAATACGGCCTCGTCAAACTTACCCTCACTCTTGGCGACGACTACGGAAACGACCGCATCGCCGGTTACGTTGACCGCCGTGCGAATCATGTCGAGGAGCCGATCAACACCCAGTATGAGGCCAATACCCTCCAAAGGAAGGCCCACCTGCGCAAAAACCATAGACAGCATAATGAGCCCTACGCCGGGAACGCCGGCGGTGCCAATTGAGGCGAGAACGGACATTAGGATGACGGTCAGATAGCCGGAAAGGCCCAGGTCTACGTTGTAGACATTGGCGATAAAGACGGTGGCAACCCCCTGCATAATGGCCGTTCCATCCATATTGATGGTGGCGCCAAAGGGGACGGAAAACGAGGCGACCGAGTTGTTTACGCCGAGTCGCTCCGTGACGGTGCGCAGGGTGACGGGAATCGTAGCGTTGGAGCTAGAGGTGCTAAAGGCGAAGACCTGCACGTTTCTCATTTTGGAGAGAAAGACAATCGGGTTGAGTCGACCGAAAAACGTCAAGACGGCCTGTAGCGTAACATATAGGTGCAGCAAGAGGACGCCGATTAGGACGAGCACGTAGCCAACCAGACTCAAGAACAGGTCAAAGCCCAAATTGGCCATCGCTTTTGCCAGCAAACAAAACACGGCATAAGGTGCAAAGGACATGATGATGCCGACCATCTTCATCATGACTTCGTTGAGCAACTCTATATTCTCGACAAGCGAGGCGGTCTTTTTGCCGGCCATCAAAATGCTGATGCCCGTTAGGATGGCAAAGAAGATGATGGACAGCATTTCGCCGCTGGCCATCGCTTGAATTGGATTGCTGGGGATAATGCTGATTAATACATCGGATAGTGGCGGGGCTTCGCGGCCGGTAAAGCTGGCGTCTGAGCTAGCGTTCATGCCCTCGCCGATGCCGATCGTTGCAGAGACAATGATGGCGCTGGCAATGGCGATCGCCGTCGTCAGCAGATACAGCGCCAGGGATTTCCCGCCTATGCGGCCCAGCAGCCTGAGATCGCCGATTCCGCACACGCCGCAGATAAGCGAAAACAAGACGAGCGGGACGACCAGCATTTTGAGCGCGTTGACAAAGAGCTTGCCGACGATGTGGAATAGTCCATTAACGACGTATGCGTTGAGAATGGTGCCCTCGGCCATGAGGCCATGATCGAACACTTCTACATTCAAGACGTTGATGGCCAGGCCCGTGAAAATTCCCAAGAGCATCGCCACTAGCACTTTGGCGGTTAAGTTCATCGCGTATCGCTTCCTTTGTCTGCGGTTGATCGTGCGATCCAATATAAGCAATCTAGCACGCGTCGTTTTACGCTAGGTCCTATACGCAGGTACGTGGCCGCTATTCCCACCAAGCTTGGTCGGGGACGTCGCCGGGTATCTGCACTACTTGCCCGAGCTGCGGCGTTAGCTGCGGCACGCTATGTTCATCGCGTAGTTTGGCCAGCCGCCGAATGGGGTCGTCCCAATCATGCAGGGCTAGTTCGAACATGCCCCAGTGCACGGGAAAATGAAACTGGGCGCGTAGGTCGCGGGCGGCCTGCATCGCTTCGCGGGGAAACATATGCACTTCGCGCCACCGCTCGTTGTATTGGCCGCTGTCGAGAAAGACTACATCAAACGGCCCGTAGCGCTCGCCGATGGTTTGAAAGTGGGTATCGTATCCGGAATCGCCGCTGAAGTAGATGATGTGATGGGCACTCTGCACGATCCAAGAAGCCCATAGGGTTTCGTTTGGATGAATACCATCGCGGCCGGAAAAGTGCTGTGCTGGGGCTGCTGTGAACGTCACGTCGGCAAAGGAAGCTGTTTCCCACCAGTCGTTTTCCGTCACCCGCTCGGCGGGAATGCCCCAGCCCGTCAGATGGTTACCTACGCCTAGCGGTACGACAAAGTGCGTTTCGCGCTCTATAAAGAATTCGATGGTTTCCATGTCCAGATGGTCGTAGTGGTCGTGCGATATCAGTATGTAGTCGATAGGTGGCAATGCCTGCAGGGGTATGGGTGGGTCTTGGAAGCGGCGGACAAAGAGCGATATGGGTGATGCCGCCTGAGAAAAGACCGGATCGACCAATATGATGCTGCCGTCCATATTGAGGAGAAAACTAGAATGGCCTAGCCAAATGATCTTGAGCGATTCATCTTTTGCGCTAAATGCACTAATGTTAGGTTGATGTGAAGGAAGCAGCTGTGGTGGTCGACCCTGCTCAGGGCCGTCTAACCACGCCTTAAACGAGTCGAGGCTGTAGATCCGATTGTTCATGGCTTCCATCACGCCGGGCAGACGATTTTCAAACTGATTTTTTTCGGCGTTGTAGTTTTTTGACGCGGCAAAGCGTTCGATATCCATGTCAGAGGGACGTGTCCCAAGCGGCGCACAGCCCGATAGCAGTGCGAGTGTGTACATCAGATATGAGCACGTATTACGCAAGCGCATGATATTGTATTTCCTAACGTAGGCTGCTTTGAGCAGCGGGTAATAAACTTTCGGTATCGGAGTCCCCGTCCATTTCTCTAACATAGCTACCAAGTGCAAGGAATGCTCGTGCTTGAAGGGTGCGGCAAAGTGCATCCCGAGCTAAAGGGGGATCCGTGGAATTTGATATGGCCATCTTGTGTTAGTGGCTTGTGCAGAGGATACTCGTATATTGGTTTGAATATTTCACATCACAGAAACACGAGGAATTAATATGAAAAAGGTGTTGTTTTCGATATGTTGGCTGTTTTACACGGCGTCGTTTGCACAGGAAGAAGTCGCCAGTTCTGCTTGGAAGCATGGATTGACGGGGGCGGCTAATTTGACTCAAGTGGCGTTGAAAGACTGGGCTCAGGGTGGAGAGGATGCCCTAGCCTGGACGTTAACACTCAACGGAAAATCGACCTATGCACGCGGTAAACTAGACTGGAACAATACCTACCAGTTTGCATTTGGCCAGAGCAAGCTCGGCGACCAAGACATTCGCAAAACGGACGACAAGATTGCACTGGGAACGACGCTGACCTACAAGGTGGGGACGCTGATCAATCCGTATGTCGGCGCCACCCTAAAGACCCAGTTTGCACGCGGCTACGACTACGGAGGAGCTGAGCCCGTTGGAATTTCTCAGTTTATCGATCCGGCCTATCTAACTCAGAGCGCCGGCGTGGGCTATCAGCCGCGCGAAGAGGTGAAAACGCGGCTCGGTTTGGCTATGCGCGAGATTATAACGAATGAGTTTAATAGCTTTACGGATGATCCGGAGACGGCCAAGGTAGAAACAAGTCGATTCGATGGGGGTTTAGAGGGTGTCATAGAGACTGAATGGCCACTTAATGAAATAACGTTATTTAACTCTAAATGGGAAGTTTTTGCGCCCCTAACGGCGCTGGACGAGACCGCCGTCAACTTGGATAACACGCTGTTGATCAAGGCGGGTAAGTACGTGACGGTCAATCTCAATTTACAGATCATAGACGACGTGACGGCCAGCGAGAAGACGCAGATTAAACGCGCGATTGCCGTTGGATTGAGCTACGCCTTTATAGAGTAGCGATAGAACGAATCATCGAGAGCATGCTGTATGGCAGATAAACGAGCTGCACGAACGGTATCATGGTACCGAACGCCGCTGACGCGCGAGCAGCTACGCGCGCTAAATCAGCGCAGCGATTGGAAGGGTCTGTTACAGACGCTGGGGCATCTCAGTCTGATTGTCCTCACGGGTGCATTCGCCTGGCAGGTGCAGGATCGACTCTATCTGCTGCTGCCGACGCTGCTGGCCTATGGCACGTTTTATATTTTTCTGCTCAACGCCACGCACGAACTCTGCCATAACACGGTTTTTAAAACGCAGTTTCTCAACGATTTTTTTCTGCGCCTGTTTTGCTTTTTAGGGTGGCGCAGTCATATCCATTTCTGGACCAGTCACGCTGAGCACCATAAATACACGCTGCATCCTCCCGATGATTTAGAAGTCGTCTTGCCGGCAAAGCTGACGTTGAAAACGTTTCTACAGCTTGGTTTTATCGATCCGTGGACGATGTATTCGACGCTTAAGGTGCACCTTGAGCACAGCGTTGGGATTATTCGCGGCGAGTGGGCCAATCACCTTTTTCCTGCGGACGCAGTGGACAAGCGAAGGCGCCTGTTTTGGTGGGCGCGATTTCTGCTGGTGGGCCACGGGACGCTTGTAACGGTTTCGCTCTACCACGGGCTGTGGCT
Source organism: Gemmatimonadota bacterium (assembly GCA_038119905.1). Lineage (GTDB taxonomy): Bacteria > Latescibacterota > UBA2968 > UBA8231 > UBA8231. The sequence continues at coordinate 1,500 of JAYOKQ010000172.1, read as the reverse complement.
GCTACCGGTGCTTACGTCGTGCGGCGTATTTTATGGAGGTTGGCTGCGCTTTTTGTGCAACGGCACGCAGCATGCTGGGCTGCAGGACGATGTGCCCGACTTTCGTCTGTGCACGCGCACGGTCCTGCTGAACCCCTTTGTTCGCTTTCTCTACTGGCATATGAACTTCCATATTGAACACCATATGTATGCGGCGGTTCCGTGCTATAATCTGGGCAAGTTGCACGAGGCGATACGCTGCGATTCGCCCGAGCCTCCACGGGGTCTCGTTGCTGCGTGGCGTGGCATTATTGCCATCGTAAAGCGGCAGCGAGTCGATCCCACATACCAGTATGTGCCGCAGTTGCCGGCCTAGAGAAATGGATTCGAGAATGGACAAAGACTTCACCTTTTACCCAAGCACCGACTCCAGCTTGCACTGTCTGACGGCAGATCAGGTGGATACCTACAACAGAGATGGCTATATCAAGCGCGTACCGATCTTTGACGCAGATCAGGCGGCGACCAACCGAACGTACTTTGACGGCCTACTAGCATATGCACTTTCTCAGGGGAAAAATAGCTATTCTATCAGCGGTTCTCACGTGGTATACGGCGGGGTGTACGACTTGGTCACTAGTCCACAAATCGTCAATCTGGCTGAAGATCTACTCGGTCCACATTTTGCTGCCATAGGGGCTCATTACTTTTGCAAACTTCCGCACGATCCCAAGGTCGTATCCTGGCACCAGGATTTTACCTACTGGCCTTTGGACCGGGCCAAGGTGATTACCATTTGGCTGGCAATAGACGATGTCGACCGAGAAAATGCGTGTATACAGGTCGTGCCGGGATCGCACCGGCATGGTTTGCTGCCGTACCGGGAGAGCGATCCTCAGGAGAACAATGTGCTCAGCCAGACTGTAGACAATATAGAGCAGTACGGCACCCCAGATTATCTCGAACTAAAGGCCGGTGAGGCGTCCATTCACTCCTGTCTATTGCTGCACGGGTCTGATGCTAATCTCTCCGACCGCAGGCGGTGTGGCATTGGGATCCGCTATGCCACCGTCGATGTTCGTGCTGATGAGGCGCTACGGGCTAAAGGGGTGCTGTGTCGCGGGATCGATCCAGAAGGGAATTGGGCCGATCCACCGCGGCCGACCTTTGACCCTTGATTACCCCTCTGCGAAATGGTGATGGAACCAGCAATATCTAAGACGACACAGCTGACCTAGAATTAGATCCATCGCCAACTGCCGAAAATTTACAAAACTTCACGCTTCCACAGGGGGAGCGCCCTGTTCTGTGTAGGCCGAGTAGCTACATATAGCTAAAAGGCCGTTTGCTCGACCCCCCTTTCCTTCAGATTTAAAATGATCTAATTGTTAACCTTCTAAGTGGTCTCTACCCAGGGAAATAGATCTGCTCTGCTTTCGCACCCCTTTTACAAATATTTACACTTATCGCACAAAACCTCTACAGAGAGCCTCAGCTCCTTCTGATATATTTTAGTGGTCT
>JAYOKQ010000171.1:2687-6648 GCA_038119905.1 Gemmatimonadota bacterium | reverse complement strand
TCGACGTCGAAGGGACCGCGCCCAATCCAACTACGGAGCACATGATCGCGCCTGCCCTTCAAGCCGCACGGGCCTGCGGCATGCGCGTAGCCTACGTGCACAACGACCTGCGCCTCGTAGCCAACCCCGAAAACATCGTCAGCGAAGTATGGGGCCGCACCAAGGGCCTGTCCGGCGACGCGCTGGCCGGCTGGCGCAACAGAGCTGAATTTGCCCCCGAATACCTAGACTGCGTACGACCGCAGGAGGGCGAGCCCAACTTTCCCAAGTGGATCTGGAGCGGCTTCCACAACACTTTTTTAGATCAGTACCTGCGCAGCTGCGGCATTCGCACGCTCTTTGCCGTGGGCTACAGCCGCCGCGCCTGCTTGCACTACACCTGCGCCGAAGCGGTCGGGCGCAACTACCGCGTCATCCTGCTGCGCGACTGTTCCAACGCACCCGGTGAAATCGAAATGCCCGACACGCGCGACGACAGCCTGCCCGAGGGCGGCTGGATCCAGCGCATCACGCTGCGCAACTTTGAGCATCTAATTGGCTATACCACGACGCGCGACGAATTTGTCGCCGCCTGCGGGGAGGCCGATTGAGCGAGTTTATTCCGGGCCAGCGCTGGCAGAGCACGACCGAACCCGAGCTCGGCATCGGTCGCGTCGAAGCCGTCGAAGGCCGGCAGATCGTCATCGACTTTCCCGCCCGCGGCGTTGTGCGGCGCTATGCGATGGGCGATCCGCCGCTCTCGCGCGTGCAGCTGAGCATAGGCCAGCAGGTACGGGACGAAAGCGGCGCGCACTTTGTCGTAGCACACATTGCCGAAGAGCGGGGCCTGCTCGTCTACAGCGGGGACGGACAACGCCTGTGCGAGCGCGATCTGCACGCCGAGCTCGACGTATCGACGCCGGAAAACCGACTGCAGAGCCTGCAGGTCGATCCATTCGATCATTTCGACCTGCGCCACAGCGCTCTGCAGCTGCGTCACCAGCTGCTCGCCTCTCCCATGCGCGGTCTGTTTGGCGGACGCATTCGCCTCCTCGACCATCAGCTCTCAATCGCCTATCACGCCTGCCAGCGCCAGCGCGTGCGCGTGCTCCTCTCCGACGAAGTCGGCTTGGGTAAAACCATCGAAGCGCTGCTCATTCTGCACCGCATGCTGCTGACCGGCCGCGTTGAAAATGCGCTGATACTCGTTCCCCCGGCGCTCGTCCATCAGTGGCTGGCCGAAGCCTACCTACGCTTTAACCTCGTGCTGCGTGTCATGGGATCGGACACCTACGAAGAGGGCACCATCGACGTAGAGAGCGACGACCTGCCCGAGCAGCTGCGCGAAGCCCAGCTCTTTGTCTGTCCGCTTGGCATCGATGTCGGCTCGGCCTTTGCCGAAACCGAGTGGGACATCGTCCTTGTCGACGAGGCACACCACCTACAGCCGGGGAGAGGGGACTTTGCCCTGGCGGCCCAGCTAGCCGAACGCACCGACCACCTAGTGCTGCTGAGCGCCACGCCCACGCGCGACGGCGAGCGCGCCCACTTTGCTCGGCTAGCGCTGCTCGACCCGGCGCGCTTCCACGACTACGACGCCTATCTCAGCGAAGGGACGCACTATCGCGCGCTGGCCCAAGTGGCCGAAGCCCTCGGCAGCGACCAGCCCCTAAACGAGCCGGCCATCAATCTCTTGCAAGATCGACTAGGCGCAGACCGAGCGACGCTGCACAACCCAGATCTGGCTGCACGGCAGCACCTGCTCAGTCGCCTGCTCGATCTGCACGGCCTCGGGCGCGTTGCCTTTCGCAATACGCGCGCGCGCATCCCCGGCTTTCCGCGCCGCACGCATCAACACGCTCTGCTGCCGGCCGAAGCTACCGAGGCGCTGCGCGCCGAATTTCTATCCGAGCAGCAGGGCAACACGCCATCCCTCGACGGGGACGATCCACGCATCGGGTGGCTCTACGAGCTGCTGCAGACCCATACGGACGAAAAATTTCTCGTCCTCTGCAGCCATCGGGATCGCGTCGAAGCGCTGGCCAAGGCCTTGGCCGATAGGCGTCTGCGCGCCGCGCGCTTTCACGAAGGACTCGGCGCCGTCGAACGCGACCGCCAGGCGGCCTGGTTTCTCGATGTCGAGGGACCGCAGCTAGCCCTCAGCTCGCCCATCGGGGCCGAAGGACGCAACTTTCAAGTCGCACGTCGTCTCGTGCTCTTTGACCTACCTCAGGGCGCCGACCGACTCGAGCAGGCGATCGGGCGCATCGATCGCATCGGCCAAGGCGCTGAGATTGTTCTGCATACCGCCGCCGCACCGGACAGTCCGCAGGATCGCCTGCAGCGCTGGTACGCAGAGGCGCTGCACATTTTTGCGCGTCCGTGGCACGGCGATCAGACCACAGAGAATACGTTAGCCGCACAGCTGAGCGACGCGCTCGTCGCCGACGATGGGGCCGCCATGGACGCCCTCGTTGCGCAAGGCGCAGCACTCAATGCAGACGTTGTCAGAGAGTTAGAGGAGGGACGCGATCGCCTGCTCGAGCTCAACTCGTTTGACGCCGAGACCGCAGCCCGCCTACAAGACGAAATCGCACGGCGCGAGACCGCATCGACGTTAGAAGACTTTATGCTCGACGCCTTTACCCGCGGCGGCCTCGACGTTGAAAAAATTGACCGACGCAGCTATGCCGTGCGCGCCGGCTCGGAGTACCACCGCCCTTTCCCCGGCTTTGTCGGCGAGGAGATGGGCGTGACCTTCGACCGCGATGTTGCCCTGCGCCACCCGGAGCGCACCTTTCTCAACTGGGATCATCTCATGGTGCGCGACGTACTCGACGGCCTGCTCGAAGGTGCACAGGGCAATGCCGCCATCGCCCAGATGGACGGCCGGACGCCCGGTCTGGTCCTAGAAGCGCTCTTTGTCGCCGAGCATACCCTGGACGCACGCTGGCGCGCCGACCGCTTTTTGCCGCCTACGCCGATTCACCTCGCCGTGGATATAGAGGGCCGTGCGCTGCGCCTCAGCACGTTGAAAGGGCCCTTAGCGCCGGTCGAAACAGCCTACCTCGAGGCCTTTATCGACCAGATCGACGCCGTGCTGCCGGCGCAGGTAGATGCCGCGCGACAGCTAGCCCAAGCGCAGGCCGACGCACTAGCAGAGCAAGCGCACACCCAGATGCTCGCAGTACTGCAGCCGCAGGCCGAGCGCCTCGTCGAGCTCGCCCAGACCAACGCCGCCATTAGCCAAGACGAGCTCGACGCCCGCCGCGCCGAGCTATCCGCACTAGTAGAGGGTCTGCAGCGCGTGCGCGTGCGCCTGGACGCGCTGCGCCTCATTCTGGTACGCGCGCACTAGCTTGCCCCCTGTTGGCATCGACAATATACTGACCAACACTCCAAACCCGGAACGGACTATGCTCGAAACGATACGCGCCGAACTCGCTCCTACCGGCGTCCTGCGCGCCGCCATCAACCTGTCCAACTTTCTGCTCGTGCGCGGACAGACGCCCTCTGGCGATCCCATAGGACCGTCGCCCGACATGGCGCGTGCCGTGGCCGATCACCTTGGCGTGCCCGTCCAATACATCTGCTATCCCAACCCGGGTGCCCTGGCCGACGATGCGACAGAAAACGCGTGGGATATTGGCAATATCGGCACCGAGCCCGAGCGCGCTAAGACCATCGCCTTTACCGCCGCCTACGCCGAAATCGAGGCGACCTATCTCGTGCCCGAAGGCAGTTCCATCCAATCCATAGGGGAGGTAGATCGCGACGGTGTGCGCATCGGCGTTTACGGTCGCTCGGCCTACGGCCTGTGGCTAGCCGATAACCTAGCCCACGCCGAGCTGGTCAAAGCCGACAGCGTTGACGCATCGTTCGACGCATTTATCGAAGAAGGGCTCGATGCGCTGGCCGGACTCCGCCCGCGCCTGATCAGCGACGCGGAAGCGCTGCCCGGATCGCGCATGCTCGAAGGACA
>JAYOKQ010000171.1:0-2677 GCA_038119905.1 Gemmatimonadota bacterium | reverse complement strand
GTTTACCGCCGTGCAGCAGGCCATCGGCACGCGCCCCGAGCGCACGGCCAGCATCGCCTTTCTGCGCGACTTTGTCGAAGAGGCCAAATCGAGCGGTTTAGTCGCCGAGCTGATTGCCCGACATGGCGTCGAGGGTCAGCTAACCGTAGCGCCTCTCGCATCCCCATCCCGATAACGCACCGAGCGCTCATCATGCCCATACCCAGCACAGATCCCATCGTAACAATCCCGATGATCACGCCGTTTGACGACACCGACCGCGTTGACCACGAAGCCATTGCCACCAACGTCGAGCACTGGCTGGACACGCCGCTGAGTGGCTACATCGTTGGCACCGCGTCGGGCGAAGAGGCGTTTCTTTCCGAGCAAGAAAAGCTAGCGATCGTGCGCACCGTATCTGGTCTCTTACGCGGCGAGCGCTTTGTCGTGGGCGGCATCGACTGTCCTTCGGCCAGCGAAACGCTGCGCCGCGCCGAGGCCTTTGCCCGGGCCGGCGCCGAAATGGTGCGCCTGCGCCTGCCGCGCCACAAGGAAGCCGTCGTGCCCTATTTTGAGGAAGTGCTGCCGCGCTGTCCCGTGCCGGCCCTGCTCATGCACCAGTGCAACCCAGAGCGCTTTGGCTTTGCCGGCGAGGCGGCCGCCGATCCGGAGACCATCGGCCAGATCAGCGCCATGGACAACGTATTCGGCTACGTCACCGATCACGACATTCGCTTTGAAACGCGCGTGCGTCAGTTTGTCCCATCAAATCGCCGCTTTTTTATCTGCAACGGCAGCCTAGCGCTGACCGGCACCTTTATCGGCTGCAACGGCATTACGACGGCCTTTTCCAACATTTGGCCAGAGGCGCTGCACGAGATTTTGACCTTGGGGATGGCCGGCAAGTACGAAGGGGCCCGCGCCCTGCAGCGCAGCGTGCAGGACATCGACGCCGTCATGCTGCCCTACCAGGCCGCCGGCATGAAGGCCGCCCTTAACCTCATGGGCTTGAAAGGCACACAGCCGCGCAGGCCCATGCCGCCGATGCCCGAAACGGAAGTGGAGCGCCTGCGCGTCGTCATGCAGCGCGCCGGCCTGCTCGACCTCCAAGGAGCGTAGCCGTGAGCGAGTCCCGTATGCAGGACCACGACCGCGCGTTTTTTGCGCGCGAGCTAGACGCCTTTCTACCCGACCGCGTCTTTGATGCGCACACCCATCTGTGGCAGGGGAAAAATACGTCCTGGCGCATCCCCGGAGCACCCGCCGACGTCGGCTATCCCGAATATTGCGACCTCATTGACGACCTGCATCCAGACCGGCGCCACGCCGCGCTCTTTATCCCCTCCGTGCAGCCGGACGGTGCCGGGTCTTTTGAGGAGCCCAACGCGTGGATTGCCCGCGCTACGGCGCAGGCACCCGACTGCCGCGGCCTGTTTTTCGTGCGGCCGAACGACGATCCGGAATGGGTGCGCCAAGAGGTGCGTCGCCTAGGCGCACACGGGCTCAAGTGCTATCATACGCTGGCTCCAACGAAGCCGACCTGGGAAGCTGAAATTCCCGACTACTTGCCCGAGCCCATCGTGCAGATCGCCCACGAAGAGCGGCTAGTTATCACGCTGCACATGGTGCGCGCGCGCGCGGTCGCCGACCCGTCCAACCAACACTGGATCCGCCGCTACTGCGAGCGCTATCCCGATATGCGTCTGATCCTAGCCCATTCGGCGCGCGGCTTTCAGCCGGCCCACAATATGGAAGGCCTGGCCGCGTTGGCCGACCTCGACAATCTCTACTTTGATACCAGCGCCAACTGCGAGCCGATCGCCCACCAGGCGATCTTGCGCACCTTTGGCCACCGCAAGCTGATGTATGGCACGGACCTGCCCGTCAGCCACATGCGCGGCCGTTCTCTCGGCGCGGCCGACTCCTTTGTCTGGCTCTACGAAGAGACGCCCGTATGGGGAGAGAAGCACCTGGCCATCCAGCCCGTGCTCGTCGGCTTAGAGCACCTGCGCTCGGTCAAGTGGGCCTGCTGGTCAGAGCGCCTGACCGATACGCAGATCGAAGACGTGTTCTGGAACAACGCCGCCGACCTGCTCGGCGTACAATAGAAGTCCCCCGACAGACGCGCTGCCGGGGGACTCGGTCAAGTTGGATACGATCTAAACGGCGGCCGGCGCTCCGAGCTGGCGCGGCTGGCGCGGCCAGTGAAACTTTTGCTCGCCGGTCAGCAGCTGACGATGTTCGTCGGAGAGCGTCTGCACAAAGTCGGGATCGGGATCGTAGCCCATCCACGCCTGAAACATCGTCGGCATATACCCTCCTAAAATCAGCAGTCGATCGCGATCCGAACGGATTATGCCCGCCGCGTGAATCAGCGATTCGTAAAAGAGCAGCGTCGATCCGGCCGGTGCTATGACCTGGTGGATCATTGACGGATCCTCCAGCGCCGCGGCGACGATCTCTTCCTGCGGAATGTCCTGCGGCACTTTGTGCGTGCCGGCAATCACCGTCGTCCCACCGTCGTCCGGACCTAGGTCCGTTAGATTCGTGAGCGCTTTAATAAACGAGAAGTGATAGAGCCCCTTCTCATAGTGGCTATAGGCCGGGTTGATACCGCGGTGGAAACCGTAGCGGCGATTCTCTTCGGGCACCGGACGGCGGATATGCGCATCCGACTGCTGCAAGCGCACCGGACCGC
>JAYOKQ010000170.1:0-6730 GCA_038119905.1 Gemmatimonadota bacterium | reverse complement strand
TGAAGGTCCTCGTATCCAACCTCGGCAGCACGTCGTTCAAGTACAAGGTCTTTGACATGCCGTCGGCGCGCGTGTTGGCGCGCGGCGGCATGGACCGCATCGGCGGTGAAGGCTCGTTCCACAAGTACCAGATTGGCGACGGCGAGGCGGTCGAGCAGGCGTGCCATCTGCCCGACCACGCCAGCGCCATCAATGAAGCCCTCGCGCGGCTTGTCGGCGAAGGGGGCGTGTTGGATTCGATCGAAGAGCTGGCCGCTGTTGGCTTTAAGGCCGTACATGCGCGCAGTATTTCCGGCGTGGTCGAACTAGACGACGACGTCGTCGGCCTCATGGAGGATTTCTACCCGCTCGCTCCGGCACACAACCCGGCTTATGTGGCGGCGATGCGCCAGTTTGAGCGCGTCGCTCCGAGCGCACGGCGCATCGGCTGCTTTGAGACGGCGTTTCACGGCACGGCGCCGCTGCGCCGCCAGCTCTATGCCGTGCCCTACGAGTGGTACGAAGAGTATGGCGTAAAGCGCTACGGTTTCCACGGCGCGAGCCACCGCTACGCCGCCGAAAAGGTCGTTGAGATGGAAGGGCGCAACGACCTGCGCCACGTCAATATGCACCTGGGTGGTTCCTCGTCGCTGTGCATGATCAAAGGGGGCGTATCGCTCGGGGCCTCGCACGGTCTGAGCCCGCAGGGCGGCCTGCCGCAAAACAACCGCATTGGCGATCTCGATCCATATGCGCTGGACTTGGTAATGCGGAACCGGGGCATCTCTTTTGAAGAGGCGCTGGAAATCTGCGCGTCGCAGAGCGGACTGTTGGGCATCTGCGGCCACAACGACGTGCGCGATATACAGGACGGTGCGGCGGCCGGCGACGAACGCTGCCTGCTGGCACTCGATGTGCTGGCGACGGCCGCGCGCGACTATCTCGGTGCCTACGCCGTCGAAATGGGCGGGCTGGACGTCATTAGCTTTACCGGCGGCATCGGCGAGCACTCGGCCATGGTGCGCGAGCGCATTCTGCGCGATCTGGATTTTCTCGGTGTGCAGATGGATGTCGAGAAAAACGAGGCCGTGCGCGGGCAGGGCACGCTGCACGCGGTCGATAGCCGGGTGCGCATATACGTCATGGTGACAGACGAAGAGCTCGTCGTAGCGCGGCAGACCTACGAATTCATACAACAGTAAGGGAGTACGCATGTTCGGAGATATAGCCAACAGCGCGGGCGAAAGGCTCGACTATTCGTTTCATCAAGGAGATGCCGATAGCCGCGATATCGTCGTGATAGGTCACGGCGTTACCGGCAACAAGGACCGCCCCTTTGTCGTGTCGCTGGCCGAGGGATTGGCATCGGCCGGCGTTAACGCACTGCGCTTCTCGTTTGCCGGCAACGGCGACTCAGGCGGTCAGTTTGTCGACGCGACGATTTCAAAGGAAGTCGAAGACCTCGGCGCCGTAGTCGATGTGCTGGACGGCTATCGCGTCGTCTACGTTGGTCACAGCATGGGCGGGGCCGTCGGCGTGCTGCGCGCCAGCCGAGATGCGCGCATCCAGTACCTGGTGTCGCTGGCCGGTATGGTACACACGCAGGCGTTTGCCGAACGCGAGTTTGGCGACGTTGAGCCGGGCAAAGGCTGCATGTGGGAAGACGAGGACTGTCCCCTTTCACAGCAGTATGTCGATGATATGGCGCATATCGACTCCGTGGTCGAGTTGGGCGCTAAGATTGCCGTCCCTTGGCTGCTGGTGCACGGCAGCGAGGACGACGTCGTGCCGCCCGAGGATTCTGCAGATATAATCGCCCGCGCTTCCAGTGGGACCGAGCAGGTGGTTATCGCGGGAGCCAATCACGTGTTTAGCGATCACGCCGATGAGATGGTGCAGGTTGTCGTTGAATGGGTGCAGCGCCAGTTCGGGCGCTGATGGGCGTATTCGATCAGGCGCAGTACGATGTTCGCTGTGAGTGGGGGCCGATGGGCCTCAAGGCGTTGGCGCCGATCTCCGATGTCGTTATCCTCGTCGATGTACTTTCCTTTTCAACGTGCGTTGATGTCGCTCTTAGTCGCGGTGCCGCCGTTATCCCATGTCGATGGAAAGACGCGCGTGCGGCTGATCTAGCCGCGCAGCGCGATGCGCTATTGGCGGGGCCGCGCGGCACGGATGCCCTCTCGCTGTCGCCGGCCTCCCTACGCGCTATGCCCGCCGATGTGCGCCTCGTATTGCCCTCGCCCAATGGTTCGGCGCTGAGCATGGCGACCGGCGCGACGCCGACCTTTGCCGGCTGTTTGCGCAACGCCGCGGCGGTGGCTCGTGCGGCCGCAGCGATCGGTCGGCGCATCGCCGTTATTCCCGCAGGTGAACGCTGGCACAGCGAAGACGATTCGCTGCGCCCGGCCCTAGAAGATTTGCTCGGAGCCGGCGCGCTGATCTCCGCGCTGACGGGACGTCTCTCGCCAGAGGCCCAGCTGGCAAAAGACGCGTTCTGTGGCGCGCAGTCGGAGTTGAATACGCGGCTGATGGAGGCCAGTTCGGGGCGCGAACTGGCCGCGCGCGGCTTTGCAGAAGACGTGGTGATGGCCGCCGAGTGGAATGTCAGTAGCTGCGCGCCGCAGTTGGTCGACGGCACCTACAAAAATGTGGGAACCTGAGGCCCTTCCGACTCGTCCAAAGTATGCTATATTCCTATCTGTAGCAGATGCTAGTCGAACTCCATCCAATACGCAAAATTGATACATGAATAGACCGCAACCCAGTCGCTTGAATGCGATGCAGAAGCGCAGCGTCTACGCCATCGTAGCGCTGGGCATTTTTATGCTGGCCGACACGCTCTATTTGTTGGCCAACCGCCTAGCTGAGTGGCAGGGCATCGACTATTTCGCCATTACAGAGGTCTCTCTGCCGAGGTTTTATCAGGGTATGGTGCTGTCCCACACGGGGATTGGCCTCCTCCTGGTTGCGCTCTGCGTCGCCTTTGTCGCGTGGCATTTACCCGCTGTTTGGCGGAAAAACCGCACGCGGGCGATCTATACGGGCGTCGTCACGCTGGCGCTGGGTCTGGTCTTGGCCATTACGGGCCTGTTTATCTTGAGCGCGGCCAACAACCGCGGCAACCCCATCGCCTACTGGAGTCACGTCGTGGCGGCGGTATTGGTGCCGGGTTTTTATTTTTACCATCGTCGCTTCTCGCTGTGGAAGCCGTCGGCGTTGAGCTATCGCGTCGTGCCAGCGGCTACGTTTGCTGTGCTGCTAGTAGCGGTGCTGTTGCACGGTCTGTCGTACGACAGCGAACAATACACGGAAACGGCGCAAAAGGCGTTTGCCGAAGGCAAAGATACGGGGCCGGGCTCCAAGCAGCGCGACGTGAGTGACTACGCCGATAGTGACTTTGTTCCGGCCAATTTTGTGCCGGCGGAAAGTCCCTTCTTTCCGGCGGCGACGACGACGACGACCGGGGATTTTCTCCCTTCGCGCATTATTACGCGCGGTGATTTGTCGCGCCAAGAAGCGTTGGAACGAGACATCGATAAATACGGTTTTGTCGTCGAAGAGCCCATCGGCGTGGAAACGTGCGCGCGTTGCCATGCCGCTACGGCCGCGCAGTGGGCGACTTCAGCGCACCGCTTTTCCTCGTTTAATAATCCATTTTACGAAGCGACGATCGACGATATGCGGAAAAGCGCCACGGCGAGTAACCCCGAAGTGGCTGCGCACATTGCCCACTACGAGGATCTTGGTGGCAAAGAGGGTAAGATCAAATCCAAATGGTGTTCGGGCTGCCACGATCCGGCTCTTATGCTCGCCGGCCAGATGACCGAAGACATCGATCGCAATTCGCCGCAGGCACAAGCCGGATTAACCTGTCTTGCCTGTCATGCGATCGATCAAATTCACGGGCGAACGGGTAACGGAAACTATAACATTGCCGACGAACAGGAAGACCCCTACCTCTTTGCCGATGCGAAAGAGGGCATGGGTCGCTTTGTGCACGATATGGCACTTAAGGCGCGCCCGACGGTGCACAAGCGGCAAATGTTGAAGCCGTTTTTCCGCACGTCTGAATACTGTGCGACCTGCCACAAGGTGAGTCTCGACACGCGCGTAAATAATTATCGCTGGCTGCGCGGGCAGAATGAATACGACAACTGGCACGACAGCGGCGTTTCACTCAACGCCTCGCGCACGTTCTATTTGCCGGGATATGAGCGAACCTGTCAGGACTGTCACATGCCGCTGGAGATGGCGACTGAAGGCGACGTTTCGGCGCGCGACGGCTTTGTTAAATCGCACCGCTTTTTGGCGGTCAATACGGCCCTGCCGTACATCCGCGGCGACGAGGAGAGCATCGAGCGCATTGAGCAGTTTCTGCAGGATGAGAAGCTGCGCGTCGACGTATTTGCCCTGCGCGAGGGCGAGGGCGAGCGCACCTACGCACTTGATCGCAGCCGGCCTGTTTTGCAGCGCGGCGGCGAATACGAATTCGACGTCGTCGTGCGCAACAAGGGGGTTGGCCACACGTTCCCCGGTGGAACAAACGATTCCAACGAAGGTTGGCTAGAGTTTTCTCTGCTCGACGAAAACGGTCAGCTCATGGCGATGAACGGTGCCGTCGGCGATGACGGCCACGTCGACAGCGCCGCACATTTCTACAAAGCGCTTATGGTGGACAAAAACGGCGAGGCGGTGCACCGGCGGAACGCGCAGGATATCGTCACGGCCGTATATGTCCGCGTGATCGGTCCGGGAACGGCCGACGTCGCACACTACGGCGTGCAGATTCCAGACGAATACGCTGGGGAGAAGGTGACGGTGCGCGCGCGGCTGCTGTGGCGCAAGTTTGACCGGAATTACACCGAGTTTGCCTTTCACAGCAACCGACAGGGATTTAAGGCCTTTGACGATGTGCCCGATTTACCGATCACAGAAATCGCGCGCAGCGAAGTCGAACTGGCCGTGGGCACGCAGCAATTCGATGCGCTCGAAGCAGAGGCCAGCGACTGGGTGCGGTTTAACGATTACGGCATTGGCCTGCTGCTGCAGGACGATACGCAGGGTGCCGCGCGTGCCTTCGCGCGCGTGGCCGAACTTGCACCGGAACGATTGGACGGAGCGCGCAATCTGGCGCGCACTGCGCTGCGCGATGGAAACTTGGAGCAGGCCTACGAATACCTCGAAGCCTGCGAAGAGCTCAAATCGGGCGACGCCCAAACGGCCTGGGTCTGGGGCGTCGTGCTGCAGGAAGACGGGCGCTACGAGAATGCTGCGCAGGCCTATAGGCGCGTCCTGCGCGACTTTCCGGGGGATCGCGCCACCTGGCGCAATCTGGGGCGCGTGCTCTATCTAGACGGAGCTTACGAAGAGGCGCTAGAGGCCTTGCAGGAGGTGCTCGAGATCGACCCCGAAGACCGGATTGCTCACTATCACCGGATGCTGGCTCTGCGCGCGCTGGGGCGCAGCGAGGAAGCAGCGTTGGCCGAAAAAGCCTATCAGTACTTTCAAATTGACGAGTCGGCGCAGGAAGTGACGCGCCAGTATCGCTTAGAGCATGAACACGACAACAGAGAAGTGCTCAGGATCCACGTACATCCACTGGAGGGGCTGGGTGAGGGAGATGTTTAAGAAATGACCGTCAGAAACAGCGATGGCTATCGCCGCGCGTGGGCGGCGGTCTTTGCGCTAGGCGCGGCCGTGCTGCTGGGCGCGTGTGCTGAAGAGGAAAAAGAGGCGGCTGCACCCGATACGACGTATGCTCAACCGGAGGAAGCCAGCTACGCTAGCGGGCGCGGCTCTATTGAGGCGCCACCGCTTCGCTTCACTGATATAACGGCGGCCAGCGGCATTGATTTCGTGCACGAGAACGGCGCCGTGGGCGACAAGTGGATGCCTGAAACGATGGGCAGCGGCTGTGCGCTATTCGACTACGACGAAGACGGCGACCTCGACGTGCTGCTAGTCAACGGACAACGCTGGGACGGCACGGGGGCGGCGCGGACTCGACTCTATGCCAACGAGGGGGATGCGCGCTTTGTCGACGTGACGGAGCAGGTAGGCTTAGACGTCGACGTGTACGGCATGGGCGCGACGGTGGCCGACTACGACAGTGACGGCGATCTCGACATATATATAACGGCGCTAGGCCCCAACGTGCTGCTGCGCAACCAGGACGGACGCTTTGTCGACGTGGCACGGGAGGCCGGTGTAGCAGGGAAGCGCTGGAGCGACGATCAGGGACGCGCCAACGACGAGTGGTCGACCAGTGCGGCTTGGGTGGACGTAGACGGCGATGGATGGCTTGATCTGCTGGTCACCAACTACGTGCGCTGGTCGAAAGAGACGGATATTTACACTTCGCTCGACGGCAAGAGCAAATCCTACGCTACGCCGCAGCAGTATCCCGGTTCATCGCCTCGGCTCTATCGCAACCGGGGCGACGGTTCGTTTGCCGAAATTACCGAAGAAGCCGGCCTGCTGCTGCCCGACGGTAAGTCGATGGGCGTGGCAATGACCGACTTTGAAGGTGATGGCCTGGTAGATATCGTCATTACCAACGATACCCAGCCCAACTTCCTTCTGCACAACGAGGGCGGCGGTCTCTTTGCCGAACGCGGCTTGATGGCCGGCATTGGCTACGACGATACGGGGCGCGCGCGCGCCGGCATGGGCGTCGACATCGCTTCGGTCGACAACGACGGCGTGCAGAGCATTGCCATTGGCAACTTTAGCCGCGAAGCGCTCTCGC
>JAYOKQ010000169.1:5617-6794 GCA_038119905.1 Gemmatimonadota bacterium | reverse complement strand
GAATGGCACCAGGATTTATCCTATTATCCGCTGACTAATACCGATTCGCTAGCGGTGCTCTTTTATCTGGACGACACAACGGCCGAAAACGGTGCGTTGCAGCTGCTGCCGGGGCGCCACCGCGGACCGCTGCTTACACACAGTCAGCAAGGATTTTTCCAGGGACGTCTAGTCGAATCGATGGATCTGGCCGAAGCCGAACTGGCGACGGGCCCCGCGGGGACGGCCATCTTTATGCACGGCATGACGCCGCATGCGTCGGCGCCCAACGCTTCACCCCATCCGCGCCGCACGCTGATATTGAGCTACCGCGCGGCAGATGCGTTCCCAATTTACTGTGGACCAATGACGCCCAAAAACGAAACGTTCGTGCGATTGGTGCGCGGTCAGCGCGCAGCGGCGGCGCGCTTTGATCGGACGGATTTCCCGATACCGCAGTATAAGGAGAAGACGGCTTCGCTGTATGAGCTACAGGCGCAGTCACGACAGGGTACGCTGAGCTAGGCTTATCACCATCGACGCGTCACCGTTGGCATTGATTGTCGTTCGGATTTTTATAGGAGACCAACATGGAAATCGCACCGCGTATCCACCGCATTGAAGCGCCGCTAGGCGACCGCTTTGTCTGCATGTATCTGCTGGTTGGCGAACAAGGGGCTCTACTACTGGACACCGGCCTCGACGCCATGCCGGAGCAGTATCTGGTCCCCTATCTAGATACCATAGGCATAGGGCCCGAAAAGATACGCTACGTCCTTAATTCACACGCCGACTTTGACCACACGGCAGGCAATGCTTCGGTGCGCGCACTGTGCCCGCAGGCCATTTTTATGTGTCATGCGCTAGATCGACACATGGTCGAAGATCTCGAGGCGATGATTGCACTGCGCTACTCCGAATACGAACAGGATCACGGCATAGGAGACGGTGAGGAGACTAAAGATTTTATTCGTAGTGTGTCGCGGCACATACCCATCGACGTGACGCTGCAGGGCGGCGAAGTGCTGTGTCTGGGCGGCGGTTGGGATATCGAGGTATGGCATACACCGGGACATACGTATGGACATATTAGCTTGTATGATGCGGCGAGTAACGCGTTGATCATTGCCGATGCCGCACTGCACAACGCCGTGCCGACGGCGCTGGGTGCGCCGGCCTTTCCGCCGACCTATCGCTA
>JAYOKQ010000169.1:0-5517 GCA_038119905.1 Gemmatimonadota bacterium | reverse complement strand
ACAACGCCGTGCCGACGGCGCTGGGTGCGCCGGCCTTTCCGCCGACCTATCGCTATGTCGATACCTATGCCGCTTCGATTCAGCGCTTGGCTGGTCGCCAAGCTTCGACTCTGCTGACCAGTCACTATCCGATCTGTCGAGACGCTGCCGTGGCCGAGTTCCTAGCTGAGAGCAGGGGCTATGTCGAACGGGTGGATGGCGAACTGGTGCGCCAGCTTCAGAGCGGGGGACAGCATTCGCTGCGACAGCTCTGCGAAGCGCTGGGGCCGATCTTGGGTACATGGCCTGCCGAAGCGTCGGCGTATTTGTGCTTTCCGCTGATGGGTCACCTAGAGCGCTTGCTACAGCACGGGCGCGTGCAAACAGACCGAAGGGATGGCGTAACCGTTTACGAATGGAAGTAAAAAGTAGAGCACCCTCTGTGCGGCTCGGGTATTGCCTTCCGCGCTTTCAGGAAACCTAAGAGGATGAGAACATGAGTTTAACTCCAGTACAGCTCGAACAATTTCGCCGCGACGGCTATATCGTCGTTCCCGACGTGTTCTCCGACGCTGAAATGGATGCGGCGCAGGAGGCGATGGACAGGATATTTTACGGCCGGCGCTTTGATGACTGGCTAGCCGACGTCGATCGCGGCCAAGAGGGTGGCGTGTCCGACGGCTTTACGACTACGCATAACCACCAGGAGGGGCGTTCGCAGTTTCCCACCGGCGTCGATGCGCTCGACCGGCTCATGGAAAACGAGACCTATCTGGATATTTTTGAACAGTGTCTCGGGGATCGCCCCGCCTACTGCAACGCGCATCTATTTCTGCGCTCGGGTCCAACCGACAAGCGCCACGCCGAACACCCTTGGCAGGGCTACCATATTGATCACTACACCAACTGCTTGCTGCCGCCGGCCGATAGGGTGGGCCTCTACGACTACATCAACTCCGGCGTATTTCTGCACGACGTGCTAGACGACGGTGCGCCGATGATGGTGATCCCCGGCTCGCATCACGTCGCACAGAAGGTATACCTTGAGGCCTTTGCTAGCGGAAACGCCAGCGGTGGATCGATCGACGATGTGCGCGCTGTCGACGGCTTGGCCGATCCCGTGCCGCAGGTTGGATCGCGTGGATCGGCGGCTTTCTATTCGTCGTATACCATTCATGCAGCTCAGCCCTTTTTGAACAAGCGGGTCCAACGCGCGTTCTGGACGCTGTCGCTGTGCCGTAGTGATAATGCAGGGTGGACGCGATTTGCCAACCCGTTTATTTACGGGGAGCGCGAGCATATGATGCCTTTTCTGACGCAGACGACGCCGCGGGTGCGTTCTATCTTTGGCTTTCCCGAGCCAGGGCATCCCTACTATACGGAGCAGACGCTGCGCCTGCTCGAGTCGACGATTCCCGGAATAGACGTTTCGCCTTACCGCGAGGCAATGGGGGCTTAAGAGCTAGTGAGCGGGCGGGACAATCGCGCCGTGTGCGCCGAGAAATTCGCGCAATTCGGCAAGCGGCACGTCGCCCGGCGTGCAGCCCTGACGCGCCGCGAGCGCGGCCAGCGCGCCAGCCCCTTGGCCCGTCGCCATGCTCGTTGCCTGCACGCGTAGCGCAGAATTGGCTAGTCGATCGCTCGATATGCAGCGCCCCGCTACGAGAAAGTGCTGGCTCCCCTGGGGGATGAGCGCGGCGCGCGGTATCGTAGGCACGACGCCTTCGCTCAGCATCTCCATATCCAATCCCGACCCCGAAGACACGTGTAGATCAATGGGGTAAAACGAGTAGCATATCGCATCGTCCCACAGTCGGCCCGACTGGTAGTCGTGGACGGTCACCGTTGCTTGGCCGCAGATCGTGACGGTTTCACGCACGCCGCATTCGGGCGCTACGTATTCGATGGTCAATCCCTCTAAGCCGGGCTGGCGGCGCAAGAAACGATAGAGTGATAGCATGCTTTTGCGCGACTGCAGTTCGAGCTGCGACTTACCTGTGCTGTCACCTGCGTCGATGTGATGGATGTGATTGGACTGCACGCCGCGGCTGTGTAGCCATCGCCTAAGGTCTGGCCCCGTCGTATTCCACGAGGCGTCTGTGCAGGAGAGGCGTCCCGCTCGTACTTCTGCATCAAAGGCACTGTTGAGACGATCTATATCGAGTGCGGCCGGGTCGTAACCGCCCACGCGATACGTCAGCGTCGCGGGTTGGCGCTCTTCAGGGATGCGCAGCGCAAAGCCGGCTAGCGCGGTCGCGTTGGCATCGCCGCTCGCATCGACTACCACCGAGCCTTGGGCTTGGACGATTCCCCTCTTGGTGCACAGGGAGACGAGCCAGCCGGCTGTATCGGCGCTGTGTAGATCGGCCACCATGGTGTGAAACAGCACGTCGACGCCGGCACCGACAACGGCCTCGTCGCACAGCGCGCTGTAGACGTGTGGATTGACGCGTATCTGCAGTCGATGGTGGGCCTGTTGATAGTTCGAAAAGTCGGGTAGCGTCTCTCCGCATTCCTCGACGCACCTGCGCACGATCTCCCATCCGATACCGGCTATGATCTGACGACCCCACGCGTGAAAGAGGCCGGGAAAGTTGACGCCTCCGGCCGTTGTTGTCCCGCCGAGCATCGCCGATTTTTCTACGAGCAGCGTGCGGGCGCCGCTGCGTCCGGCTTGGGTAGCGGCGACGACGCCAGCTGTGCCGCCGCCGATTACGATTACATCGTATTTTTTTGTTAGGTCCATATGTATCTCACGAGGATTTTTTTGTGAAAAGATAGCTGCGCTCGTTGGGGTCGACTGACTTGATGGCGAGTCGCTGGCTACCTACACTGTCTCTGACCGCGTGCGCACTACCTATTCGTACGCGGAAAGATATGCGCTGTCAACCTACTTAGTGAAAGGTAGACAACTCTATTATGAATATGTGGCGCGGCTGTTGGAAGCATCGAGTATCGGCGGTATTGTTAGTCTTGTCCGTAGGCTATATTTCCGCCGGCTGTGAGGGCGCGCAGGGTCCAATGGGACCCCAGGGCGAACAGGGCTTACAGGGCCCCGCAGGCCCAGTCGGTGAACGCGGGCCGGCGACAGAAGCCAGTATTATTTATTTAAACTTTCCCATTACATCGTCTTCGTACTCGGAAGGGCTGGTCGCGCTGGAGGACGGTCGTATACGCGTGGATAATTTTGTGGGCTTGGTATTCTATGGCGTTACCACCGACGGCAATCGGCTCGTCGTGCCAATCAACTACGTCGCCTCGGCAACCGGTCTTGTGGGCACGTCGACCGACGATGTGATACAGGTGCTCGTCACAGACGGCGCCGTTCTCATCATAGATTACAATCAGAACCTGCTTGGATACAAAGCAGGCTTCACGGAGACGCTTGACTTTGCCAGTTTTTCTCTGGCTGTCGCCCTATTGGCAGGTTGAGCCATGCGCATAGAGCGCCCACTGCGACAGATCGATGGAGATCGCTGTAGCGCTGCGATTCACCTGCGTTGATCTTTCCCATAAAAGAGAGAGTGGACTATGCTGGGTTTGCACATAGCTGATATCGTCGTACTCGTCACCTACCTAGTGGGCATTATCGCCATAGGAGTTGGTGCGGCGCGGCTGGTCACCAATATCGGCAACTATTTTATGCCGCGTTCGTTTGGCAAGGGAATGCTGATTATGCACGCCTTCGGCACGGGCACGCACTCAGACCAGGCCGTCGGCGTTGCCTCGAAGACGTTCACCAGCGGCCTGTCGGGCATCTGGTACCAGTGGCTATGGCTGTTCTGCACGCCGTTTTACTGGCTCATTGCACCGATCATGCGCCGCTTTCGCGCTATTACGGTCGCCGATGTTTTTGCGGTGCGCTACCACCGGAGCGTCGGTATGCTCTTCGCCGTGGTTGGTATGTTTAACCTAATGGTCAATATTGGCGTGATGCTCAAGGGATCGAGCGCGGTCGTCGCCTCCTGCTTTGGCGATGCCGTATCGCCCAACGCGATCATTGCCGTAATGACGATCATGTTTCTTATATATGGTTTGGCCGGCGGTCTAGCCGCGGCCATTATCACGGATTTTGTTCAGGGTATTATGACGATTGTCTTTTCGTTTGTCCTGCTGCCTTTTGTGTTTTCTGCCGTCGGCGGCTTGGAGGGTTTGCGCCAGACGATAAACGATCCGCAGATGTTTTCTCTGGTAGCACCTGCAGAAATTGGGATGTTTTATATCGCCGTCATTGCAGTTAATGCGCTGATTGGCATTGTTACGCAGCCGCATACCATGGGCAACTGCGCCTCTGGGCGGACCGAGTCGGATGGTCGTTTTGGGTTCACTGTGGGCAACTTTATCAAGCGCATTTGCACCATGGCGTGGAGCCTGACGGGACTGGCCGCGGTGGCCTATTTCGCCGGCCGTGAGGTTGATCCGGACCAGGTCTACGGGCTGATGGCGCGCGAGTTTCTGCCGGCAATTCTGCCGGGGTTACTCGGGGTTTTTCTAGCCGCTTTGCTCGCGTCGGTCATGAGCTCCTGTGATTCGTTTATGATCGCTTCGTCGGCGCTATTTACGGAAAATGTCTACAAACAGCTGCGGCCCAATTGCACGGCTGAGCACTATCTGGTCGTAGGCCGGCTCACGTCGCTCGCCGTCGTAGCTGGAGGCGTATTCTTTGCCTTCTGGCTTACGGGCGTCGTCGAAGGGCTAGAGATCTTTTGGAAGATTTCGCCGATGATGGGCATTGCCTTTTGGCTGGGTTTGTTCTGGCGGCGCGCAACGACAGCCGGAGCATGGGCTTCGACGGCTGCCGCCCTTTTTGCCTGGTGGTTAACGACGACAGGGGCGTTTGTCGGTTGGCTCGGCGCGCTACCGCTGAACGATGCGCTGCGCCTTGTCGTTGAGCGCAACGGCGGCTTTGAAATGTATCTGCCCTGGCAGATGATCTTCTACTTGGTTGTCGGAACGGTCGCTGGTATTGTGGTCAGCCTGCTGACGCGCCCCGTCGATGAAGCACAGTTGGATCGCTACTACGCGCTCGTGCGCACGCCGGTGGAGACGGGTGAACCCGCGCCCGACGAGCCCTGTACGATTCCGGCCGGCATCGAAATTCCGCCCAAGCGCACTATGTTCTCGAATAGCAGTATCGAGGTGATGGTGCCCGACAGGAGTTCGGTATATGGGTTTGTTGCATCGTGGGCTCTGGTCGGAGCAATGATTTACTTTTTCTTCGCCATTACCCGTTAAATACGGCAGGCTACCACGCAAAAGGCGTCGCTCTCGGGAGAGAGCGACGCCTTTTGCTGTTTAGAAGCTAAGCGTCAGTCCGTAGAGAAAACGCTTATTCGCCTTCGGGCGGTGCGCCTTCACCTTCGTGATGCTCGCCTTCGTGATGCTCGAGATGTCCCTCGGCCTCGGCGTGTGCATCCATCTCCTCGGCGGTCTCGAAATGTAGGTCGCAGATCTGGCAGTAGAAGCCGTCGGGATGCTCACCCTCGTGGTGCATGCCTTCGCCTTCGTGGTGCATGCCTTCGCCTTCGTGGTGCATGC
>JAYOKQ010000168.1:0-6865 GCA_038119905.1 Gemmatimonadota bacterium | reverse complement strand
ACGGCTCCGAGTGCCTGCGCATGGACGACGACCTCTCGCGCGATCACCACTGGGGGCTGCGCATTGACGCGCTCCTGCCCGATGCGCTCTTCCGCGAGCGCGCGGCGGCGATCCGCGACAGAATAAGCGCCGAGCTACCCAGCCAATTTGAGGGCATCGAACTGCGCCACGGCCACGTCGCCGGAGCAGGACTCGCGCCGGAGAGCCTCGAAGCTTTCCTCGGCCGCACGCTAGGCATCGAACGCGCACCGCAGTCGCATGCCGAGTGGCTCGACCTCCCCGAAGTGGACATCGTCCACGTGATCAACGGCGAGGTTTGGCACGATCCGTCTGGTGCCTTTAGTCAGGTGCGCAACACGCTGCTCGACTACTATCCAGATCCGGTCTGGCGCCGCCGCATCTCACACTGGTGCCGCTACTACTCCGGCATGGGGCTCTACGCGCTCAATCGCGCCCTGCAGCGCGGCAACATGGCCTACGCGCATACCGCCTTTGCCCGTTCCATCAAGTGGGCACTGGAGCTGGGCTTTCTGCTCAATCGCCGCTACTTCCCCTATGACAAGTGGCTCTATCCCTTTTTTCGAGAGCTGCCCGATCTGGCAGATACGATGGTGCCCCTAATCGATGAAGCCACCGCCGACGGCGCCTCTTGGCCGCGCCGCTTGGATATTCTTTGCGCGCTCTCCGACATCCTCGACGCCAAAATGGTAGCACTCGGCGTTATTCCGCCCCATCCGCGCTTTGTCGGCAACGAGAGCTCGAGCTACCGCCTGCTCGAACACGCCTATGGCGCGATCGTCCAGCAGCTGCCGACCGACGTCAAACACCACGTCCCCTGCTGGGACCAAATCTACATGGAGGAATTCCACACCGGATACGTCGACTCTATTTCGCTAGAAGAATGGGACCGCGTTCTCTGCCTAACGCCAACCAGCGATTCGTAAGCTAGCCGCGCTCCAGCTGTTCAGCCAGCTGCGCACTCGGCACGTTGCCCCCGCTCAGCACACCGACCACCTTTTTTCCGCGCAGGCGCTCGCCCAAGCGCACAGCAGCCGCCAATGACACGGCACCGGCCCCCTCCGCCACGAGCTTGGCGTGGGTAGCCAGCATAGCCATCGCGCGGTCTATTTCTTTATCGTCGACTAGGACGAAGTCGTCGAGCAGATCCCACATCATCTGCATCGTCATGGAAAAAGGCACCCGCGTAGCCACTCCTTCGTGTCGGCTCGTCATCGGCGCATCGACATCGAGCCGGCGCGCCTGCCAGGCTCGATAGCACGCTGGGGCTTGACTCGACTGCGCAGCAATAACCTCGACACCGTGCTTCTGTGCTTTGGCTATCAGCGCGTTTCCACACACGCCGCTGCCCCCACCCACTGGAGCAATAACCACGTCCACGTCGGGCTGTGCCTCAAAGATTTCCAATCCCATCACGCCCACTCCAGCTACCAGCGCCCTTTCGTTGGCTGAATGCACAAAGCGGGCACCCCGCTGCCGTGCAATGCGTCCCGCCTCTTCGCGCGCCTCGTCAAAGTCGGCTCCATAGAGGCATACTTCAGCTCCGAGTGCACGCATGGCGTCCACTTTATCCAGATTGGCGCGGTGCGCCGGCCCGTAAATCGTCACCGGCACGTTGAAAAGACGGCCGGCATAGGCCAGCGACTGGCCGTGGTTGCCGGTGCTGGCACTGACAATCCCCGCCGCGCGCTCGGCGGCACTCAGCTGCCCAACCAAGTTGACCCCCCCGCGCACTTTAAAGGCACCAACCGGCTGTAAATTTTCACACTTTATGTAATACGCACAGCCGAGCCATTCGGAGAGCTTCCAACTGTAGACCAGCGGCGTTTCCGGCAGATAGTTCCGCGTAAAGTCGCGCGCGCTGAGCACATCCTCGTAGGTCGGTAGATCGCTCATTACGGCCCTCCTCCCAACAGCGGCCTGCGCAGATATTGCCCTGACTCTAACGTCTCGTCCTGCCAAGCACCACCGTTTGCACGCCAGCGCAACGCCTCTCTTTTGCACGCATACAGCAAGACTTCACCCTGACCGGCAACCGGCGGGCGGACCAACGTCAGCACCCTATCCGGCCACTCGCCTTCCGTTTCTATAAGCGGCACGATCGCACCGGCCAGCTCGCGCGCGCCCAATAGCAGCGGACCATAGCAACCGGTAACCGCCCCACAGCCCCAGTTTCGTCCGTGCCCCGCCGCCACTGAGCAAATCGCACCGCCCATATCGGCGTGTTCGCGCCCACCGCGCAGGATGCGGCGCGCCATCGCCAATTTCAACGCCGCCTGTTCGAGCGCCCGCCGCGCATAGTCGACCTCGCCGCTCAGCTGGTAGGCCAGCGTCAGCGTCGCCGTGCATGGCTGACGACTCGGCTCGACGATGCCATCAGCGCGCCAGTGTCCCCAGTAGAGCATATCGCGGCGCTTGCCTACGCCGGCCTCGCGGCGCACGCGGTGCTGTGGCGCCATCAGCACCCATTCGTCGGTTTCTTCATCCTGCATAGCCGACAGCACCTGCTCGATCGACTCGTCCAGCGACGCATCGTCAAAGGTCCAGCGATAGTAGGATAGCGCGGCGGCAGCTGGATCGGCGAAAGGATCGAGCAGGTGGTCGACCAGCGGCTCAACAAGGCGGCGAGCCGCACGCTTAAAGACTTCGTCCTTCGACTTCCGATATAAATCGCCCAGCGCATAGACGACTCCCGATGCGAGCATATTTTCTATGCCCGCTAGCGGATCGCCCGCCACGTGGTGTTCAGCCGCCGACATCCTACGCTGTTGGCTCGTCTTGATGTCCTCCATATACAGGGCATGCCCCTGCAAATCCCACAGCAACGGGATGCACTCACCGCACGCAATAATCTGCTCTGCGCGACGACGACCGTAGCGCAGCGCCCACGCACCGTAGCGCGTGTCACCCGTGACGCGTTCAGCGGCCAGGGCAATGTGCACAAAGCGCCAGTGCTCGGCGAGCTCGTAAGCTACATCCTCATTCGCACCAACGACCTCCGTTCCAATCTCATAGCTGTGGAACACATCGCGCTCCCAGTCATACCAGTCGGGAATGCCTTCGACCCAATTCCCGATATGGTGCGCCGCATCTTCTAAGAGCCCACGGGCCACTTCATCTTCGGGAAACAAACCGAGGTAGCGCGGCAAAAATAGCAGAAAGGGCTCCGTGCCGTGATGCGCCTCCGCCCTGCGTTCGTATCCGTGCAGACATTCGTCGCCGCCAACCCAGTTTTTCAGATCGTCGCGCAACGAGCGCAGTCTTTCGCCAAGCGCCTCATCTCGAGTCAGCAGATAATGTGGCAGAAAGGTCAGCGCATAATTGGCTTCGTCCTCGCCGCCGCTGTGTCGGTCGGGGCCGTCGCGCTGTATGCTCTGCCGAAGCCACAGGGACAGTTCCCCTCTCAGCGCACCGTATGCCGCGTGCGTTTTTCCTAGCGTTTCTTCCATCCGCTCAATATAAATTCGTCGCCGAGAGCCAACCAGACTGCAGCGCCGTATTGCTCTCTCTGCGTATTTTGTTCTATTTGACCCACTCGCAGTATTCACCAACCGGGAAAGAAATCCACATGGAACAACGCGATCTACTCGAATACGCCCACCCAGCTCAGGGCACCGAATCCGTGCACGCCTTCTCACAGGGCAATACGCTGCCGCTGGTTGCTCGTCCCTTTGCCATGACGCACTGGGGACCGCAGACCGAAGAGGGCAACCGCTTTTACAAGCCCTCGGCGCGGCAAATACAGGGCATTCGCGCCACTCATCAGCCCAGCCCATGGATCGGCGACTACGGTCATTTCCTTCTCTGTCCGCAGAGTGGCCGACGCCTGCTCGGTGCCGGACAGCGCAACTCGACCTTTCGCCCGGACGATACTACGCTATCGCCCCACTACTTCAAAACGGTCATGCGCCGCTACCGCACCACCGTCGAGTGCACGCCGACCGAGCGCTGTGCGCTGCTGCGCATGCACTTTCCCAACGAGGAGCCAGCTCGCCTCATCGTCGATTTATTCGATGGCGCCTGTCACCTGGAAGTGGACCGCGCACGGGGCACGCTGAGCGGTTTTACCCGCGCCAACAGCGGCGGTGTCCCCGATAATTTCGCCCTCTATTTCTACGTGGAACTTGATGCAGCTATCAGCGTAGTAGGTCTATTTGCCGACGGACAGGTTAGACCCCATACAACAGAGGACGGCGACGGTCTGGGCGCCTTTCTCGAAGTGGCAGCCGGTGGCACCGTGACGGCGCGCATTGCCACCTCGTTTATCAGCGTCGAACAGGCCCAGCGCAATCTGAGCCGCGAAGTGGGCGAGCGCAGCTTTGACGACGTATTGGCCGAGTCGGCGGCGACCTGGAACGGCGTGCTCAACCGCATTCATATCGACGGCGCCACCGAGACGCAGATGCACACCTTCTATTCCTGCCTCTACCGCGCTCATCTCTTTCCGCGCGCTTTTTACGAATACGACGAGAGCGGATCACCCTACCACTACAGTCCGTATGACGGTCAGCTGCATCCGGGCGTGCTCTACGCCGACAATGGTTTCTGGGATACCCATCGAACCGTCTATCCGCTGCTAGCTCTACTCGATCCTGCGCGCTTGGCCGAAATTGTCGAAGGCTGGGTGCAGGCCTATCGCGAGGGCGGCTGGTTTCCCAAGTGGACGAGCCCGGGCTACCGCGCCTGTATGATCGGCACGCACCTCGATGCGGTGGTAGCCGATGCGGTAGTGCGCGGCGTCACTGATTTTGACGTAGAAACAGCCTATAAGGCCATGCTGAAAAATGCCAACGAAGTGGGCGACGAGGCCGGCAACTACGGCCGACGCGGCATCCGCGCCTTTGCCGAGTTGGGCTGGGTCCCGCACGACGAAGTCGACCACGCCGCCTCGCGCACGCAGGACTTTGCCTACAACGATTTTTGCCTAGCTCAAGTTGCCCATTACTTGGGCCGCGCGGAAGACTACCAAACCTATCGCGAGCGCGCTTTTTACTATAAGAATACGTTCAACGATGCGACCGGCTTTATGCAGGGCCGCCTGCGCGACGGTTCGTGGGAAACGCCGTTCGACGAATTTCGCTGGGGTGGGGCTTATATCGAAGGCTCGGCCTGGCAGTGCACCTGGGCCGTTCCACACGATGCGGCGGGACTGATCGACCTGTTGGGCGGAGCCGAAAAGACGGTAGAAAAACTGGACCACATGCTGGCACTGCCGCCGCACTTTGAGGTGGGATCATACAACTGCGAGATTCACGAGATGACGGAAATGGCTGCCGTCGACTTTGGCCAATACGCCCACTCCAATCAGCCCGTGCACCACGTGCTCTATCTGTACGCCTATGCCGGTAGCGCACATCGCACGCAGTACTGGGTGCGCCGCGTCCTCGACGACCTCTACACCCCCCATATGTTCTGCGGCGATGAGGACAACGGCGAGATGGCTTCGTGGTACATTTTCTCGGCGCTGGGCCTCTTTCCATTTTGCCCGGGCCACCCGTCGTATGTGCTGGGCAGTCCGCTGTTCCGCTCGGCAACGATCCACCTGCAAAACGGACGCGAGCTGAGGATCGAAGCGCCCAATAATTCGAGCAATACGCCCTACGTTCAGTGGACCGAGTTCAACGGACAGGCCCATTCGGCCGCCGACGTCGCACACGACGCACTGTTGGAAGGCGGCACGCTGCGCTTTACCATGACCGACCAGCCAGTAGAGCGCCCGCTAGCCGAAAAGGATCGTCCCTTCTCGCTATCCAACGAATAGCCTATGGCTACGCGCTCCAAGAGCGCGGCTCATCGCGCAGATAGCGAGCAAGGCGCGCTTGCAAATCGCCGACCTGCTCAGATGCCAGAGCGACCGTCTCGTGCGCGAGGGCGTTGAGCCCTTCTACGCCTTCGCGCAGTGGCGGCACCAGCGCGCGACACAGGCGCTCGTAACAGGCATCCGGCGCGATCGCCATGCGCGCTATGCTCGTTCGGCTGCGCTTGGGCGTTTCCTGCCAGCCAAAGAGTCCGTTCACAGCGAAGAGTATCCTAAGCAGGCAGTGCGCTATGACCGTTGCCGCGCGCACGTATTCTATGTGGTCTCCGCGCTCGGCCAGCACGCGCGCATAGCGCATCTGCTGCCACAATTCGGCTACGGCCTGTTCAACGACATTGGCCCTAAGGGCATCGGGGTAGCACGCCAGTCTTTGGCGCCAGCCATCGACCAACGCCTCGCCGCACAGCACCGTTCCGCTCTGCAATTCACCGAGCAGATCAAAAATCGCCCGATTCGGACGATGCTGTACGAGTGCTTCTTCCAGGCTGCGCTCTACCGACTGCAGCGATTCGTTTTCCCACTCGACCGGGTAGGCCGCATGCCGATCCTCGGGCACGTTGCTCAGCCAATAGCCCGGTCCACCCAGAGTCGGCGAAACAACATCGGGCAGCAAAAATGGGGCATAGCCCTCAGCCGGCACACCCTCTTCAAGCGGTTCAACGCCGTATAGCGACACGCCGCCCAACGCATCCAATATGCGCTGCTGCTGACTCGGCGCGGGCAGCGCGCTCCATATTACGCGCAGATGCGTCTCGCTGTATATATCGGCCTGTCCTGCTGCAACAGCTCCGCTGAGCACGACCGCACACACGCCCTCTTCTTCGGAAAAGACCGCAGCCATATGACGGGCGTGTTCTACGCGCCACCGACTCTCGTTGTTCACAGGATATTGCTCCGGTAAAGGTATTCAAGGGATCCGACGCACGACGCGACGCCCCGATAGGGCGATTTGTCAACTTGGCACGCGTGCCCCATACTAACAAAAAGCGCCGCATACAGCACGCAGCAGACGCATTCGCCAAGGATTTA
>JAYOKQ010000167.1:1826-7022 GCA_038119905.1 Gemmatimonadota bacterium | reverse complement strand
TCTTGCAGCACGCGCACCGACATGTAGTTGGAGCCGGCAAAATCTTTGGGCCGATTGAGCACTACGCCATCAACGAGTTCGCCATGCCCCCGCTCTATGGGGCCTTCTGCGCGCAGCGTCTCTTCGTTATACTGAGCCGCCTGCTCATACAGCACGTCGTCTCCGCGATAAAAGACAAAGGGGTTGGTGTGGCGATTTTCTTCGGCCGACATCGGCATCGACAGGCGGTGCGTCAACCGCACGTCGCGATAGCCCTTTTCCCACAGCCCGCGATTCATACGCTGCTGACCGACGAATTCATAGAGACGGTTGTAGGCGTCGTTGTCGCTGACGACAAAGAGTTTGCGAATGTAGTGCGCGATGCTCGGCAACCCGTTGGGTGCGGTCTCATCCACCTCAACGGCTTCTTGGCTAGTGCGCGCCTGGCCGATGCGCAGGGGCGTGTCGCGGTCGATCGTTCCGATTTCTTCGAGTTTTTCCAGCGCCAATAGCGCGCCGGCTAGCTTGAGCGTGCTGGCCGGATAAAAGTAGTTAGCCGCATCGACGCGAAAGGCGTGTTCGGTAAAATGCGGACGCTGCTGATCATCGCGATCGATCTGCGTATAGAGGATTTGCACCTCGCGCTCTTCAACTCGAGCCAATACGTCGGCAAAAAGATCTGGATGGGACTCCAGCACCTGTTCAACGATATTGTCCTGCATGTGTTCCCTCGCGTCTAATCCTCATTCGACTGCGCTGAGACCGGCCTGAGCACCCAACAGCTCTAGCCCCGCTCCGCCCAGCAGCCACATCAGCCACAGCGCACTCAGCGCCCACAGCGTGCGGCGACCATCGATTTGCCCCAAGACCGACATCCCGACGCTCATAATCCAGACCTGCCATAGATCAAAAAAGTTGATATTTACCAGCACGCGCCCGACAAAGGTCGCAGCCGCCTCGTCCCCGACCAGTAGACCGGGGCCCGTGTGCACAAAGGGGGAATCCGTAGCCAGAACGACCAGCGCACGGACTCCCCATTCAATGGCGACGACCAGCGTAGCGTACGCCTTTATGATGAGCGCCTGGCGAAAGGTCATATCGCTTTGAAACGCCATGCGCGCGATCATCAACAAAATGCCTCCAACAAAGACCAACGAGGAAAAATGCCCCACCGGCACCATGGTCCACCCCTGTGCGCGCAGCATCTGCACGCTCTGCTCGTACTGGGCGCGCTCTTCCTCGCTCATGTCGATCAGCTTTTCCTGCACCGCAGGCGAATCCAGGCTACTGACGGTATCGATAGTTAGAAAGTGACATGCCAATCCGACGAGGCTCGTTAGAGCAACCGGCAGCAACCAGTCCAGCGCACTCTCTCGTCCCAATACGGCGGCAAAGCTGACGTGCGGCGTGCGGTATACGCCCAACAGGCGCTGTACCCATCCCGCTTCTTCAGCGGCAAAACCAGGTCCCTGCATACGATTTGTCTCCTCGTAGTATACGGCGCGATTGGAGCGACAGGCCTAGCGCCTGAAGGCCGCGTGCAAAAATAGGCCGACAGCGACATAAGGCAATGCCCAGACCTGTTACTTACACATAAAAAAACGCGCCGAGCGCTTGCGCTAAATCACCCTCAAAGCGATCCTTCTCTGCGCTACTGCATCATTAAAAGGAATATGCGCTATAGAAACGCCACGCGTCCGATCTGGCCGCCTCGACCGGCAGCTAATACGACCCATTTTCGCCCTAGCCACGCCCGTGGCCCTCTCTGCGCAGTTGGATACGCTAGTGGGCGTCGCCGATATTTACCTAGTCGGCGATCTCGGCGCTGACGCCATTGCTGCCGTCGGCATTTCGCAAATACTCACCATGGTCGTTGGCGTCGTAATGATCGCCGTTTCTACCGGTGCCTTCGCGCTAGTGGCTCAAGGTACGGGCGCCGGCGATGCGCGCACGGTCAGCGCCACGACCAAACAAGCTCTTCTTTTAGTAGCCGGTATCAGTTCGCTGCTTAGCCTGCTCGGCGCGGCCTCGGCGCGGCTGGCACTAGAGGTGCTCAGCATGCCGGCCGGCGTCGTTGAACTGGGCACCGGCTACCTGCACGTATTCTTCGCCGGCCTGGCCTTTATGGCCCTCAATTTCACCCTGAATAACTGCCTCTACGGCGCCGGTGACGCGCGCACCCCGCTCTACTTAAATATCTTCATGAGCATACTGAAGATCGCACTGAGCTATCTGCTGATTTTCGGCGCCGGCCCCGTTCCGGCCCTGGGCGTAGACGGCGCGGCCTTAGCAACCGTTCTCAGCCGCGCGGCCGGCTTTGCGCTGGCCATCGCGCTGGTCAAAAGCGACCGACTCAAGGTGCGCTTTCTGCCCGACACATCGTTTTTCCCAGAGCGCGAGCGCGCCGAACGCATGCTGCGCATTGGCATTCCCTCCGCTATTCAAGGACTATTCCGCAACGGCTCTGGCGTCGTCTTCGTCAAGCTCGTCGCCCTAACGCTGCAGCCCACCGTAGCCGTAGCGGCTTATTCAATCGGCAACCAAGTTGAGCGCATCGTGCGGCGCACTTCGCTGTCCTTCGGCACCGCCGCCACTACGCTGGTAGGCCAACGCCTGGGCGCAGGCGATGGAGACGGCGCCGAACGCAACGGTTGGACAGCCATTCTCATCGGCACAATAAGCATGGCTCTCTTTGGCGCACCGTTGGCATTCTTTGCCGAAGAAATCATGGGACTGTTCACGCAGGATACCGCTATTATCGAAGTGGGAACGATCTACATTTGGGCCATCGTGCTGGCCGAACCACTGCACTGCATGGCCATCACCGCCGGCGGGGGCCTGCGCGGGGCTGGCGACACCAAACCCGCGCTCTACTACACCGTCATTGCCCAGTGGATTGTGCGACTACCCGTCGGCTATGCGCTGGCCTTCTGGCTCGACTACGACATCGAAGGGCTGTGGATTTCTCTCGTCGCCTTCAGCGCGCTGCAAGGATGGCTGACCGTGCGCAAATTCGCGCTGGGCGAATGGAAAGCCGGGATGCTATAGCCAACTATCGGACGGGCTTGATGCCTACCACCTGCACGACGGCCGCGCGTCCCGTGTGGAAAGATCCCTCGAACACGTCGCGCTCCAACTCGCGGTTGTGCACCAACTCCAACCCTGCCAACTCTTCACTCAGGGCCGTCGAGGTCATCAGCAGGTCTACGCTGCCCGGCCCGCCGGTTCCGTGTGCGAGTTGATCGGGCGTATAGGCTTCGAGGACAAAGATCCCTCCCGGCTTTAGTCCAGCGACAACCCGCCGGTGCAGCGACGTGCGGATATCGATTGGTAGATGGCAGAAAATAGAAACGATGCCGTCCCAGCTCTCGGCCTCGATTGGCCATTCAGCCAGATCGGCGAGGTGCGTTGCGATCTGCACACCGCGATCTTGGGCAAGCGCTTCGGCTTTGCGCAAACCAACCGATGACAGATCGACCGAAAGCACGTCGTGACCCAATTCGGCCAAGTACACCCCGTTGCGCCCCTCGCCATCGGCCAAGCACAGCACGCGACCGCGGGAAATCCGCCCCGCCTCCGCGCGTAGAAAGTCGTTGGGCTCCGTCCCAAAGGCATAGGCCTTATCGTCATAGCGCTCATCCCACATCGTTCTCATTCGTGTGGCCACTCCGCTTTAATGAGGACCGAACGCAGCGCGTCGCGCCACAGCTCATAGCCCTTGCGATTCATGTGCAGCTTGTCCTCTTTGAAAATATCGGGACGTGGGTCACCGTCTTCCCCCAGCATGCCGGTCGCTACATCAATGTACGTCAGCCGCTCATCGTCTGCGCACGCTTGCTGCAGCAATTCATTGGCTTCTTGCATGCGCGACCACATGTGCCAGCGGCTGGGACTCGGCTTGATCGACAGCACGTAAAAGCGCGTCTTGGGCAGTTCGGCATGCACCTTCTCCACCAGCTCGATAAAGGTCTGCTGTATCTTTTCTGGCGCAATTCCCTGGGCAATATCGTTATCGCCCTCGTAGAGCAAAACGGCGCGGGGGCGGTACGGCGTAATAATGCGATCTGCATAGTGCAGCACGTCGTTCATATTGCTGCCGCCAAAACCGCGTGGCACAATCGTCAACGGTGCCAGATCGTCATACATATCTTCGTGCCAACCGCGCATACTTGAAGATCCTGTGCACACGATCGCCTTGCGCGGAACGCGCTCCTTGGCGGCCTGTTTTTCAAACGCTTCGATCGCCTCTTCAAAACGCGTCGGATCACCATACGCTTTGCCGACGGTCTCTGCTTCCTGTGCCCAACTCGTAGCGAGCAAACATACGGAACCGATAAACGCGCGGAGAACGTTCACGGTAGCCTCCTTTCCTCGACCAACAGCTATGGGTCTAACGGACCCTCTCATTAAACAACAGTTCGATCCCTAGTCTAAACCCGCCGCGTGACGATGGGCCGCCGGATCACCCGCGGCACGCAGCAGACCGCTCTGCGGATCCACGTGCAGCATGACGGGTTGGGCGATAGCACCCTCTTTTACGTCGAGCTGGTGGCCGCGCCGGACTAGGTCTGTGCGCACAGCTCCGTCGACAGTCGGATTGATCGACAGCGACCCCACGGCCCCAATCGTCTCTTCGCGCAGCGGATTCGGATCGAACGAATCCTGGTGGTGCACCGTAGCAAAGCGCGGGGCCACCACCGCCTCGGCCGGGAGCTGGCCAAATTCGATGTGATTGAGCAGCAAACCGAGCGTAGCCTGGTCCTGTAGATCCCCACCGGCTACGCTGACGGCCAATACCGGTCGACCTTCGCGCAGCACCAGGGTCGGCGTCAGCGTGATGCGCGGCCGCTTGCCCGGGGCAATGCAGTTGGGATGCCCCACCGTCGTATTGAGACTGCGCAGGCGGTTGCCATACGAAACGCCCGTAGCACCGCTGCCGCCATCGTGGTACACGTTAGCGCTCGGTGTCGCCGCCACTACGTTGCCCCAACGGTCGGCAATGGTGCAGGTCGTAGTGCCGCCGATATCCGGCTGGCGATGCAGCCCGCCCTCGAGCAGAGCCTTCATCGCATAGGGATCGCCGGGGCGCGTCTTTTCGGCCGCTCGCTCGCGGTTGATCAGCGTGCGACGCAGCGCATTGTATTCTTCGGAAAATATCGCAACCACCCGCACCTCGACAACAGTCGCTTATAAACATAAAAGAGCCCCCCAGACAGA
>JAYOKQ010000167.1:0-1816 GCA_038119905.1 Gemmatimonadota bacterium | reverse complement strand
TCGGAAAAGAGCGCATCCAGCGGCACGTCGACAAAGTTTGGATCGCCGTAAAAAGCATCGCGATCGGCCATGGCTAGCTTGATCGCTTCGATGACCAAGTGGACGTAGTCGGCGGAAAAGTGGCCCAATCCGCGCACGTCGAACCCCTCGAGCAAACGCAGCGCCTGGCACAGGTAGGGACCCTGAGTCCATGGGCCACATTTATAGACGTCATAGCCGCGGTAGTTAATCGAGACCGGCTCCTCAATCAGCGTGCGGTGAGCAGCCAAATCCGCGCGGCGCAAAAATCCGCCCTCTTGGATATAGAAGGCTTCCAACTCCTCGGCAATATCGTTGCGCGCGGCGTGGCGACCGTAAAAGCGATCGCAGGCCGCCTGCAGCGCCTCTTCGCGGCTGCCGCCGGTGCGGGCCTCCTCTTCGACCATGCGGCGCAGCGTGTGCGCCAGGCGCGGATGCCACGCCTCCTGGCCGGCGTCGAGCAATTCGAGCGTGGGCTGCACAATCTCGGCAAAGCGTTTGGTGCCGAAGTGCTGCAGCGTCGTAATGCACAGATCGACCACCGACGGCACCGGCGCCATCTTAATATCCTTGTCTGGAATGCCATGCTGCATATACCAGTCAATGGCGGTCGTCGAGCGCGGCGCAGCTCCCTGGCCGGAGAGCGACCGGACCTGGCGGTCGCGCGCATCGTAGATGAGCAGCGGCACCTCGCCACCGATCGAACAGGCGCCGTGGTCGGTAACGTTGAGCGCTAAAATGGTGCCAGCCGCCGCGTCGGCCGCATTGCCGCCGTCGGCCAAAATCCGAATACCCGCTTCTACGGCAGCTGCCCCGCCGGCCGCGACTACACCCACTTCACTCTCGGCCTGCCAACCAACCTCTTCGACGCCCCGTGTCATAGTGCGTTCCTCCTATGCGTGGTGTAGCGCAATGCCCAGCAGCGCAAAGCCGACCACAACCAAAGCGATCGGCACCCCCAGCTGGCGCAACAGAAAAAAGCCGGCAATGACGGCGGCCATCTCGCGCGATCCGTCCACGGCGCTGACAAAAATCGGCTGATAGAGCGTTGCCAGCAGCAACCCGACCACAGAAGCATTGATGCCAGCGGCCGCTCCGGCAATGCGCGGTCGCGCCGCCAGTCCTTCCCACGCGCGGCGCAAGCCCAGCACCAGCAAAAAGCCGGGCAGGAACACACCCGCTGTAGCCAACAGCGCGCCGTAGAGCGGCCGGGCAGGCGCCAGTTCCGCACCCAAAAACGTAGCCAGCGTAAACATTGGTCCGGGAATGGCCTGCGCGGCCGCATAGCCGACGAGAAAGCGCTCGGTAGACACCGCATCGCCCAAACTCTGCTGCAGCAGGGGCAGGACCACGTGCCCACCGCCAAACACGAGACTACCGGCCGCGTAGAAGCGGGCGAACAGCTCCAACGACGGCACCCAACTACCGACCAGCGGCGCACCGACAAACAGCAGCGCAAACAGGACCAGCGGCAGCCACCCCATACCGCCTGCGCTGACCAATTGGGATGCCCCTGCACCGCGCCAGGCCCCCACAAGAGCAGCCAGCGCCAGCGCAGTAAACTGCACCCACAGCGCAGGCACAGCCAGCAGCATCACCGCCGTTAGCGCCGCCAGCGCCGCGTGCAGACGGGTCTGGCAAAACTTCGTTCCCATACTGAGCACAGCATCAGCTACGACGACCACGGCCAGCAGCTTGAGGCCGGATGCCACACCCACAAACAGCGGATGCTGGGCGTAGTCGACGCTGTAGACGGCCAGTATGTAGAGCAGGATAAACGAGGGCAGTGTAAAGCCGA
>JAYOKQ010000166.1:5425-7044 GCA_038119905.1 Gemmatimonadota bacterium | reverse complement strand
CCTCTCGTCTGGTGCAACGCTCAACGCAGAGCTCATTTCCTGGAACGAAGCGCTGCGTCAACCAGCGACGTGGTATAGCAGCACAGAATCCATACGCATCGCCGATAATATTTTGCTCTATCAGTACCCAAACGGCGGCTGGCCCAAAAACATCGACTTAACGCGAACGATCGACTCCGCAGAAGGGACACGCATACGCAGCGAGATCGAACAAACTACGCCTACGCGCTATCCGACGACGATTGACAACGGAGCGGTACATCGTCCGATGTATTACTTAGCGCGCGTTTATGAACAAACCGGCATCCAACGCATTGGAAGTGCCTTCCACCGGGGAGTCGACTATGTACTAGCAGCACAATACGACAACGGCGGCTGGCCCCAGTTCTACCCTCTGCGCTCGAGCTATCACGATCACATCACGTTTAACGACGGCGCGATGGTAGGCGTCCTGCGCCTCCTGCGCGACATTGCTGAGGGAAACCCACCGTACGGATTCGTCGACGACACGCGGCGCAAGCAAGCGCACGATGCCGTCCAAAAAGGCCTAACAGTCATTTTAACCTCGCAGATAACGATCGACGGCAAGTTAACGGCGTGGTGTGCCCAGCACGACGCAAAAGACTTCCGGCCCCGTCAGGCCCGAGCCTATGAATACCCTTCGCTCAGCGGCTGGGAGAGCGTGGGCATCGTTCAGTATCTAATGGAAATAGAGAAGCCCTCACCCGCTGTAGTACGCGCCATTGAGAGCGCCATAGCGTGGTTTCACGAGGCCCAAATAGAAGGATTCAAAATCGTCGAACGGGCCAATCCATTGCGGCCTGAGGGCCTTGATATCGAGATCGTAGCCGACGACTCGGCCGCCCCTCTCTGGGCCCGTTTCTATCATCTAAAGACCCAGCGGCCCATCTTTGCCGATCGCGACGGCACCGTGCACGACGAGTTTGCCGATATGGAGTACGAGCGGCGCATCGGCTATCGCTGGCTGGGCACCTGGCCACAGCGCCTGTTGGACATAGACTATCCGCGCTGGCGCGCGCGCCTAAAGGCCACCGACTGAGCTAGTACACAGGTATCCGATGACCGACAACACCCGTTATACCGTCTATTAGCAACCAAATCCCACCGCAAACGATCTGCCCCAGGGCAAGCCCCATAAAGAAGAAGCGGCTCTTTTCGTAGCTCTTGATGCCCCCTAAGCGCAGAATGCCCCCTTTGATCAGCCACGACAAAAACACCGAAAACCAAATGGTATCCATTACCCAACCCATGCTGGTAACAAAACCCAACGGGTGAAAAGGCCAACCATAGAATCGCTGCCGAGCATACATAAGCCCCGCCATAATGAGGCCACCGGCGCCCATCCACAGCCAGCCATCAACGCTTGCCGTCGTTTGGTCCGCTAATTGGCGCACGGCAAATTTGGCCGGCTCAACGGCAAAGTTATTGAAGTACTGTGCGTGGAGGTTGACCGCCCCGTAGCGATAGGCCAGGTAGAGCGTAAACCATACCGATACGACCAAGCTAATCAGCATAGCTAGACCAATCGCACCCAGCAGCCGCCGCGCGCGCTGTACCCCCTCGGTGCTCAGCCTCAGTATATTGGCCAACCCCGCTGC
>JAYOKQ010000166.1:0-5415 GCA_038119905.1 Gemmatimonadota bacterium | reverse complement strand
TACCAGCATATCGCCAATCCACACGAGCGTATAACTGGTAGCGACCAACCCGGCCGCACCCAGTGCCGGCACGCCAATGCACGAAACCGTCAGAGCCGCCGGCACCATACCAGGCGTCACCGTAGGAAGACCCGCCTCTGCCACCACGCGCGCCAAACCGATGAAGATGACCAGACTGCTTATAATCACGAAGGGCACGACCCAGGCCGGCAGCCCCGAATACCACAGCCATCCACCCATCCCGGTCATGCCGACGAGTGCACCGAGGACCGCACCTCGATAGGAGACCACCTCATCGGCATCGTTGATACCTCCGCGCCCCAAGGCCCGCCGCAGCACGTCGCGAATATGGTCTCGACCCGTCCACAGGCCATAAGCAACTAGCACGAGGAGCGCACCCATCATCTGATGACCCATGCCCGGCTCACTCCACTGCCCTAGGGATCGCTCTGGGCTACTCATACCCATCAAGACCAGCGTCCGTTCCTGGAACATATGCAGTAGGTAGAAAAACCAGATGCTCAGCGAGATCTTTGCGTTGATGAGATAAGTAAACCCCAGAATGAGGAAATTAATCCACAGCCGCAGCGGAATTGTTTGATCGAAAATAGACCACTGCCAGCGCAGCACGACCGTGGGAAACGACGGATCGTAGTGGTGCAGTGCATTGAGACTGTTGAAAAAGAAGGGAATGGCAAAGCCTACCCACATAAATCCGTTCCTAAAAAACGGTTTAACGAGTTCATTGACGCGACCCGATTCCATCATGGCCAGTGGGATCTGCGCCAGCGGATAGGCCAAGCGTTCGTTTTCACTCCACTGGCGTCGCAAAATAGCAAGCAGCGAGATCAGCGTCAGATACAGCGCAGCATAAAAGAAAAGCCAGTGTGCCAGCGGCGATAGCCATACATCCCAGGGGATCTGATGATCGACGCCGCTGCCCTCATAAAACTCGGCGATAGCCTGCTGATCTTTAACCAATAGGTGTTTTGGCTCAAACGGGTGCAGCGTTTCGTCCCAGCGATTTTCCGGCGTTGCGTAGTAGGCCGAGCCCGTTATCATCGGCAGCAGCAGACCCGTCACGCCGCGCGTGGGAATCGCCGTTGCTACCACCATCATCGAAAAGATGGTCAGCAACTCTCCCCAGCGGAACGCCCATCCACGCCTAATTTTGCCCAGCGCTACGTGCAGCGTGACCAATAGCATGAAAAACAGAAAGAAGGCCGCCGGAGTCGACGAACTCAATCCGAGGCGCGTGCCTTGGATAACCATGCCGCCGTAGGGCACGCCCACGGCGATGATCACGCACATGAGCGCACCCACGCCAATGCCACGCCACGTGATAGTGCCATCTCCGCGCACATTTTCTTTGGCGCTCTGTCGCTCTTTTAAATACTGCTTGAAATAGGCCGGTATGGCTTTTTGCACGTATCGACTCTTCTCTACCTAACTGCGCGTCCGATAGACTGCGTGGACAGGAACAACAAACCCAACACTGATTCGAAGGGACATAAATGGC
The DNA here is from genome assembly GCA_038119905.1 of Gemmatimonadota bacterium. GTDB lineage: Bacteria > Latescibacterota > UBA2968 > UBA8231 > UBA8231. The sequence goes on along the minus strand of JAYOKQ010000166.1, from coordinate 3,896 downwards.
GACTTAGGTGATTAAAACAACTACACTCGCCCCATCCTACGCAAGCGAGCCCTCTATTCTTATTTCTCACGATCTTTCTCCCCTTAAAAGGGCCACGCTCTACACATTTCTTCATTTTTCAATAAAAACCCAACAAAATCTTCCTTTCATTCATTCAGGGGAAATTATGTTTCAACCGTTCGCACGAACTCTCTCCTCAGCACGAGGTGCTTATGGACAGCTATTTGGTCGAATGGTTGGCGCAGGGGTACAACAAACGGACCGCATTCGCCCGGCACGTAGACTACTTCTACCTATACCCTCAAGCAGGCGACGGTGGTCCTAATCTAATCCGCAGTAACCACGATCTCATATCGCTGGGCGGCACGTGCCTGTGGTCCACCCATACCCTCTCCTCACTCTATAAAACATTGGCGACCTGGAAACCCGATATCGCATACCAGGTTATTCCCGACTTCCAGCCCCAACACACGCTTTCCCTTATGCACCATGTAGTTCCCCTCTTAGCAGGAACGACCTGCTTACACATTACCTGCAACGGCATCAGATCCTGAAAGGAGCCCGCATGCTATACAGAGCTGACTGGCATATGCCCAACAACACCCATCGAGACGACGTGTTCTCTCGGTTTATCGACAGCGCAGAAAACCCCGCGTACCAAGTGCCAGAGGGACTCGTCATGCTCGGTCGCTGGCACGACGTAAGCGGCCTGCGTGGAACGAGTATTTGGGAGACAGACGACGTCGAATTACTCGTGCAGTGGATGCAGCATTGGAACGACAGGCTGCAGATAGATATAACGCCCTGCTTGGACGACGAAGCAGCGGCACGCGTCGTCAGCCAAGCGCTGCACTTAACCTAAAGAGGAAGGAAAGATATAATGGCCATCATGGAACGTTGGATACACCAGATGAGAGACCACGCCGCCTGGGACGAAATAATGGCCCACGAAAAACAGTGGATCGAAGTTGAGCGATCCGTAGGAGGCTTTCCACCCAAGCAATATTACCAGCCACTAGCCGGCAGCGAAGATTCGCTCAAATTCATTTGGGAGAGGCAGTGGGACAGCATGTCCGTTATGGAACAACACTATGAACAATTAATGGCGGCGGACAAACCGGCCGGGCTAGGCGACAAGACAAGCCAACTCGCCCATAGCATACGACGCGAGCTCTTCTTTGTTCGAACGCTGGCCTAGCAACAACGCACTCCCATTGCAGATTCATCCTAAAAAAATCGCCTTCTGATCGACGACCAAGCCGACCAGAAGGCGATTAACATCGCTATACCTCACCCGACTATTTGCGAGAGCACGCTCTCTAGGCCCTCCTGTCATCGGTGATAAATTCCAACGTGACGATCTCTTTAGCGCCGGCCTCGATTTCCACAGTATGTTCATCGGCTCCGCTACGCGCCAGTTCGCGTGTGCGATTCTCCGCCAAGTCGCACGCATAGACTCGATCAAAGTAGAGGCCTAGGTGCAGATGCGCATTCAGCGTCTCGGTCGTCGGATTAAAAAATCGCACAATCAGTCCATCGCGACCATCGGCTCGCTTAATAGCCGATAGGACGAGGGGCGCGGGCTTGAGTGATACAAGCGCCGCAGTGGGCACAATCGGACCTGCGTGCAGCGCGGTCTGTGCTACATGCGGCGACGCGTTAAAGGCATAGGCCTCAGCGGCAGCAACTGCGCGCTCACCCCCGTACGGCACGAGCGCATATTCGCACACAAAAGTCCCTTTACACTGCGCTTCCGGCGTCGGAAAAACGCCCCAGTCGCCAAGCCGGTCCACTGCCCGCAGCAGCGTTAGCGCAATCGTGTTACGACTATCCTGCACTATTTCGTACTCCGGCAGCCCGCGGTTGGCGACCAACAGACCGCTATTCTTATTATCGACGGCAACAAACGCCTGCTGCGGATGACAGTTGGACGGATTCTGCCAGACTTCGCTGGGCGTAATAGCGCGCTCGACCTGATCAAACTGACCGTCGGCCACGGCCGTCGCGCTGTCTATATCGCTGGGAAAGAGCACGCGTAGACGATGGTTTTCCGACGCATTTTCCAGCGACATACGCACTTCCAAACGCCGACTGTGCCGACCAAGGCGGAGCTCATAGGCGATGGGTAACGCCTGCCCTCGCACCTGTAGCACGGTCTCGATACGACACGTCTTATACACGCCATTGTCTACTATCGATCCCAGCTGCGTGTGCTCCGCTGTCGCGTGCACCACCACGTCGTCTTCTGGGATTCGATAGTTGTATTCGTCCCCGCAGTCTAGGCTATCTTCGATCCTGTGCTGATCGCAAAAGCGACGACCGCTTACCTTGTCGACCAGATCAAAGCAACCGTCGGACTTTAGTTCAACGCGCAGATAATCGTTTTCCATCTCGTCGACGGGTTGGTCCACTGACGCCTCTGCAGAAAAAACGCCGTAGGCACTCAAACCGCCGGCGGGTAGTTCCGCTTCAAAGACCAGCCGCACGCGACGCCTGTCATAGGGTTGGCGAAAACCGACGTCGGGCAGATCGTAGTCCCACACCACGCCATAGTCTTTGACCACGTGCGTCGGCCGTTCGTTGCCCGAAGCATCGCGCAGAACAAACCCGGCCGTCGCATCGCTCTCGGGCAGATCTATATCGACTTCTATGCGCTCGACGCGCGATGCCGCCAGCGGATTGTATACTACGACAGCTGTCAGCGCATCGGAGAAACCCGACGTGTCTACCTGATTCGCCAAATACTCCATATGCTCACTGCACAGCTGCCCCGCCAAAATCGCGCACTTTTCAAAGCGGGTGTCCATTTCGCGGTGCACTTCATCACAGGAACAGCCGCAGATGCTGTCGTGCGGGTGGTTTTGCATCAGCGTCTTCCACGCGTACCACACCATGTCTTCATCGTAGTCACCGCCGTAGTGGGCAGCCAAGGCGCCCAGCGGCTCTACGCCTTTTTCAAGCAGGGTCTGGCACGCCCAGTTGGCCCGTTTCTGATACAGGCGACTGCTCAGCACGTTGGTCAGCGTTCCCCAGCCGTCGGTATACTCGCTGCGCATTTCACCCTCTTTGACCTGCAGATCTTTTACTTCGGCACGCAGCGCTTCCAAATAGGCATCAAAGCTAGAGTGAACGAGCTCTGCGTCTTCAACTTCGGCATTGGCCAAGCGCAGCGCCGTGCTGATATCGGGCTGAGAGGGGGTATGATCGCAGCCATTCATAAAGAGCAGCTGGGATGTCGTAGCAAACTTCAGACAGGCATCGCGCGTTTTATCGACGTAGGCTTTGACCTCCCCTTCATCCGAGGGGATCGTCATCGCATTGGCATACCAGTTGGCCATAAAAACACCCAGTACCTCCGAGCCGTCGGGGGCACGCCAGGTAAACTCTGACTTGTAGCCAATCGCTGCCGGATCCTCGCTATCGACGTCGGGGTTGTAGCTATTCACCCCGCGCCCGAACACGGCATTGTCGATGCCAAAGCCGCGCAAAATCTGCGGCATCTGTCCAATATTGCCGAAGCTGTCGGGCAAATAGCCCAACATACACGGCTCGCCAAAGATCCGTGCGCGTTTCAGCCCTAAAGCCATATTGCGCACGTTCGCCTCGCCGCTGGTCAGAAACTCGTCCTGCAGCACATACCACGGTCCGATCGAGAGACGGCCTTCCGCCGCCGCTTTTTGTATGCGCGGCAGCGCCTGCGGCCGAATCTCCAGATAATCATCCAACGGAATAATCTGGCCATCGGCGTGAAAATGGAGAAAGTCCGGATCGGCATCCATCAGGTCCAACAGGTTATCAAAGAGTGTCACGAGGCGACGGCGATGCCGTTCAAACGGCATATACCATTCGCGGTCCCAGTGGGTGTGCGAAATGACGTGAATCGTATGTTTGGGCAT
>JAYOKQ010000165.1:0-7157 GCA_038119905.1 Gemmatimonadota bacterium | reverse complement strand
GCCCAGATTCAGGGCTTCAGCACAGATGCGACGGAGCGCGTTACCGGCTCCGAAATGGGCGAGGCGATGGACGCGGCGCAGAGCGGCGAATTCAGCAGCAAGTACCGCGGCGCTCAGGGACTCGACCCCGAACTCATCGCCGAACTCGAGCGCATGTACGGCTTTGACAAGCCGCTGCACGAGCGCTTTTTCAGCATGATCGGTTCGTACCTCAGCTTTGATTTTGGCGAGAGCTTTTACCGCGACCAAAGCGTCATTGATCTGGTGCGCGAGAAAATGCCCGTGTCCATTTCACTCGGCCTGTGGACGACGCTGCTGACCTACTGCATCTCCATCCCGCTCGGCATTGCCAAAGCCGTGCGCGACGGCACGCGCTTTGACGTATGGACCTCTTCCATCATCATTATTGGCTACGCCATACCCAGCTTTCTCTTTGCCGTCCTGCTGATCGTCGTCTTTGCCGGCGGCCACTACCTAGACTGGTTTCCCCTGCGCGGACTGACCTCGACGAACTGGGACGAGCTGAGCACCCTCGACCAGATACTGGACTACTTCTGGCATCTAGCGCTGCCGGTCAGCGCCATGCTCATCGGCGGCTTTGCCGGACTCACGCTGCTGACCAAAAATTCATTTCTAGACGAAATCAACAAGCAGTATGTCATCACGGCGCGCGCCAAGGGCCTGACGGAGCGCCGCGTGCTCTACGGCCACGTCTTTCGCAACGCCATGCTGATCGTCATCGCCGGCTTTCCCGGCGCCTTTGTCGATATCTTCTTTACCGGCTCCCTGCTGACGGAAATCATTTTCTCGCTCGACGGTCTCGGCCTACTCGGCTACGAGGCAGCGATCGGGCGCGACTATCCCGTGATGTTTGCCACGCTCTACTTTTTCACTCTGCTTGGGCTCGTCATGCAGCTGATCGGCGATTTGACCTATACGTTGGTCGACCGCCGCATCGACTTTGACAGCCGGGAGACGTAGAGATGGAACTTACGTCTAACCGTCCTTCGAGGGCTTCGTGAGCACATCGTCCTCACCCCCCCGAGAGCAGCGCCTGCTGGGTTTCCGCCTTTCGCGTCTCAACCAGCGGCGACTGACTAACTTCCGCCGCAATCGGCGCGGCTATTGGAGCACCTGGATTTTCGCACTGCTCTTTCTGGGCAGCCTGCCGGCCGAGTTTATCGCCAACGACCGTCCGCTACTAGTGCGCTACGACGGCCAGTTCTACTGTCCCGTGCTCTTCACCTATCCCGAGACAGCCTTTGGCGGCGATTTCGAAACGGAGGCCGAATACCGCGACCCCTTTGTCCAGGAGCTAATCGAAGAAAAAGGTTGGATTGTCTGGCCGCCCATTCCCTATCGCTACGACACGGTGAATTACGATCTCAAGCAACCGGCTCCTTCGCCACCCGACGCCGACAACTTATTGGGCACCGACGATCAGGCGCGCGACGTAGCGGCGCGTCTGCTCTATGGCTACCGCATCTCGCTGCTCTTTGGCCTGCTGCTGACCGTCTTTAGCACGGCCATCGGCATGACGGCTGGCGCGGTACAGGGCTACTTTGGCGGCTGGGTCGACCTGCTCTTCCAGCGTTTTATAGAGATATGGCAGGGGCTGCCAATGCTCTACCTGCTCATCATTTTGGCCAGTATTGTCGAACCCAATTTCTGGTGGTTTCTCGGCCTGCTATTAATGTTCCGCTGGATGGGTTTGGTCGGCGTTGTGCGCGCCGAATTCCTGCGCGCGCGCAACTTCGACTTTGTAAAAGCGGCCCGCGCCTTAGGCCAAAGCGACGCGCGCATCATGTGGCGCCACGTGCTGCCCAACGCCATGGTATCAGCGCTCACCTTTATGCCTTTCGTGTTGACCGGATCGGTGGGCGTGCTCACCTCGCTCGATTTCCTCGGCTTTGGCCTACCCCCCGGATCGCCGTCATTGGGCGAGTTACTCGGCCAGGGCAAACGCAACCTGCAGGCGCCGTGGCTGGGCTTTTCTGCCTTTTTCACCTTGGCGATCATGCTCTCTCTGCTGGTCTTTATCGGCGAGGCGGTGCGCGACGCCTTTGATCCGCGCAAGACCTTTGCCGGCGCTGGAGACGACGCATGAGCCTGCTCGAGATAGAACAGCTGGGCGTGCGCTTCCACGCCGAAGAGGGCGATGTCGATGCCGTTCACAGCGCCTCGCTGGTGGTTGAAAAGGGGGAGACGGTAGCGCTGGTCGGCGAATCGGGCTCGGGCAAATCCGTCACGGCGCTATCCGTTCTACAGCTCTTGCCCTATCCGCGTGCCAGCCACCCGCACGGCAGCATCCGCCTTGACGGCGACGAACTGCTCGGCGCACCCGATCAGCAGCTGCGCGCGCTGCGCGGCGGACGCGTAGCGATGATCTTCCAGGAACCGATGACCTCGCTCAATCCGCTGCACTCCATCGAAAAGCAGATCAGCGAAACGCTCATCCTGCACCGCCGTATGGAGCGATCGCAGGCGCGTGCGCGCGCCATAGAGCTGCTAAAACTGGTCGGTCTGCCCAACGTCGAAGAGCGACTCGACGCCTGGCCGCACCAGCTTTCGGGCGGTCAGCGCCAGCGCGTGATGATCGCCATGGCACTGGCCAACGAACCGGATCTGCTCATCGCCGACGAACCGACCACCGCACTCGACGTGACGGTGCAGGCACAAATTCTACAGCTGCTCAAAGACCTGCAGCAGCAGCTGGGTATGGCCATCTTGCTCATCACTCATGACCTAGGCATCGTCCGCCACATGGCCGACCGCGTCTACGTTATGAAGGACGGGCACCTCGTCGAGCACAACGCCACGCGCCAACTGTTTAGCGCGCCCCAGCACGACTACACGAAAATGCTCATTAACGCCGAGCCCAGCGGACAGGCACCAGCGCTCGACGAAGAGGCACCCGTCGTCGTCGAAACGCGCGACCTCAAGGTGCACTTCCCCATTATGCGCGGACTGCTGCGCCGCACCGTGGGCCACGTAAAGGCTGTTGATGGTATTTCGCTCCAGGTGCGCGCCGGGCAGACGCTGGGCGTAGTCGGCGAGTCGGGCTCGGGCAAGAGCACGCTGGGTCAAGCGCTGCTGCGCCTGCTGCCCAGCGCGGGCCCCATCGAATTTGAGGGGCGCGATATCCAGGGCTGGAAGCAGAGCGACGTGCGGCCGCTGCGCCGGCAGATGCAGATCGTCTTTCAAGATCCGTTCTCTAGCCTAAGCCCCCGCATGTCGGCTTTTCAAGTCATAGAGGAAGGCCTGCTGGTCCACGGCATCGGCGCCACCTACGAAGAGCGGCGCCAGCGCGTGGCCAATAGCCTAGAGGAAGTCGGCCTAGATGCTGCGAGCATGGATCGTTTTCCACACGAGTTTTCCGGCGGCCAGCGCCAGCGCATCGCCATCGCCCGCGCCATGGTCCTAGAGCCGCGCTTTGTCGTGCTCGACGAACCGACCAGCGCACTCGATAAGACGGTGCAGGCACAGATTATCGAACTGCTGCTGCGCCTGCAGAAGGCGCACGGCTTGGCGTACTTATTCATTAGTCACGATCTAAAAGTCGTGCGCGCTATGGCTAGTCAGGTCCTTGTCATGAAGGACGGCCTAGTCGTCGAGCGCGGAGCCACCGAGCGGATTTTCGACGAGCCGCAGGAGGACTACACCCGCGCTCTACTAGCGGCCGCTTTAGAAGGCAAAGCCATCGACTGGGAGGATTGAGTGCCGGAAGGGCCAGAAATCAAGCGCGTGGCAGACGAACTGGCCGACGCCCTCGTCGGTAAAAAGCTCGTGGACGTTTTTTTTGCCTTTGAACATCTCAAGCCGTGGGAATCGGCCCTGTGTGGCCGCAGGGTCCAGCGCGTGCGGCCGCGCGGCAAGGCACTGCTAACGGAGTTCGGAGATCACGCCATCTACTCGCACAACCAGCTCTACGGTCGCTGGTTCGTCGCCGAGCGCGGCGCAGAACCCAAAACAGGCCGCCAGCTGCGCCTGGCCCTGCACACGCGTCACCACGCCTGCCTGCTTTACTCGGCCTCCGACATCGAAGTGCTCGACGCAGGAGAGATGGCGACCCACTCCTTTCTCAGCAAGCTCGGACCGGATGTCCTCGACAGCGACACGACGGGCGCAGCGATCGCAGCCCGCTACGCCGAGCCGACGTTCCAAGGACGACAGCTCGGCGCGCTGCTGTTAGACCAGGGCTTTCTCGCCGGTCTGGGCAATTATCTGCGCAGCGAAATCCTGTTCTGTGCGCGCGTCCATCCCCTGCGCCGCCTAGGCGATGTATCCAGTGCGGCGCGAGCGGCGCTAGCTCAGCATACGCTGGCCCTGACGCAGCAGTCCTATGACACGCAGGGCGTGACCAACGACCTAGCGAGTTATAGAGCCATGCGCAACGCTGGACGCACTTTTGCCGAAAGCCGCCACTGGGTATTTGCCCGCCAGGGCGAGGCCTGCTACGAGTGCGGCGAAACGATAGAGAAGATCAGCGTTAACAGCCGCCGGCTCTACTTCTGCCCCCACTGCCAAACCGAGTAGCGCACCACCGAACGGCTGCGTATACTGGCACGCAGCAACCACTTCCTCCTTTCCCGGAGAGCGCCCCGTGAAAATCGTCGATATCGAAGCCATACCGCTGCGCGTCCCCTACGAAGAGCGCATCCGCAAAGCCTTCTATCACTTTGCCATGACGGAGGAGCTCACGCTCTACAAGTTCCACACCGATACTGGCTTAGTCGGACTAGGCGAACGCGTAGGTCCGCCGTTTGATGAGGCGCAGCTGGCACCCTATTTGGGCAGCGATCCCTTTGACCACGTAATGGGTACGGGGCCATTCAATTTGGACATGGCCTGCTATGACCTGATGGGCAAACACCTAGGACAGCCGGCTTGGAAGCTGATGGGCCAGCAGCGGCGGCAGTGGGTGAGTATGGGCTGGTGGATGCCCTGCATGTCGCCAGAAGATTCAGCGCGCGAAGTGGAAATCGCCGCCGAGCGCGGCTACCGCGGCCTCAAGTGCAAGGCGCGCGCCTTTTACGACGTCGTCGAGCAGGCCGAGGCCATGCAACAGGTCGCCCCACCCGATTTTCGCATTGAATTCGATTTCAACGGCGCGTTGATCAGCGTTGAGAAAGCGCTGCCCGTGCTGCGCGCACTAGAAGACATACCGGTGGTCAAAGGCGTCGAAGAGCCCATCTTCGCCTACGACGTAGAAGGGTGGCGCCGGCTGCACCGCGAAATTCGCATTCCCTTTTACCTGCACGGGGTCAGCACCATTTTCGACGGCCCCTCGCGCCAGCCGTCCGGGCCGTGGCTGGGCCTCCGCGCGGGCGATTTTGACGGCGCGCTATGCAGCCATGAGAACGTGCGTAACGCGCTGGCCGCTTCGTGGGCTTTTGCCGCGGCCAATACGCCGATTCTCTTGCAGTATGTCGGCACGGGTATTACCAGTGCCTTCGCCTGCCAGCTAGGTGCCGTCATGCATACGGCAACGCTGCCGGGCGTAACGGCCAGCCACTCCTACGAGGACGACCTCATTGCGCAGCCGTTGGACGTGCAGCGCGGCTTTATGCGCGTGCCCGAGGGACCCGGGCTCGGCGTTGAACTAGACGAGGACGCCGTTGCGCGCTACCGGGACGCCGCCGCCGTGCAGTGGCCACGCCACGTCTCCATCGTAGAGCTGCCGGGCGGCATCCGACACTACTACCGCAACCTTCAGCAGGCGGAAGACTTGATGAAAGGAGGCGTCGACGAGTCCTTTGCACCCGGCGTGCGTCTGCGCGAGTGGGAGGACGACGGCAGCGACGACTTCACGCAGATCTGGACGCAGCTGCAGGAGGGCGCCTGGCCCATCTGGGACTAGCGCGCCTGCACGTCTAGGTTCCACGACTGCCAGTAGTAGCGCAGCGGATCGTCAGCCGCCCAATCCGCATAGATATCTTCCCAGCTCAACCAACCCATATGCGGCAGCAGCGAGTCTTCGCGCACGGGATGACTCTGCGGCTGGTAGCGATAGTCTACCGACAGGCGCAATCGATCGGCCGTCCCGTTATCGCGACCCTGGTGAACGGCTAAGCTGTGCACAAAGAGCACGTCACCACACTCGAAATCGCCGCCAAACCACGCCGCCTCTTCCGCCACCTCTACGGCGCGGCCACCGGCACCTTTCGCCTCGTGCACGTCGCGGATGAATCCGCCCGCGTGCGTGCCGCGTGCCACCGCCAGCGAACCCAGTTCGGCCGGGCAATCCCCTAGGGGAATCCACGCCGTCCACGTCTCGTCGCTACCCCCAATATAGAAGTGGTCCTGGTGCGGCGGCGTGGAATGCGTCTGCGTCTGCGGGAACATCGCCCGACAGATATTGCGGCTGTGCGGCAGCACCGCCTCGCCAAAGAGCACGCCCAGCGCATCGACCATCTTGTCGTGCAGCGCCAGCGCGTGGAAGGCGCGCAGTTTGAGCACGTCGCAGTAAAAGGCCTGCCAGCGCGGATCGCCCGATTCGATCACCGCGCCCTCGGCGCGCACTACGCCCTGCATCGGATCACTGCCCTCTACGAGCCAGCCGTGCCGCCGGCAAACCTCGAGCACCTGTCCGCGCACGTCGAGCACGTCGTCTTGGGGCAGCAGTCCCCGAAAGAACAAGCAGCCGTCTTCTCGCGCACGCTGTCTGAGCGCCGCTGCATCGAGCAGCAGCGACGTCGAATCGACATAGGGCTGTACGTCGTGCATAGTCGTCATCGCCATAGTTTTTCTCCGTTAAATGCGCGTCATACGACGCGGTCTGCACTCGTTAAAAGGGCGCCGATATACCAACGTCTGCCGACAGCCCTCGCAGGCTGTCCATCGCCAGCCCGGTCAGCGGCACGCCGTGCGCTCTAGCGTCCTGCTCGCACGCCCACTCCATCTCGCCCGGCACGTAGATGCGCTCGACGCCGTCGGCCCTCGGCGCGGCGTGCATGCGTTCAATCAACTCGTCGACGCGTGCTCCAAACTGCGCCCGGCCCATCATCGCCGCCACGTCGAACACAATAAAAACGTGCCCTTCGTCGCAGGGCGCGTCCGAGACCTTGGCCCACGACAGCACGTCGAGCGTCATGGCCGCACCGGCCAGCGCGCCGGCAAAGCATTCGACCAACAGCGCCAAACCGTAGCCCTTGTGC
>JAYOKQ010000164.1:0-7323 GCA_038119905.1 Gemmatimonadota bacterium | reverse complement strand
AAGATGTAGAGGATCTACTCGCTGACGAAGATAGCGCCGAGGACGACGACGATCTGGCCGACTTGTTGGCCGACGACGAAGACGAGGCGAGTGCCGACGATTTAGACGATTTGTTGGACGACGAAGACGAAGCGGATGAAGAAGATGTAGAGGATCTACTCGCTGACGAAGATAGCGCCGAGGACGACGACGATCTGGCCGACTTGTTGGCCGACGACGAAGACGAGGCGAGTGCCGACGATTTAGACGATTTGTTGGACGACGAAGACGAAGCGGATGAAGAAGATGTAGAGGATCTACTCGCTGACGAAGATAGCGCCGAGGACGACGACGATCTGGCCGACTTGTTGGCCGACGACGAAGACGAGGCGAGTGCCGACGATTTAGACGATTTGTTGGACGACGAAGACGAAGCGGATGAAGAAGATGTAGAGGATCTACTCGCTGACGAAGATAGCGCCGAGGACGACGACGATCTAGCCGACTTGTTGGCCGATGACGACGATGATGAAGACGCCGGCGGGGAGGACGATTTGGACGATCTAATAGGTGCTGACGAGGTAGACGATAGCGGGGATGATATAGATATCGACGATTTGCTCGGGGAAGAAGATGAAGACGATATGGCCGGAGGAGCAGATATTTCTGAAGAAGAAATGACGGCTCTTTTGGACGATGAACCTTCGGCAAAGAAAGCTGCTCCAAAGGCAAAAAAAAAGCCTAAAAAACGGGAGGCTGATGGTGAGGATGAGGAAGATATGAGCCAAGTAAGTCAGGACGAAATCGACGCACTGTTTGGCTAAGCTCATAAAAGAAAGTTTTTACTCGGCCGGTAGGGGATATATACGTCTCCCTATCGGCTTTTTTCGTGCTGGTTTACTTGCTGTAAGTAACTGACTACAATAGATTAGTAAATCCACTATTAAGCTGTAAATAAGTATCCAATGGGTGTGAAAATGAGTTATAGTGCGTGGTTTAAATGCATAGACTGCGAAGATACATATCGCCTAAACGAAATCGTTTATACCTGTCAAAGCTGTGGCGGTTTACTGCAGGTTCAGCACGATATTGAAGCATTGAGAACTCGTTCGGGATCCGATTGGAAAACCCTCTTTGATCAGCGCTACATGCGCACTTCCTTTCCCTTTGGAAGTGGTGTTTGGGGCAAGAAGGAAATGGTCTGTCCCATGGTCGAAGATGGAAATGTGGTTTCGATGTATGAGGGGGGTAGCAATCTCTTTTGGGCGGAACGATTGGGCAACGAATTGGGGTTGGAGGACCTGTGGATCAAGCAGTGTGGCAATAGTCATACAGGCTCTTTTAAAGATCTTGGGATGACCGTTTTAGTTTCTATGGTCAACCAAATGCGTGCCGAGGGGATCGACATCCCCGCTGTGGCCTGTGCCTCCACGGGAGATACCTCAGCGGCGTTGGCGGCTTATTGCGCTGCGGCGAATATCCCGGCCATTGTCCTGCTGCCTAAAAATATGATCACGACTTCACAGCTAATTCAGCCCATTGCCAATGGTGCGCTTACGCTCTCATTGCGCACAGATTTTGACGGCTGCATGCGCCTCGTTCGGGAGATCAGCCAACGCGAAAATATCTATCTGGCGAATTCAATGAATTCGCTGCGAATAGAGGGACAAAAGACCGTTGCCATCGAATTAGTGCAGCAATTTGATTGGGATGTGCCCGATTGGATCATTATTCCCGGGGGCAACCTCGGAAATGTGAGTGCGCTGGGTAAAGGCCTGCTGGAAATGAAGGAAATGGGTATTATCGACCGGCTTCCACGCATTGCAGTAGGACAAGCGGAGCAGGCAAATCCACTTTATCTGAGCTACAAGAACAATTTCAAATCATTTGAGTCCGTTACAGCTGGGGATACGCTGGCCAGTGCTATTAAGATTGGCGATCCTGTAAGTCGGGACAAGGCTATACGGACATTAAAGGCTTTTGACGGAATTGTTGAACAGGCTAGTGAAAGCGAATTGGCCAATGCCTGCGCGCGCGCCGATCGCACGGGCTTGTTCACCTGTCCGCATACAGGTGTTGCGATGGTTGCGCTGTTTAAACTCTTGGATCAGGGGGCGATCAAGTCACAGGATCGCGTAGTCGTAGTATCAACGGCCCATGGTCTCAAATTTCCAGACTTTAAGGTGCGCTATCACGAGGGGACCCTCGAACAGCAGGGAATTGATGCACCCTATAAGAATGAGCCTGTAGAAGTAGATGCTGAGTACGAAAAGGTACGAGCTGCTATTTTACGCTCAATTGAGGCGCGTCCACAGCGAGCGTAAATACGCTCTGTAGGATGGACTATTACCTTTGAGAGATCACATAGATGGAACATAAAGACCCACCATTCGCTGCTTCTCACCTGTCGGTCCATGGCGGAGAACGCAGGGATCGCTTTGCGCAATCGCTTATCACGCCCATTGCGCAAACAGCGACGTTCACCTTTTCTCGACTAGACGAGTTTGAAGCATTCAAAGCGGGTGAGCGCAATGGCTTCGAGTATGCTCGCTACGGCAATCCCACGCAGCGCGTGGCAGAGGAAAAGATCGCAGCTCTTGAAGGGGCCGAAGATGCCTTGCTCTTTTCATCGGGAATGTCAGCCATATGTTCGGTGTTATTGGCGATGTTGCGCTCGGGACAGCACATCATCATCATGGAAGACTGTTACCGCATGACGGCCAAGTTTTGCCGCAGCTTGGGTAAGTTTGGCATCGAAACGTCTGTAGTTAAGCCGGGCGATATGGAAGCACTGCAGGCTGCGGTTCGCCCTGAAACGCGCATTATCTTTAGCGAGTCACCGACCAATCCCCATTTGCGCGTGCTCGACCTACATCAGTTGGTAGCCTTTGCCAAAGAGCACCGATTAAAAGTGCTCATCGACAGCACGTTGGCGACACCAATTAACCAACGGCCCCTGCTATTTGGCGTAGACCTTGTTATTCACAGCGCCACGAAATATATGGGGGGACACAACGACCTGATGGCCGGAGTGATCTGTGGAAGTGCCCCGCTCGTTGATGCTATCCGCGAATTCCAACGAGTCACTGGCGCGACCACCGATCCGAATACGTCCTATTTGCTTATTCGCGGCTTAAAAACGATGGGCCTACGCGTCCGTCAACAGAATGACACGGCTTTGGCGCTCGCTGAGTTTTTAGAGAACCATAGCAAGATACGACGTGTATTTTATCCGGGTTTGCCGAGTCATGAAGATCATGCTACCGCTCGCGAACAGATGCGCGGTTTTGGTGGGCTGATAAGCTTTGAAATTGAGGGTGATCTCGAAAAGACCCGGCAATTTGTCCACGCTCTGCAAGTTCCGCACATCGCACCTAGTTTGGGGGGGGTCGAAACGCTTGTATCTCACCCAGCGACCGTTTCTTATTACGATTTAAGTGCGGAAGATCGCTTGGCTATTGGTATAAAAGACGAGTTGGTGCGGTATTCGGTGGGGATTGAAGAAAAAGAGATTCTTATTGAAGATATCGAGTGCGCGCTGAACGCAATATAGATACCTTAGATTGTAATAGTGGCCAGCAAAGTCGTCCACGGCAGATTGGCGATTTTGGTATACAACATGCGGTCACAGGTCAGGGCCTGGCAGCGCAAATCGGCACCAAGGGCAATAAAGCCGGCAGCGTAGACGCTGATATCGTGCTCAAATGCAATCTGCGTTGCGCGTCGAGCCAGTCCCAAATCGTAGTTCACAACTTTTATATGCATGAATTCTAAACTGGCCAGCGCAGCATCTACGTCGCTCTGATCGAAGCGGTCGGCCTCTTTTAAAACGTGGGCTAGTTCGCACAGCGTGGTGTTCAATACGGCCAGTTCGATGCGGTCTTCTTGTTGCTCTTGGCGAAGTCGCAGCGCCCGATCTGTATCTGCATCGTGGTGGAGAGAGAACCAGCGCAGCAGGATAGAGGTATCTAGCGCGTACTGAATCATGCTTCTTGGCGTTCAATACGCAGCGCTTTAAGCGCGTCCCAGGGGCCTGTTTCTCGGCGCAGCGCATCTTGAATTTCCATGGCTCGGCGAATGTCTATACGCCGTTGTTCGCGCTCAAGCGAATCTTCGCGCTGGTCAAAATAGGCCAACACTGCAAGGCGTAGGAGCTTACTTCGGTTGACGCCCTCTGCTTCGGCTACTTGATCTATTTGGCCCAACAATTCGTCGGGCAGCATGATATTGACACGGGGCATACGCACTCATTCGACTTTATAAAATGGATCGCGCAAAGTATAAAGCAAACTCTGCCTTGTCAAGATCCGTTTTACACGTAGTTTGGTCCTAGCAATATTGACTGAATTGACAAAAACCATCCGCGCACCAAGAGATCAGATATGAAGAATTACCTCAAAATTATGTCTGGATCGAGCAACCCTGCATTAGCCGGGGAGATTTGCGACTATTTGGACCTTGCCCCCGGTCGCATACATATTGAACGAAGCCCCAACGATAATATTAAAGTGCAGATTCAAGAAAATGTGCGCGAAGACGATGTGTTTGTCGTACAAACTTCGAGTTCGCCCGTCAATGATAATTTGACGGAATTGCTGCTTATCATCGACGCGCTTAAGTATGCATCTGCTCGGCGTATTACTGCTGTTTTGCCTTACTATCCCTATGTTCGGTCCGATAAAAAGGACGAGCCAAGAATTTCAATCAGCGCGCGACTTGTTGCCGATCTGCTGCAGGCTGCCGGCGCCGATCGCATACTAACGATGACGCTGCACTCGCCGCAAATTGTAGCATTCTCCCGCATTCCAGTAGATCAACTTTGGGCCACAAACTTGATCTGTAACTTTATGCGCGGCAAGGATATGAGTAATGCAGTTGTCGTTTCACCAGACGTCGGTAGTGCAGATGAGGCGAGCGCATATGCCAATAGACTGGATTTGCCCCTGGCTATAATGGATAAGAGGCGGCATGCCGACGACGAAAAGGCTGAAATTCAAAACATCATTGGAGATATTGAAGGTCGAGATGCCCTTCTCTTTGATGATGAAGTGCTCACTGGGGGGTCTATGATGGAAGCCGTGCGTATTTTGAAAGACCGCGGAGTACGGCGAATTTTAGCTGGATGTACGCACGGCGTATTTTCAGGAGCGGCAATGGAACGCATCGATGAATCGCCTGTCGAGTTATTTGCTACTACAAATACCATTCCGCTGCCCGAGGGTAAACCGCGTCGTAAAATAGAAGTGCTGTCGGTTGCTCGTATTTTTGGCGATGCCATCAAGGCCATTCACCACGGAGAATCTGTAAGCCGCTTGATTTAGCGGAGAAAAAGAACATCCATGCCGAGTAAACTGAGTATTATTGGCGAACTTTGGGCTTTTATGAAAGTGCGCAAAAAGTGGTGGTTGGGTCCCATTTTCACCACATTAATTCTGTTGGGCCTGCTAATTGTCATGACCCAGGGCTCTGCAGCGGCCCCTTTCATTTATGCTTTGTTTTAAAACGCGTATAAATATTATTATGTAAATATATGTTATATCGCTTACATGTCAATATTTCCGGGCGCGTACAGGGAGTCGGTTTTCGCTATTTTGTACTGCAGAAAGCAAAGAGCCTTCAGCTCGTAGGAACCGTGCGCAACACGTCCCAAGGGGGTGTTGAAGTCTGGGCGGAGGGAACAAAACAAGCTCTGCAGCAATTAGTAGATCAACTTGAGCGAGGTCCAGCGGGAAGCCGAGTCGATCGTTGTGAAGCAAATAAACAGCCCTGCCAAAATCGAACCTTTACTTGCTTTGAGGTAACACATTAGATGTCCGAAATAGAGCGCTTAATACGCGATGTGCCTAATTTCCCCCAAGAGGGAATCGTCTTTAAAGATATAACCCCGCTTCTGGCTGATGCAGAGCAGCTAGCTCTTGCTGTCCAAGCCATGGCCGATCCCTATCGGGAGGCCCGGGTTGAGCGGGTCGTCGGCATCGAGTCGCGAGGGTTTATTTTTGGGATGGGTATCGCGTTGGAACTGGGCTGCGGTTTTGTACCCGTCAGAAAACCGGGCAAGCTTCCCTTTGATGTAAAGCGTAGAGATTATGCCCTAGAATATGGCACTGACGCGGTCGAAGTCCACGTAGATGCTGTCGAGGCTGGCCAGCGCGTGCTCGTGGTCGACGATGTGCTGGCCACGGGGGGCACTATGCGCGCGACCTGCGATTTGCTAGTAGAAATGGGTGCGGAAATTACTGGCGTTAGTTTCCTTATGGAGCTTTCTTTTTTAAATGGCCGAGGAAAACTGGCGGACATTGATACGATAACAAACCTTTTAACTTATTAAACGGAAACGGTTACATGGCAAGTGAAACACAGAAGTTAGACAAAGACGAACTCCGCGAAGACGAGTTCGTAGAGTGGTTAGCTAATGCAGTTCAATATGTTCAGGATAATACGCAGGCCTTTCTCGCCGGTCTCGCCGGGTTTGTGGTAGTCCTATTAGGCATCAATTATTTTATAGAATCCCAACAGCAGGCCCAAATAGATGCCGCAGCGATGCTCGGAGATCTGCTCATAGCAGAACAGTCTGGGCAAATCGATGAGGCCCTTCGCAAAGGGGAACAGCTACTGGCCACATATGCAGGCACAGAAGCATCGGCCCAGGGGACGGTGCTGATGGGAAACCTGCATTTTGCTGTCGGGAATTATGCCGAGGCTGAGCGATATTTCTCTGACTATCTTGCGAATTACGATCCAATAGATGTCCTGGCGCAGGCGGCAAATAACGGGCTGGCTGCTTGTATGGAAGCACAGGGACAAGTAGAGCAGGCCGCACAGCGCTACGAAACCATTGCTCAGCAGCATATTGGACAAGCCGCTGCCGCTCAAGCGCTCATGCGTGCCGCTAGTTGCTATGGTCAATTGGGAGATCGTGACAAGCAGCGCCAATTGCTTGAGGGCGTGGTAGCGGATTATGCGAGTTTTCCAATTGCCAGTCGAGCCCGCACCAAACTCGAAATGCTATAGGTCTTAACATGAGTAACCAACTCAAGGTATTTGCAGGTCAAAGCAATCCAGAGTTGGCCCGACGGATTTGTGCTGATTTGGGCATAGATCCTGGGCAAATAGAGTTTGTCTGTTTCAGTAACGAGAACATCAAAGTCAAAATATGTGAAAACGTACGCGGCTGTGACGTGTTCTTTATTCAGACTTCTTGTCCTTCCGTTAGTGAACATCTGATGGAACTGCTGATTGCGCTCGATGCGTTGAAATACGCGTCTGCCGGGCGAATTACGGCCGTATTGCCCTACTATCCCTATGCGCTGGCCGACAGCAAAGATGAACCGCGCATCTCGGTAG
>JAYOKQ010000163.1:0-7381 GCA_038119905.1 Gemmatimonadota bacterium | reverse complement strand
TCATCGCCCACCGCCTGTCGACCATCCGCAACGCCGACCAGATCGTCGTGCTGGGTAACGGGGGTATTGCCGAGCGCGGCAACCACGATGAGCTGATGGCGCAGCGCGGTATCTACTGGCACCTCAATCAGGTGCAACTGCAAGACCCCACGCTAGTGATCGAAAACGACGAGGACAAAGAGGGTGCGGTGAGCGCGCGCATCCGCGCATAAAGCGCGCTCCTTTACACGCAAAAGCAAAACGAGCGGAGGCCGCCCATGGGTAGCCTCCGCTTGCTGTATACAGTGCCCTGTTTAAATACCCTGTGGGGATACGCTGTCTCCCGATAGCAAAGTCCCTATATTACGCGCCATACTTGCAAAGGGGGTCTTCCATGACCGCAGACCACTTTACTTCCTCCATCGCCGCCTACGCCCGGGCCGTGTGGACGCGCGGCCGACGCGCTGGCCTGCTGGCCGACAGCCTCGATATACAAACGCACCAGCCCACTTTTTGGGGCGACGAGTCGCTGTCAAATCTGGCCTGCCAGCAAAACTTCCTGCGCACGCTCGATGCGCTAAACGCACTCGGCCTAGCCGACTATGGTGCACAAGCCAACGAATGGATTGGCACCGCACTAGACAAGCTGCGCGATCCGTCTTCCGATCTGCTCTACTGGGGCGGACACACCAGCTACGATTTAATCAAAGACGCGCCCGTTATTGGCAACCACGAACTCAAATGCGTCTATCCGCACTACGCGTACCTTTACGGGGTCGATCCGGCGGCAACCCAACGCTTTGTCGAGGCCTTTTGGCACGCCCACATTTGGGACTGGTCGACGCTGCTGTTCAATCGCCACGGCGAATTTACCCAGTGGAAAGAGGCGTGGGACGCGCCCTTTGCCGGCGGCCCCGTGCCCATCGTCGAAAACACCGCGCTGTCTTTTATCAATACCGGAAGTGACCTGATCCTGAGCGGTGGACTGCTGCACGTTTTGTCGGGCGACGAGGTGCCGCTGCGCGCTGCCGGCGCGCTGCTGTCGCGCTACGACCAGATACGCCACCCGGACACGGGACTGGCCGGCTATCAGTTCAACCACCGCGACCCCTGCCGCGTGCGCGCCTCCTTTAAAAGTCCCTATGCCGAGCGCAGCGATCTCAACGAAACCAGCGTGCTGACCAGCGGCGTGATCAAAACCCGCTACGGCCGGGTCGCCGTAACCCTGTGCAACCTCAGTGCCGCGCTCGGAGCCGAAAAGAGCGCGCCCTTTCGCCAGTTTGTGCAGCGGGATCTACGCTGCCTAGCGCAGCACTGCTACGACGCAAAAACGCACTGCTTCTATCCGGCACTAAACGACGGCACGCGATTGCTGCCCGAATACGCCAACGAGGGCGTGGGCTACTGCCCGCCGCAAAAGCTGCAGCCGGTGCCGGCCGACGGCCTGCTCTTTTTGTCCTACGCACGCGCGTTCCGCCTGCTGGGGGACGAGGCACTCCTCGACACGGCCGGCGACCTGGCCCGCGGCATGGGGTGGGGCGATGTGCGCCAGCCTATAGACTTTTCCAACGGCACATCACCGGCCAGTTCCGATGCCTGGGTCAACCGCGGGCAGAACGACGCCTGCGCGCTCTTCGGCCTGCTCGACCTCTATGCGGCAACAGGCGAGCGCGCCCTGCTGCAGTCGGCCGAGTCGCTAGGCGAGCAGCTATTGGCCCAGTATCAGATCGGTGACCTGATCACCTCGGGTGCTACATCTGGAGAGAGCAGTATCGATACGGCTCTGCCGCTAGCGCTGCTCCACCTCGCCGCGGCGGTACGCGGCGACGGCGTTGACCTGCCCGCATTCTATCCCAATAATACCTACTTCGATCCAAAAATTGTCCTGCGCAAACGGGAGCAGCGCTGATGCACGACATCGAGTCTATTACAGCAGAAATCGACGAGCGCGGCTACTGCTGCGTGCCCAACGTCATCACGCCCGAACGGGCCGACGCGGCGCGCGCGGTGCTGCACCGCCTGCTCGAAGAGGAAATCACCGACGCCAACCGCCAAGGATGCACGCAGCGCGTGGGAAGGATCGTCGTCAAAGACCCGGTATTTCTCGAGCTGATGTGCCACTCCTTTGTCGTCGACGTGTGGAAGGCCTACTTAGGCGACGACATTATGTGCGCGACCTTCTCGGCCAATACGGTCTATCCGGGCCACCAGCATATCGGCTGGCACTCTGACTACCCCTACTGGTCGATCCAGCCGCCGTGGCCGCCCGGTCGCTTTGCCGGTCAGACGGTGTGGATGTTGGATGATTTTACGGAGGAAAATGGCGCAACCGGCGTCGTGCCCGGCTCGCACGCCAAGGGGCACCCACCCGACGGAGATACCGGCTCCTGGCGCGAGGACGGTCAGATTCTAACGGGGATGCGCGGCAGCGTCGTCTTTGCGCACGGAGCATGGTGGCATACGGCGCGACCCAACCGGACGGCGCAGTCGCGCTCGTGCCTGCTCGGCATGTATCTGAAGCCGTGCTTTATTCCGCAGGAAGATATGCGCGGTCAGCTGGCCGATATAGAGGACCCGTCGGAGCTGGTGCAGCAGCTGCTCTGCGGCAAACAGCACGTGCCGCGCAACGTCGGCGGCTAGTGGCAGCGAACGTACTTGTGCAGGCGTCCGACTTCGCCTAATTCGACCTCACCGGCATAGATATCGCCGTGGCGATCGACCCAGATGCCGTGTGGACCGCCGATAAATTCGCCCGGCACGTCGCTAGGATCGCCCCCGCCGCCCCACGAGGAAACGAGCGCGCGCGTGGCCAGGTCGAAGATGCTGATGCGCCGACCCAGCTCGGCGATGTAGATCACGCCGGCCGCATCGTCGATAAATATATTGTTTGGCCGCAACAGCCCCGTCCACTCGTCGATAAAACGCCCGTCCAAATCAAAAATCTGTAGCCGGCCATTCTCGCGATCACAGGTCCACACGCGATCGGCCTTATCCACCCGCACCGTATGCGAAATGGAAAATTCGCCCGGACCGCTACCGGACCCGCCCCAGGTGCAGATGTGCTCGCCTGTCGCGCTGTAGCGGTGGACGTGATGGTTGCCGTAGCCGTCCGATACGAGGATGTCGCCGTTGGAGGCAATCGCCATGTCCGTCGGCCGGTCGAATGGGTCTCCCGCCCGCCCGCCCGCCTTCCCCGGCGTGCCCAGCGTCATAAGCAGCTGGCCGGCGGGGCTAAATTTGTAGATGGCGTGATCGGTCGCATCCGTGACAAAAACGTTGTCTTCACGGTCTACGAAGATACCGTGCGCGCAGTTGGGCTGCAGCACGCCCGCTCCCCAAGACGCTAGGTGGATCCCATCGCGGTCATACACTTCTAGTGGCGTTTCGCTGCGCGAATAGACAAAGACGCGATCCTGCGAATCGCAGGCCACACCCGGAATCCAGCCGCCGCGATAGTCCGCTGCCAATCCAGCCCAATCGCCGCAGTACTCGTATGCGTAATCGCCCTGACCTAGTGCCATAGCCCGTTCTCCTCGTCTCGTTTTGTAGGGTGCGACACAGGTATAGCCCACGGCACAGACTCTGTCAATAGAGCACTAAATGCGAAAAGCTTAGGGATCGCTCGACTTGACCTGGCCCCACGACTGCGGATGCACACTCGTATCCGCAGCCTGCTGATACACGCGCACGTAGTCCACTTCCATCATCTGTGGCCAGATGGCGTGGTCGACGCCCTGTGCACCGCCCCACATACCGCCGACGGCCAGATTGAGCACCAGGTGAAAGGGCTGATCAAAGGGCCACTGGCGAAAGTCGGCCTGCACGTTAACCAGACGCTCGTTTTTAAACGTGTAATAGTGCGTCGTATCGACGTAGCCGCGAATCTCTTCGGGCGTCCACTCTATGCTATACACGTGAAAGTTATCGCGTGCACCGGGCACGCGCAGCTGGGCGCTGCGCTGCGTGCCGATGCTGTGGTGGTAGGCGCGTGTATGCACGGTGGCATGCACGACGTCTGGATCGTGGCCGACGTGTTCCATAATGTCGATTTCGCCGTTGTCGGGCCAGTAGCTCTGACCGTAGACATCCTGCGAAGCCAGCATCCAAATCGCCGGCCACGTGCCGCGGCCAGAGGGCAACCGCGCGCGCACTTCAAAGCGACCGTAGGTCCAATCGCCTTTACCCTTGGTTACCAAGCGCGCCGAAGTATAGGGCCGACCTTCCTTGTACTCGCGGCGTGCTTCGATGGTCAGAAAACCGTCTTCGACGCGGGCGTTCTGCGTGCGCGCCTGCGTATAAAACTGCTCTTCCTCGTTGCCCCAACCGTGTCCACCCACATCGTAGCTCCAGCGCGAAGAGTCGGGCAGACCCGCGTATTCAAACTCGTCGGACCAAACCAGCTTCCATTCGGCGTGGACCGTTTCGCAGCAGAGAGCAAGGAGCACAAAGAGCGCGCTGAATACGCGGCCGTTCATTTCACGTTCCCATTCTGGACAAGACGCGCCGTCCTACAGGCGCGTGTTAATTACGTTGTTGTAGAGCGAGCCAAAGGTGTAGCCCAAGCCGACGCGGAAGCTCGCCCGATAGTCCGTTTCTAATTCGCGGCGCCGCAGCAGCAAATCCTCGGTCGACACATCGCCGCGAGCCAGGTTGACCTGATCGTTGATACGCTCAAAAGAAGCGTGCATATTGAGCGAGAAGCCGCGAAACAGCCTGAGCGAAAGGTGTCCGCGCATCTCGAGTCGATAGCGCTCTATATCGGGCAGGAAATGCGACGCTTCCACGTCGAAGTCGGCCGATCCCCACGGCTGCGTGCTGTTGAGCCGCACCTCGAACTCCTGACGCCAGTGGGGCTCGGCAATTTCGTTAAAGATCGTCGTGTCTATATAGGTCGTATAGCGCGGTCCCGTGCGATAAATAAACAGCAGCTCGCGCCGCTCTGCTTCGGCGTAGTCCCAGTAGCTATACTCGACGGCAGGCTCTATTTGAAAGCGCCGCTGAATATTGTCGTAGGTATCGGCGCGCATGGAGGAGGATACGCCCGCCGACCAGTGTGGCCCCAGCGATTTGACGGCCATCATCCAAGCGCCGTTGGAATGCGCGTTGCTCTCCAGTGGACCCTCGTCGCCCTGAAAAGTCTCGCGCTCGTAGTTGGCCCAGAAAAAGCTGCGAATGCGCCAATCCTCCGTGATGCGATCCGCCGAAATATCGGTATCTATATCAAATTCTCTCTGCTGCTGTTCGCGATCGAGCGACACGCCGCCCTCTATCTCAAACACCCAAGAATCCCACGGATCATCTTCCGGACTCGTCGACGGCGCTTCCTGGCTTTCCATCTGCTCAATGCGCAGCTGTCGCACCTGCGGCGTGTGCAAAACGTGCGGTATCAGCCCCAGCTTGAGGACGTCGACCAGCGCCGTACGCCGGCGGTGGTCGGTGCTGTTGGGCTCGACCGTTGTGCGCAGCGTATCACTGCGCGCACCAGGATCGCCGAGAAATGCCAGCTGGTAGGACAGGCCACCGCTGGCCGTGCGCTGGGTGGTAACCAATACGTGCACGTCGGCATCGGTTCGATCGCGCACCCAGTCGACAAAAGCGATCTCTCGGCGCACAAAATCATCGTCGCAGAACGCGCAGTCCAAAAAGATGCGAGCCGACTCGCTCTCCCTTGCAAAAGCAGCTGTACAGCAGATTGAAACTAGCACAAAGAAAGCCCGACATACCGAGCGTAGGTAGCACGGCCATAAACGCATGTATACCTCTACTAATAACAGGATCAGATACGGGACAAAACGCGTGGGGTGACATATCTGTGGTGATATTGGAACGGGGAATATACCAATAAAGACCCTTTTGTCACGGAGCGCCAATCCGACAAGCCCTTGCTCGGCCCATAGGTTAGTCAATAGACTATAGGCCCATCAACGCACGCACCGATCTAACGAGAGAGCAACCTATGAGCGAAGCCTATGTAATTGATAAAAATATGGGTCAACGGATGGATGTCCCCGACGGCGTCATGCCCACGCACAACGCCGATGGCCAGGCCGTCGTGCCGCTAACAGATGAGCAAAAGTACCTCTTCGATGCCCGCGGTTGGCTGCTCATACCCGGCGTGCTGAGCGAAAGCGAAGTCGAGGAGATGCGCGCCTTTGCCCTACGCCTGCACACGGACCCCGAATCGCTACCTGAACACGAGCGCACCTTTGTCGCTGGTCCGCTGGGACGGCTTACCGACCACCCCGTCGTCGTCGGCTTTCTCAACGAGTTTCTCGCCTTTCCCCATCTGTCCAGCTCTGAGTGCTACGGCTTTCGCATGGAGAGCAGCGGGCTGCGCGCGCCCTCGGCCGAAGAGGGCAAGCAGGGCGTCTTCAGTCCGCACAACGGGCACGGCCTGTTTCGCTTTGCCGTCGATTCGCACCACTACCAGTGCGTGCCCGGCAAAGCGTTCAGCGGGCTAACCCGCGTCGTCTGGGAGCTCAACCCCGTGCAGCACCACAAGGGCGGCACGCTGCTGGCCACCGGCAGCCACAAGTCCGTCTACGCTTCGCCGGCTTCCATTCAGGATCCCGAATCGCCCGTGTGGGACACCTACGAATGTCCGGCCGGCTCGGTGCTGTTTTTCACCGAGGCGCTGACGCACAGCACCTGTCCGTGGACCAACACCGACAACCCGCGCGTCGGCATTTTCAACCTCTACAACAGCGTAGGATCGCGCTGGTCGTCTTGGAACCCGCCCGAAAAGCTGATCGAGCAAATGCCGCCCATGCGCCAGACGCTCTTCCGCGGCACCTACATCGCCAACAACATACCCGGCTATCAATACCACGGTCAAAATATGGACGGTCGCCAACTGGCCGGCTGAGCGCTTGTCTGCGCACGCCGCGTGGTCTCTTTTATAGCACATACACCTGAACATATATGAGGAGTCGCACCGAATGGCAGATCTCAACTGGAACAGCCGCAACCTGACGCACGGCTGGCAAAAGGGCGTCACCGCCTTTTACTACGGCCTCGGCTTTGACGACGCCGACTTTAACCGCGCGCAGATCGGTATCGGCACGCCGCTGCTGGACGGCAACCTGTGCAACGTGCACGCCTACGAACTGGCCCAGCAGATCGCCCAAGGCTGCAAGGATGCCGGCCTGATAGGCCTGCCCTTTGGCACGCCGGCCGTCAGCGACAACATCACCCAGGGCCAAGAGGGCGGCAATGCGAGCCTGCCCTCGCGCAATATGATCGCCAACGGCGCCGAAGCCGTGGTATCGGCACACAGCTACGACGGGCTGATCGGCCTGCACAACTGCGACAAAAACGGTCCCGGCTTTGCCATGGCGCTGGCGCGACTCAACTATCCCGGCCTCATCGTTTCGGGCGGCTCGATCATGCCCGGCTGCCACAA
>JAYOKQ010000162.1:0-7389 GCA_038119905.1 Gemmatimonadota bacterium | reverse complement strand
AAGCGCTCTCCCAACTGAGCTACAGCCCCACGACAGACACAAAAAATAAGCATTGGCCCCTTTACGTCAAGACTTTTGCCGCCGCCGCTCGCTTTATTTTTTGCCCCGTTATGGGCCCGCTATTCGTTGACGATCACGCCCAATTTCAGGTCGTTGGTGTTGTAATCGTCGCGATCGGAAAAGCTGGGTCCAATGGAAAAGAATTCGACCTGCACGCGCACCTGGGTACCGGCGTCAAACCCGTTGGCCGTCTTGAGCTTGATCGTCCCGAGCGTCGCTTCACCTTCGACTACGCGCGTAACGCTGGCGCCGCCCGTGCGCCACTGGCCCTCTGCGGTCCGCTCAATGGTGGTCGGCGGCGCGATAAAGGGCTGCATGGGGACAAAGGACGAGCTGGCCAGATCAAAGGCCGCGTCGGGATCGAGGCGCAGGCGCATCTCAAACTGCTTGACGTTGCTCAGACCGCTGGCGATAAAGGTGAGTTCGACGTCTTGACCGGGTTCGCTGGCGGTGAGGGTGCCGCCGTCTATGCGCACGCTCCGTACGTAGCGCCCGTTGAGCTGCACGTCGACGTTGAGCTGCGTGCCGTCATCGCTGTTGTTGGCGCCATCGCCAATACCGCCGGGCAGGGGTAGCGGCTGAGACAGGCCGCCGTTTTGGACGGGGTCGTTGCCGCAGTGCAGCAGCGTCAGCGCGCACAGCAGCGAAAGCGCAGAGCGCAAAAAAGGGCGAAACATAGTACCACCTCGCGGTATGGAGTGCTGTATAAACGATGAAAATAGGCCCTCGGAGCGGCCCCTTCAAGGGTCGTATAAATCAAGTCAATGGTTGGTCCCACCGATATGCTATATTATGTAGCTACGGACCGTTTGCGCAGATGCACTCTAAATGAACAGGCCTGCATGAAGCATAACTGGCTGTACGGAAGCGTCTCATTTTTACTGACGCTCCTCCTGCTGACAAGTAGACCGGCATACGCTGGAGCCAACGCCGGCTTTAGCGCGGCGCTCTGGCCGACGTGGAACGAGACGGCGGCCGGCGATACGATCGCCTTTGCCGTGCGCATTGACGGCGCCGTTGAGGCCAAGCACGCACTGGTCGTGGCCCAGTACGACTCCCTGCACTTTGCGTTTGTTGACTTTGCCCCGGGCGATTTGATCGCCGATATGGTGGCGCCGGCCGGCGTGCCCGAGCCGGTCGACGGCGGCCGCAAAGAAATTCAGAGCGGCGGCACGCAGCTGCAGGGAACGCCCGGCAGCGGCAGCGGCACGCTGGGGACGCTGCGCTTTGTCGCGCTGCGCTCGATGCCGGTCAACGGGCTAAAGATTTCTATTGTAGAGATCCAACTAGGCGCGGCGGCCACTGACGTCGATACGCTGCGCTTTGCTCCCGACGAATTCGGTTTTCGCGCCGCTCGTCGCCAGGCCAACAAGATTTTCAACGTCGCCGTTGAGCGCCGCCACGACGGGGCGGATATCGCCTGGGAAAGTCGCTGGCCAGGCATCAACGACTCGCTGCGCTACCGCGCGGTGGGCGACTCGATATGGACCGAGCGGGCCCATCCGCTCTTTGTGCAGGCCGCGGCAGAAGATATCGCGGCGGTGCGCGCGCTGCAGGCGGCCGGCATCGAAGCCGAGACCGCTCCGATAGAAGCCATTGAAGCCGAGCTGGGCGCATCCATCAGCGCCGAGACGGCCGCGCTCTACGCCGCACTAGACCGAACGCTGCGCACGCGGCAGCGCGTCTTTGCGCTGACGGAGCTAGCCGTCGATACGCAGTATGAATATCAGATCTGGTCGACGAGTCTGTCGGGCCAGTTTAGTCCGGTCGAAAGCGGCCTGTTTCGCACGCGCCTAGCGCCCGATCGGCGCCCGGTTGTCGGCACCGATCTGGATATTCAGGTGACGACGAATGCGGCGACGGCGACGTGGTTTACCAACCGTCCGGCCAATACGCGCTTTAGCGCGGTGCCGCTGGGCGAGCCATTCCCCGACGACGATCCGACCTACGACGCACAGGGCGCCCTGGTGCACTTGGCGCAGGTCGATGCGCTGCAGCCCGATACAGAGTATGCGTTTCGCGTGGTCTCGGAGCTAGTTGGCGTCGAGTCGCTCGTTGAGGCCGGTCTGATGAGTGCAGACCAGACCAGGCTAGAAAAAACCGGCACGTTTCGCACGAAAAAGTCGGGCGTGCCGCTGCGCTTTTTGGGCCCGCCCACCCGCGTTATCAGCGCCGATGGCGCCATTATCAGCTTTCGCCTAAATCAGCTGGCCGGAGCGCTGGTCGACTATGGGCTGATACGCGAAGACGGGACGGAAGCCGTGCGCTACGATTGGAGTGCCGCTTCGGCCGACGTGCTCAACGCGCACAGCGTGACGCTAGCCGGACTGCAGTCGACGAGTAGCTACCGCTATCGGATTCGCGTCGTCTCGCCCGAGGGCGACACGCTGAGCACCGATCCCAGCGGCGACCAGCAGTGGAACCGCGATCTGCAGCTGCGCACTTCAGCGGCCGGTGATACGCTGCCACCGGTCCTGATCGAAGGGCCGGTTGTCGTGGTGCGCGACGTGCTGGCCGTAGTGCGCTTTACCACCGACGTAGAGACCAAGGCGACGGTCTTTTTTGG
This sequence comes from Gemmatimonadota bacterium, assembly GCA_038119905.1. GTDB lineage: Bacteria > Latescibacterota > UBA2968 > UBA8231 > UBA8231. The sequence continues at coordinate 4,763 of JAYOKQ010000162.1, read as the reverse complement.
CACCAGCGGCGGCACCTACGGCACGCCGGACGAGTTTGAAGTGGTCGACCGCACGTCCGACGGCGGACCGCGCTTTGCCCGCGAGCACAGCGTGACGATCTCGGGGCTGGAGCCGGGCGCTGACTATACCTACGGCGTGCTCATCGAGGGCGCCAACGGCAAGACCGCCAGCTTTGAGCCCAGCCTGGGCGCGGCCAAGCGCGCCGGCCTACTGCAGCCGCCGGGTGGAGCGGGTAGCTTTACAACCCGGACCGATCGCGACACGCAGTTTCCCGTGATTTTGACGGGACCGACCGTGACATCCAAGACGCACGATACGGCCGTTGTCGAGTGGACGACCGACGAGCCGGCCAATAGCAGCGTGCGCTTTGGCATCGATGATACCGACGGCCAGGAGCGCTCGGGCGCCAACGCGCTGGCGCACAAGCTGGTGCTGAGCAACCTCGAGCCGGGCACGACCTATCGCTACGTCGTTGCCTCGACCGATGCGGTGGGCAACGGTGCGACCGAGAGCGCACTCGCGCGCTTTACCACGAATCGCGAGGTCGACCTGACGGCGCCGACGATCACCGAGGCGCCCGCCGTGCTCTATGCGAGCGACCGGGTGGCCACCCTGCAGTGGCACACGGACGAAGACGCCAAGGCCGTCGTCGAGTTTGGCCCCACCGCGGAGCTGGGCTTTATTCGCGAGCTGCCGTCGACGGGCCGCCGCCACGAAATTGCTCTGACCAACCTGGCGCCGTCGACGACGTATTTTTACAAGATTTCTGTGACGGATCTCAGCAACAACGGACCGACCGAGAGCGCGCTGCTGCAGTTTACCACCGACGCGACCGCCGACCTGACGCCGCCGGAGCTTTCGGCCATTGGCGTGGCTGCCTCCGACTCGACGGCCATCGTGCGCTGGGACAGCGACGAGCTGGCCGACAGCTTTGTCGAGTTTGGCACCGATTCGCTGCTGATTGATCAGAAGGTGGGCGATACCAAAGACGTGCTGGCACACGAGGTGACGCTGACCAACCTGCAGCCGAGCACGCGCTATTTTTATCGCGTTGGCTCGACCGATCGGGCCAACAACCCGCCAACGGAGAGCGCGGTGCAGTCCTTTTTAACGCTGGCTGAGGCCGATACGGTGCCGCCGTCGACGCCGTTTGATTTGCGCGCCACGCCGGGGGCGCGCCAGGTGATCTTGACGTGGGACGCCGCGCTAGAGCTCGACCTGAACGGCTTTAATATCTATCGCCGCGCGGGTGGCCCGTTTGAGCTAATTACCTCGGGCCTGCAACAGACGCGCTTTACCGATCCCAACGTCGACAACGACTCGACGTACGCTTATTACGTAACGGCGATCGACCGACAAATGCCGCCCAACGAAAGCCTGCCTTCGGCATCCGTATCGGTCGTGCCCACCGCTTCGGCCGCTCCTTCCAAGCCGAGCCAGCTGAGCCGCACGGGTGACTTTCTGCGTCCGACCTTTGTCTTTACCAACGCCACGCCTTTTGCGCGCGACGCCGAGTTGACCTACACCATTCAGGTCTCTTCGCGCCCCGACTTTTCGCGCGTGACGGCCTCTGTATCGGGGGTAGCATCCGGCCTCGGGCAGACGCGTTGGACGCCGGGGCGCAATCTGATCGAAGGTCGCACCTACTACTGGCGCGTGCGCGCCGTCGAAGGTGCGCTCGTGGGACCCTTTGCCGAAGGGGAGGCCTTTGCCGCGGTCGATCCAAGCGATTTGGTCGGCGACTTTAACGGCGACGGCAGCGTGCTCTTTGACGACTTCTTTCTCTTTGTCGACTACTTTGGCCAGACCGGGACCGGCGAGGCCGAGCCCTTTGATCTGGACGGGAGCGGCAGCGTCGACTTCGGCGACTTCTTTCTCTTTGTCGATAATTTTGGTCGCAGCGTGGCAGCCAAGCGCTGGGCCGGTATACACGCCTTGGACGAGCAGGTGCGTTTTGCGCTCGATGCGCATCTGTTAGACGAGCGCGGCGCCGAGGTCGTAGTGCGGCTGTCGGCCGAGGAGGTCCGGGCCCTGCGCGCGTTTGGTGCGGTGCTCGAATACGATCCGTCCGAGGTCGTCTTTGAGCGGGCGGCACAGGGCGCCGATCCGCTGCTAGAGCGCGGCGGTGGGTATGCCCCGCTCTTTGGCGTGCTGAGTCAGCGTCCCGGTCATCTGGTGCTGGGGAACGGATTGGTGCGAGGTCCTGGGGCAGAGGGCGACGGTACTCTGGCCGAGCTGCACTTTCGCCTGCAGGGCGCGGGTCGGGCGCCGACCTTTGTGCTGCGCGAAGGCTACGTGGCCGCTTCGGGCGCGGACGTGCGCGCCGTCGGCCATCTGGGCACGGTGCAGGTGCTTCCGCAGCGCTTTGCCCTCTACGCCAATTTTCCCAATCCGTTTAATCCGTCGACGAGCATTGAATACGCGCTGCCGCAGGCCGCTAAAGTCGAATTGGTGATCTACGATATATTGGGCCGTCCGGTGCGCACGCTCGCTGCCAACACGCTGCAGAGCGCCGGTTTTTATCGACTGGCGTGGGACGGCCGCGACGAGGCCGCGCGCGCAGTGGCCAGCGGCGTCTACTTGTATCGTTTGCGCGCCGCGGGTGAGACCCCGTTTGTGCAGACGCGCAAAATGATGCTGATCAAGTAGTTCGCTTGAGTCTGCAGGGCGATTCCCGTATACTCAGCCAATACTATGCACTACTACTTCTATCTACCCGTCCTCATCACGGCGCTCGTGTTTATCAGCGCGGCCGGCTATGCGCTCTTTGCCTGGTACAGGGTGCACAAGCGGATGTGGCATCTGTGCTTTCGCGTCGGCCTGCTCGCCCGCAACGCCCAGCCCCCGCTGCGCAGGGTGCTTTCGACCCATCCGCTGCCGCTGTTTTTCTTTGGCCGCGTACAGCATCTGCTGCACCGGGAAATTACGCGCCTGGAAGACCTGCATCGCGTGCGCAGCCCCCACAGCCGGCCGGCTATCTGGCCCGGCGACCAGCTGCGCTACATGACGGCCCGCGTCGATCGACTGGAGCGCGCGCTGATTTCCTAGCCCATTGTTTATACGCCTGTAGTTAGAACGCAAAAAGTCGGGGCAGCCGCATGGCCACCCCGACTTTTTTATGCAGCGTACTCGTATGCTGTTACTTGAGCAGCAGCATGCGCCGCGTCTCTACCGCGTCGCCGGCGCGCATGCGGTAGATATAGAGCCCGCTGGCGACCGTGCGTCCGTCGTCGCCGCGGGCATCCCAGGTGATCTGGTGATAGCCGGCGTAGAGGTGCGGGATTTCGAGGGTGCGGACCTTGGTGCCCAGCACGCTGTAGATCTCAAAGGCCACAGCCGATTCGGTCGGCAGGAAAAACGACAGCTGGGTGCTGGCGTTAAATGGGTTGGGATAGTTGGGAAATAGGGTCGTGACCAGCGGCGTGCCGGCCAGCTTGGCCGAGCGGCGATCGTGCGGCACGGTGACTTCTACCGTGTCGACGGTCGTGTTGCCCGAGCCGTCGGTGGCGCTCAGCGCGATCGTGTAGACGCGGTTGGTGCCGTTGCCGGCCCGCTCGGCGCGCAGGTCGACGCTCGTGCCGTCGTCGGCAACCGACCAGTCGGGATCCGTGTTGCCGCTGCCGTTGGCGTCGACCGCTTCGCTGCTTTCAATTCCGATCGACACCGTAATCGTTTCGCCGCTCAGATCGACGGCGCGGATGTTGGACAGCGTCGTGACCATCTGGTGGTTAGGCGGCCACAGCACGAGGGCCGCCGTGTCGTAGAGGATCTCGGGCGGCGTCGTGTCCTGCACCTGCACGTTGACCACGTCCTGGCTGTCGAGACCGTCCGGATCGGTGACCGTCAGCGTGACGTCCGTAGAGCCGAGTGCGAACTGCCCCGTCGGTCCCACAGCGCTCGCGTTGTCAAAGGTGACGCCGGTCGCGCTCCAGGCAAAGGAGAGCGTGTCGCCGTCGATGTCGGCCGAGGCGCTGCCGTCGAGCTGCACGCCCGTAGTCGGGCCGGTGAGCTCGACGATGAGATCGGTGCCGGCGTTGGCCACGGGTGCGTCGTTGACCGGCGTGATCGTGAGCGATACGACGGCCGTAGCCGAGAGCGCGCCGTCCGTCACGGAAACGGTGATCTGGTCGGCGCCGTTGTAGTTGGCGTTGGGTGTGTACGTCAGCGTCGTGTTGGTGATGCTGGCCGTGCCGTTGGTCGGTCCACTGGCTATGGAGAAGGTTAGATCGTCCCCGTCGACGTCGGTAGCCGAGAGCGCGACGTCTTTTTGCGTATCCTCGGCGAGCGTGGCCGACGCGTCTTGGGCGACGGGCGCGTCGTTTACGGCGTTGATCGTCAGCGATACGCTGGCGGTGGCCGACAGCTCGCCGTCCGACGCGCTAAACGTAAGGCTGTCGATTCCGTTGTAGTTGAGGTCCGGCGTATAGGTGAGCACGTTCCCACTGATGACGGCGGTGCCGTTTTGAGGTCCGCTCACAAAGGTGTAAGTAAGCGCATCGCCGTCTACGTCGGTGGCCGAGAGCGTGAGGGTGACGGCAACGTCCTCGTCAGTTGTGGTCGTTGCGTCGCTGGCGACGGGTGCGTCGTTGACGGCTAGAACGCGCAGCTGGACCGTGGCCTGGGCCGAAGTGAGCTGGCCGTCCGTCACAGAGAACGCGACTTCATCAATGCCGTTGTAGTTTGCGTCCGGCGTGTAGACCAGCGCGCCGCTACCGCTGATACTGGCCGTTCCGTGCAGGGCCTGCGTATCCAATCCAAAAGT
>JAYOKQ010000161.1:0-7492 GCA_038119905.1 Gemmatimonadota bacterium | reverse complement strand
CGCGCGTTGACGGCAGGTCCTCCGTCACCGCTATAGCCAGCGGTGCCGTTGCCCGCTACGGTATAGATTTGACCAATGCTATTGGCCCATCCGATTTTCGCTCCGCTGAAGAGCATAACGAACGCAAAAAAGAGCGGTCTAATGACGTGCATCCGGCGCGTATTCTTCACAGGTTTTCTTCCAATGTAAAAACGGGGGCTGTCCGTCTCATAACACGTTGCAATACAGGAATTTATCCTTTTTTGGATAAATTAAAATTTTATTCACAATGAGTATACAAAATGTGCAAATGGGAATCAATTTATTTTTAGAACAAAAAGAGGCCCCGCATCCACTATGATGCGGGGCCTCTCCCTTCCTAAAACGCCGAATAACTCAGCGCATATTATATGATGCGCGACGGCTCAGTGCGCGCCGTGCGGTAGTTAGCGGTGCGCGATGGGATCCGGCGTGCCGTCGGGATCGCCGCTGTTGACGAAGCCGTCCGTTTGGATCGAGCCCAGCAGCAGCAGACCGGCTACGTGCGGGGCGGCCATGCTGGTGCCGCTATAGACCACCGTGCCGCCGTCTTTGGACAGCGACTCGACGTCAACGCCCGGGGCCGCATAGTCGACCGGCGGGTTGCCGTAGTTGCTGAAATAGGCGAAGTCGTCGTTGATATCGGTGGCCGAGACCGTGTAGATGTTGGGGCCGTTGGTCCGCGCCGGCGTGTAGTTGTTCGCATCGGCCGACGAGTTGCCGGCAGCCAGCGAGAAGGCGATGCCCTGCGCAGCGGCGTTTTGCACGGCGTTTTCCATGGTGGCCGACGAGCCAGAGCCGCCCAAGCTCATGTTGGCGACGTCGCCCGGATTGCCAACGCTGGCCACGTAATCGATGCCGGCGGTAATCCAACTGGTGTAGCCCGAACCCTGGTTGTCGAGCACGCGCACGGCCACGACGGTCGCGCCGGCGGCTACGCCGACTACGTCGCAGTCGTTGTCGATAGCGGCAATCGTGCCGGCTACGTGCGTGCCGTGTCCGTTGCCATCGCGTCCGCCGTTGTCGCGTCCGCGGGTAACGAAGTTTCTGCTCAGATTTGCGTCGAGGTTGAGATCGTCTACTGGATTGATGCCCGAGTCGATGACAAAAGCGCGCTTGCTGCTGCTGCTCATGTCGACCGAACCGCCGACGCGCGTAATGCCCCAGGGCACGGTCTCGGCCTGGCAGTTGCTGCCGCCACCGCCGTCGCCGCCGCCGCCACCCGGTCCTTTACCGTTGCCCGGCTTGCTGATGGACCATACGCGATCTTGCTCAACCCAGCGCACGCCGGGCTCGTTGGCTAGCTGGGCCGCGGCTGCCTGCGACAGGCCGTTGAGCGAAAAACCGCGCACGGCGCGGGTGTATACGTGCTCGGCCTGCGCGTTGTAGCGCGCCGCAGCGCCGCGGGCGCGGGCGCCCACCGCATCGGCATCCAGTCCGTCCTCTAATACGACGATATACCGGCCTGGCACCGTGGGCACCGCCCCTTTGCCTGCGGGTTGCATGGTGAGATCGTCCGATCCAACGAGCGAGTTGTCGCGCTCCGAATCGCTACAGCCGACCCAGCCAACGGCCAAGCCAAGGAGTGCGATCTGAAGCGTATTGCGTGCGGTGCGATTCATGCGTCCTCCGAGATCTTGTTTAACAGATGAGAAGTTTTAGCGTTCAATTAGGGCGTAATATAGGGAAAATAAATCTAATTTCAACCATTTTTACTTGTTTTAGGTAGCCAGCGATCGTCTAGGAGTAAAAAAGTCGAATATTAGATAAAATTGAGGCGAAATGTAACAAACAGATCGGTAGGACGGGTCCAGCGCGTCTACTCGAACGACGCGGCTTCTAGTTGGGCGAGCAAATCGTGCAGCGTTTCCGACAGCGGGCCAGTCTCGTGCGCAGCAAAGGGGGGGACGGCTAGCCGCGCTAGGGTGTCGCGCAGGCGGCGTTGAAGAGTATTTCGCTCGCTGGCCTGCAGCCTATACGAACGGACCTTGGCCCGCTCCAGCTTGGCTTCGACGTGAAGGGCGACCCGCCAGGAGGTGGCGGCAAATCCGGGGACGTCGCCCAGCGCGTGGGTTGCATCCTGGCGCAGGTAGAGTAGTTCGCCGACGTGGGCGCGCTGTATGTGCCGGTCGAGGATCTGCAGCGCCTCGCGCAGCCGATCTATCGAGTTGGCACGGTCGGCTGGCTGGCCAATGCGCCAGAGGGCGCGCAGGATGGAGGCCTCGGGAAACCAGGCATCGGTGTAGCGCGCTTGCCCCAGCGTGCTGTCCAGGGCGGCGACCTGGTCCCAGCGATTTGCACCCGCATCGGTCCATGCGGTAAAGACGGCGCGCCCGCTCGGTGACAGCGCGTTGGTTAGTGGGCCCAATGCGCGCAGCCCGCTCGGGTCGTTGGTCTGCAGCGCAATGGGCAGCAGCGCCTCGTAGCGGGCTCCGTGCGCGCCGGGATCGGCGCTGAGTGCGTTGTTAAACGCGACCGTAGCCTGTTGCACGAGGCCTTGGTTTTTCAGCCCATAGCCCTTGATCTGATAGCCGGTCACCGGATCTACTACGCGCTCGACGATGTGCAGCGCCCGGCGATCAAACCCCTCTTCTATCAGCCGGCGCCCGGCGTAGGTCCAGTCTACCGGGGCCAGTTGATGGACCCAGCTGGCCCCGTTGAGCAGCGGATCAAACGGACGCAGCTCCTCAAAGAACGTCGGGTCGTGCGCGGTGCCGTAGCGGCCAATGCCCTGACTGGCTAGGCGGTTGTCGTCGTCGTCGTAGGGTGGATAGGCCGCGGAAAAGCGGCGACTGCCGGTCTCGTCCAAGGTCAACGCAATCAGCACATCCTCGACGCCGCGCACGTCGTGTGCCGCTATATAGTCTCTCCAAGAGGCCGGTTGACTTGCCGCATCTAGGACATATTGCTCCGGCGTGAGCGGGCTGTCAGAGGCCAACATATAGAATAGACCGGGACTGGGCTGGTATACGCGCAGGTGATCAAAGTGCATCTGCACCGTGGCGCAGAGCGAGCCGAGGAGCGCTGCAGTGGTAAAGGAGCCCCCCATCCACTGCACGAATACGCCGTCGGGTGCTAAACGCTGCTTGACTAGCGCGACAAACTCGCTGGTGTAGAGATGCGATGCGCCGGATGTCCACGGGTGCGAGGGCTGCGAGACGATCAGGTCATAGCGTTTGTCGGTCAGGGCTAGCGCGCTGCGCGCATCGTTGGTCACGATGTGGATGCGCGGGTCCTGCAGCGGGTCGGTGTGGCGCAGCGGACCTAAGTGGCGGTTGGCGTTAACGACTTCGGGCTCCAACTCAATAACGTCCATGGCGCGCAGCGAGGTGGGTAGTCCCTCGAGCAGCACGCCTCCGCCCAGGCCGATGGCCAGCGCCGACTGAGCCTGCGGACGGGCCAGCAGTGGCAGCACCATCAGCCAGTGCTGGCTACCGTGGAGCGGCGGCGCCGACCGGGCGCGTATGGTTGCTTCGGGCAATCCGTTGGTGCGCACATACAGGCCGTCCTGGTAGCGCTTGGCCAACACCGTGCTGGCGCGCCCTACGGCTGTGTATACGAACTGGCCGCCGCGCGCGCTGTCGAGCGCCGAAAAGTCCAGTAGATGTATCGGGTCGGGTGGCCTGTAGAGCGCGACCCATGCGGCAGCGAGTCCTGCGTAGATCCACTGGCGAGATCGGCGTTGGCTCGCATACAGCAGCGCGACCAAGCCCAGCAGCAGGTTGGCCGCTGCACCCAGGCGCAGCAGGCCGGCAAACCCCAGCGCCGGCAGGAGCGCGTAGCCGGTCAGCAGCGAACCGGCGATGGCGCCGAGCGTGTTCCACACGTAGATCTGCGCCGTAGCGGGACCGGCCTCGTCGGCCCTGCTAGCATACAGGCGGACGGCCAGGGGGAAGGTCGCGCCCATGCACAGCGCCGAGGGGAGGATGACCGAGACGACGAGCGGGACCTGCTGCACTAGATTGGTCTGGTCAAAGGGGACCCACCACAGGCTTGCGTAGCCGACTGTAGCTAAGATAGCGGCCGCGACCTGCGCTGCGCAGAGCAGCACGGCGGCGCGCCGGCGATCGGTGGCCCAGCGCCCGGCCAGTCCACCGCCCAGGGCAATGCCGCACAAAAAGGCGGCTAGCATAGCGGCAAAGGAGTGGATCGTTCCGCCCAGCGCGTGGCTCAGCAGCCGCGTCCACAGGATCTCGTAGAGAAAGCTGACCGCGCCGGTGGCGGCCATCAGCGGCAGGATCCAGTGGAAGCGAGAGACGGTGGCGGGACGTGCGTCCTCCACATGGGTTGGGTGTGCGGTTGGCCGGCGGCTCAGCCAGAGGGCGATGGCACCAGCCAGTGCGTTGAGGGCAACGCCGCAGAGGGCCGTATACTGCAGGCCGAGATGGGGCAATAGGAGGAAGGCGGCGGCCAGCGTGCCGATTACGGCACCGGCTGTATTGAGGGCGTAGAGCAGGCCGATGCGCGGTCCGATCGCTGCATCGCTGCGCACGAGGTGGCGCACGAGGATCGGTAGCGTGGCCCCCATGCAGCCGGCCGGCACCGCCAACACGACAAACGTGGCCAGTATATAGAACAGACCCTGCGATGGCCCGCTAGCGGGGGGTTCAGCCTGGTGGCCCATCAGCGCAACCAGGGCCATGCCGGCTAGGTGCATCAGCGGTGAGACGGCTAGGGCTCCTAGGGCAATTATGGCCTCAAGTCCGGCATAGGTGCGAAGGGAGCTGTCCACCGAGAGCAAACGGCGCTGAGCGACCCACGCGCCCACGGCCATATTGCCCATAAAGGCGGCTAACACAGTAGCCAAAGCCACTTCCGAGGTACCAAATACGGCGGCCAGCTGGCGCAGCCATACCGTTTGGTAGATCAGCGACGCCGCGCCAGACAGCACGCAGCACAGGGCTAGGGCTGCCATTATAGCGCTCCCAGCGACGCCGTCCGCGGGGTGCGCTGGGCTTCTATATGGGAGTAATGGAACAGTATGAGGTTGCGCATAGGTAAGAAATAGATGGAGGAATGCAGGACATTGCCGATCTGAGAAAGAAGAGCCATGGATTAAAAACCAAAGGAAATCGGGCGCTCAGATACTATGGACCCCTCTAAGTGGTCACCTGCCGATCAGATAGTGCGGACATGCGCCAATCACAGGGTGCGTTTCTGTCTCTTGTTTGGCGTCTGCATGGGGGTGTTGATGGTGCTATTCCTCAACAATCAAGCCCATTTTAAAACGCTCTATCTGTGGCCCATAACGTGGATGGCCGGCAGCATTATCGGGCTGTGGAACCCCGTTGTGTCTACGCACAACCCGCTCGGTAATAACGATCTATCAATTATAGAGATCGGGCGCTACATCTTCCACGTCAAACACGAATGCAGCGGCATTTCGGCGTTTTTCATCTATTTGGCCGCCGTAATGGCCTATCCGGTAGGCGGCAAGAGCAAGCTGCTGGGTGTGGTCGTTGGCATGCCGGCGTTCTTTTTGTATGGCGTGCTGCGACTGGTGTTGCTCGGTGCGATCGCTCTGTTTACGCCGGAGTTGCTGCGCTTTTTTCATTTGTATTATATGGTAATTCTCAATCTCGGTTTTGTGATGCTAATGTGGTCAAAATGGGTCAACAGCGTCGAACAGGGGCTCCACCCGGAGGGTGCGCGCTAGCGTAGTGCACAGAGCGAATGATTACCTCCCCGATCAAATCGTTTGGCCTATTCCTAATCTTTGCGCTTGCGCTCCTGCCCGTATGGATCCACGTGTCGGATCTGTATGTGCTGTCCTTACTGTATGGAGTCAACGGCGGGCTGTGGTTGACTAACATCCACATCTACCTGTCGACGAGTGGGCCGATCGCCGAGGGGGTCTTCTCCCCTAATGTCGTAGCCGGTATTTCGCTCTTTGCCGTGGCGCCCAAGCGCACGCTGGGCTGGCGGATGAGCCGGATATTCACGGTGGTCTTTTTGGTGTGGCTGGTCCGACTGTGGCTGCTCCTCATAGAGACGCATGCGGCGCTGGGAGGATGGCACGCGGCCCAGATCGCAGAGTGGTTGGATCTGGCCAATATGATGCTGGGGCCGACGGTAATTGCTCTGTTTTGGATGTATGAGCAGGGGCTCAACGCGCAGCGCCTGCAGGCTGTAGCACCGGCCGAAACAGTCGAGGTGAGCGCGGTAGGAAGCACGAAAAATGCGCCGGCTCAAAAACGCAAAAAAATGAAGCGTAAGGCGCCCCAGCAGCGACGCCGCCAGATGCCCGCGCCGAGGTGGGGTCAGGTGGTCCTCAATCTACTATACCGCAGTGCCTAAGGGCTGCGCCGCTTGAGCGCATACAGTCCGTAGCCAATCACTAGCACAAAGATAAAGATCTCTCCGCCGAAGGAGACGACAAAGGGCTCTAACGGATCCCTGCTTTCTTCGGCGCGCACCACGCCCCCCGGCGGGGGATTGCAATCCATCCCACAGCCCGTAAGCTCAATCGTCAGCGTCGGATTGTAGGTAAGTGACAGCGTGCTGGTGATGGTCCCACTCTGCGTGGGCGCGAAGTCGATCACCAGCGACGCCGAAGCGTTATTGGCAATCGACGTCAAGACGCTTGCAGTAGAAAACTGTGGGTCGGAGAACACCAGTCCAGAAATATTGATCGTCGCACCGGTCTGGTTGAGCAGCGTCAGCGTCTGGCTCGTCACCGAGCCGATGTCTTGAACGCCAAAATTCGCGTTGCCCGGCGTGATGCTGATCGTGCCAAAACCGCTCATCGGCACGACGGTCGCCGTTCCAGGAGTTCCCCCCGTATTGCTGGTGATCGTCAGGTTGCCGCTTTGACTGCCCCCTGCGCTCGGTGTAAAGGTAACGTTGAATGTGGCGCTGCTGCCTGCGCTGACGTTGAGCGTGGTCGTGCTCGGCACAAACTGAGCGTCTGAACTCACTACGTTGGTAATAGTCAGGGTCACGCTGCCGGTGTTGTTTACTGTAATCGCAAGCGCTGAAGCGACGTTGACAGCGACATTGCCAAACGCGATGGGGTTGGGCGTTACGTTGATTACCGGTATGTCAAAAACATCGGTAACGGTGACGGTAATGGTCTGCGTGTCGGACACACCGCCCGTATCGGTGGCGCTGACGATGACGATGTAGGTGTTGGATCCGGAAGTGATCCCGTCGGTGGGCGCCTCAAAGTCGGGTGCGGTCTGGAAGGTCAGGACGCCGGACGCGCTGTTGATGGAGAATTTAGCCTGGTCTTCTCCGCCGGCCAGCGCATAGGTGATGGTGTCGCCTGTATCCAGGTCGTTTGCGACGACGGTAGTGACAGCTGTTTGGTTTTCGGCGGCGTTTACGGCGGCCGTCGCACCGCCTCCGTTCGAGGTGATCGTTGGTGTGTTGTCGTTAACGTTGGTAACAGTGACAGTGATCGTCTGCGTATCGGACGTGTTGGATCCGGCCGCATCGGTAGCGCTGACGATGACGATGTAGGTGTTGGATCCGG
>JAYOKQ010000160.1:7203-7699 GCA_038119905.1 Gemmatimonadota bacterium | reverse complement strand
CCTGTCCTATAGGGGTTTGCCGCATAAGCCATATGTAGCTGACACGCAATAAAAACGCCCCCCCGACAATCCAATCTATTCGACGCACTTAGCAGATCTCATGCTTTCTATTGGATACAGTGCGCATATATTTAAACGAGCAGCACAAAGAATAAAAAACCTAACCATCACCGACGCTCAATTATCATGATTATAACGATTTCAATTCTTCTTTTGATGCCGGCCTTTACTTGGCCTTCTTCGGAATTTTTCCATGCCCCATTAGATAGCGTGTTATCGAATTATGTAGACGAAAAGGGATTGGTTAACTACCAAGGTCTTCAAGAGCACAGAGAAACGTTGGATGATTATATAGTTCAACTTTCTGCCGTTAGCCCCCATTCCAACGAAGAGCATTTTCCCAGCCCAAACCACCAACTAGCCTATTGGATTAACGCCTATAATGCCCTGGTATTGCGCGGAATCATAGATGCATATCCAGTGGAAAGCGTAATGG
>JAYOKQ010000160.1:0-7160 GCA_038119905.1 Gemmatimonadota bacterium | reverse complement strand
CCATATAGAAAACGCTATAATTCGACCAGGATTTGGCGATGTGCGCATACACTTCGTCCTCAACTGCGGCGCTCGAAGCTGTCCCCCTTTAGAACGCAGCTCGTTCAACGGAGATTCGCTGGATGCGAGCTTAGATGCTGCAGCACAACGCTTCGTATCCAACCCGCAACTGTTTGAACTCAGAGAAGATGGTCTATACCTGTCGAAAATACTCGATTGGTATAGACGTGATTTCTCTGACTACTTTCCCACCGATCGCATACATTTTGCACAGCGCGACCCGCTGATCAGTTATTTTTCCCCCCTAATACCGGCCTCTTCCCGCAAACAATTATCCCAACCGAATATACCCATACGTTTTATGGACTACGACTGGTCGCTCAACGAGCAAATTCGCCCTATTCCGGACCAACCATGATGCCCCGCATAAATCCAAGCGCATAGGTGATGTTGCGGGTGATCTGTTCGACAGAGCCCGGAGCAACACACTCAACGTAAGCAGGTCCAACAAATCCTCCCGCTACCAAATTACGCCAAACAGTGGCAAAATTGACCAAACCATCGCCCGGCGTAACCAGCACATCCGGTTTCCCCTCACTTAACGTGCAATCTTTGATGATGAGCGTTGAAACAAGACTTTTCAACGCGGCGATATCTTCTCCTGGCATGCGCTGTCCAGCAGTATAATAGATGATATTGCCTGGATCATACGATATGGCAAAAGCCGGATGATCAACCCTTTGCACGGCTTTTAATAGGTCTTCCGTCGTCAGACTAATGCCCCCATGTGGCTTCATGGTAATTTGCAAACCAGCCTCTTGGGCATAGGGTGCAGCTTGGCTCATTAGCTGAAAATATACCTCGTAGAGTGCCTCATCTCCCGTACCTAAATCCAATAGCCAGTTGGCCCCCACCTCCGCGGCGCGTTCGATTAATTTTCTATACTGAATTAGGGCCTCGTTGACCCCATCTTTAAGATGAGTTCGCCCGAGCACCATAGAAGGCACCAGCCCCGACTGACGGGCAGCTGTGCGAACAGTAACCACCTCCTCACGGCTGCTGTCACTTCGAATAGGTAGCACGCCAGCATTAGCAAAAAGGGCTACATCCGTATATCCTGCGGCAGCTATCAGATCAAATGCTTCCTCATATGGAATAGCGTTGAATGGACGCGTGGTACAACCGATAGTAGCAGTTTTCATTAGTTATCTCCCGACCTGTCTTGACAGCGGTTTGCCAATGCGTACCCTATGGATAAAAATATGTCGGCGCAACTCCCCCCCACTCGGGAGATTATCCGGACGTGGATTCCCACACGATCCTAGTTGTAGAAGATGAATTGCTCGTTCTTGAGACCCTTAAAACGGTTCTGCAGGATAGAGGGTACGCCGTTCTAACGGCAAGCAACGGTGACGAGGCGATTCAACTTTTCATCGACCGCTATGAGGAAATCGACCTCGTTTTACTCGACATGCAAATGCCGGGAAAAAACGGCGGCGAAGCGCTGGAAGAAATGCAGTTTATAGACCCTGAAGTAAAAGCTTTTTTCATTACAGGTGTATTGGTAGACTGGGAATCGCTGGGTGCGCTAGGGATTATCCAGAAACCCTTTTTAACGTCCGATCTAGTGGATAAGGTAGATTCCATTCTCGCCGCGAACTAATCCACTTTTATAGCTGCTTCTCCCCCCACACATCGATATCAACAAACGGCCCTTTTAAAGGATAACAGGCCCATGTCGTACGCTGCCCGTATTGCAGGAGAATTGGCTGTATCTACACGTCAAGTTCAGGCTACCATCGACCTTCTGGAAGAAGGTGGGACCATTCCATTCATCGCCCGCTATCGAAAAGAGGCCACCGGAATGTTAGACGAGGTCGCGGTTGCCTCGATCCGCGACCGACTCGACCAACTATCGGCACTCGATAAAAGACGACAGACCATACTAGAATCACTTCAAGAGCAAAGCGTTTTAACGGAAGCACTTCGAGAACAGGTCGAAGCCGCCCCCTCGCTGTCCACACTTGAAGATATCTATCTGCCCTACCGCCCCAAAAGGCGGACCCGTGCTACGATTGCTCGCGAACGGGGCTTGGAACCGCTAGCAGCGCTAGTTTTCGAACAAATTCCAACAACGGACCCACAGCGTGAAGGCCTAGCCTATGCAGAAGCAAACGACGAACTTGAGAACGCAGATGAAGCATTAGCTGGTGCGCGCGACATCATAGCTGAATGGATCAACGAAAACACCCAGGCGCGTGCAACCCTACGCGATTTACACCTAAAATCCAGCACACTGCGCACACGTGTCATCGTCGATAAGGAAAACGAGGGCAATAAATTTCGCGACTATTTTGACTGGCAGGAACCCATGGCCCAAGCACCTTCCCACCGGGTTTTAGCCATGCGGCGCGGAGAAAAAGAAGAAATACTCAGCTTTCGCGTTGTGGGTCCAGAAGAAGAATGTATTGCTGCACTTGAAGCTCAGTTTATGCGCGGCCCCTCGTCTAGCAGCGACCAAGTACGGCTGGCCCTTCACGACGCCTACAAACGGCTTATGTCGCTGTCAATGGAAACGGAGATACGCCTGCTAAGTAAAAAAAGAGCTGACGAAGAAGCTATTCGCGTTTTCGCAGAAAACCTGCGCCAACTCTTACTTGCTCCTCCCTTAGGAGAGAAGAGTACGTTGGCCATAGACCCAGGATTTCGCACAGGATGCAAAGTTGTTTGTTTGGATCGCCAGGGTTCGCTTTGCCATACCGACGTAATTTTCCCCGACCGCCATCCCGAACAGGCCGGACGCCTACTTACCCAACTCTGCTCGCAGCACAGGATAGAGGCCATCGCCATTGGCAATGGCACGGGCGGACGGGAAACGGAACGCTTTGTACGATCCCTCAACCTAGACGCATCTATTCATATAGCCATGGTCAACGAGAGTGGCGCTTCAGTCTACTCCGCTTCAGAAGTAGCCCGTGCCGAATTTCCCGACCATGACTTAACAGTTCGGGGCTCCGTATCCATAGGCCGTCGCCTTATGGATCCGCTAGCCGAACTGGTTAAAATAGATCCCAAATCCATTGGCGTAGGCCAATATCAGCACGATGTTGACCCAACCGAGCTCAAGCACAGTTTGGACGATGTGGTCGTTTCCTGTGTCAATAGCGTTGGAGTTGAAGTAAACACGGCTAGCGAACAGCTGTTAGCCTATGTATCTGGGCTCGGCCCCCAGCTTGCGCGCAACGTGGTAGAGTATCGAAGGCAGCACGGCCCCTTCACTACGCGGAAGGATCTGTTAAACGTCGATCGACTGGGGCCCAAAGCCTTTGAACTAAGCGCTGGTTTTTTACGTATCCGCGATGGGGTCCATCCCCTAGACAGCAGCGCCGTGCATCCCGAACGCTACGCTCTCGTAGAGCAAATGGCTCAGGATATGCACATCGAGGTCGCAGATTTACTCCGCAGAGCCGATCTCCGCGCAAGCCTTGAGCTTGAGCGGTATACAGACGAAACCGTTGGATTACCCACCTTGCGCGACATCGTCGAGGAACTCGACAAACCCGGCCGGGATCCCCGTGAACAGATTAGTCGGTTTTCTTTTGCCGATGGAATCGAAAAAATAGAAGACCTACAGCCAGGCCAGCGTCTGCCCGGCATCGTGACCAACGTAACGGCCTTTGGCGCTTTTGTCGACATTGGCGTGCACCAGGATGGATTGGTACACATCAGCCAACTAGCAGATCGCTACGTCAAAGATCCCAACGAAGTGGTAAAAGTCCAGCAGCGAGTTCAAGTCCGCGTGGTAGAGGTCGACTTAGAACGGCGTAGAATAGCACTCTCTCTCCGCAGCGAAGAGACCGCAGCACCCAAACAGCCCACTAGTTCATCGCAAGGAACACAGGCGCCTCCTGCGAAGGATCAACCTAAGCAGAAAAAAAGCAAAGGCCCCAAACCAACGACAAAGCCCCCCAATGCACCCGCCTCTGCCTTGGCAGAAGCCCTTTTGAAGGCCGGGGTCAAGGAAGGCAAATAACAGCAATGGATATACCACAAATCGATCGTGCCAAAGCGCGCGCTCTGCTATTGAGTGGAGAAGCGGTATTCGTTGATATACGAGATGAAATATCTCACAGCGAGGGACATATCGTCCCCTCACTCCGCTTAGACGAAGCCACGTTGGCACCTTTTATAGAGAATACGCGCAAAGACCAACCCATCGTGGTCTATTGCTACCACGGCATGAGTAGCCAACTTGCTACCCAGTTCTTACTCGAGCAGGGCTTTGAGCGAGTCTACAGCTTAATCGGCGGGTATACCGACTGGGAATCGGATACGCCCTCCTAGGCGGATGCCCGCAACGGCTTCATTACTTCCTCAGCAAATAACGCGAGCCCTTCTTCTCTGGGGGCATCCATAAACCACAGCAGAAAGTGGTCAACGCCCGACTCTACGTAAGCTGCAACCTGCTCCCGTATCTGATCTGGCGTACCGACGAGAAACCGGTCCGTCAATGAAGCGGGTAGCATCTTCGCTCGCCCCTCGGCATAGTCCACCCATTCAGGTTTCGCCCTTTGTGGGTTTAGTGAAAGCATATGGCCAACTTGAGCTCTTAGAGACGGTAGATCTGGAGCAATCAAAATCTGCGTTTCGTAGCTGCATTCAATCTCTTCGATATCCCGCCCATGCCGCTGACAGGCTTCGGCAAGCGCGCTCCGGCGCAGCTTCCATTCTTCTAATCCAACGGGAACGGAGTTCCACCCCTGGGCATGGCGAGCACACACATCGAGCAGGCCTCCCCTTGTCTCCCCAATCCAGATCGGCGGGTGAGGTTGCTGGTACGGTTTCGGCCGACATACGGCACCTTCTACGCGATAGTAGGTCCCGTGCACGGTCAGCGGCTCGTCTGCTGTCCAGAGTTGCACCATAAGGGTGAGTGCTTCCTCCATCATCGCCACGCGTTCAGCGAGCTCTTCCTCCCATAAGAAACCATAGGCACGGTGTTCTCGTTCGTTATTTCCCACATCAAAAAAGTGGATCAATCGCCCACCAGAAAGCTGATCGAGCGTCGCTGCCATTTTTGCAGCCAACGGCGGATGGCGCATCGCGTTAGACTGATGGATGAGTCCCAGCCGGATGGACTCTGTCACTCCAGCAAGAACGGACAGAGTCGTCCACCCTTCAAGGATGGCCTCTCCGTCTCCTAGCATCAGATGATCGGCAACCCACAGTGAATCGTATCCCAGTTCTTCGGCGCGCTGTGCCATTTGTTTGACAGCAGGAGCCGAAACTTCCACCCAATTAGGCACGCGAAATTCAACGTTTCCAGGGGCAGCAAAAATGGGTGGACATACACCGAACTGAACGCTCATTGCCCACACACCTTTCTGCGCACCGCGCGCATATAGCCGATGGTGTAAGCGGCTTCCTCAGCCCCCCCCGGCACGTGATCGGGCAGGAGCGCCCCATCAAAGCCTACATCTCTAAGCGCTTCCATCACGCGGAACATGTCGATATATCCCTCGTCAACGAGTGTTTCCTTAAAAGTGGGCAACGGCCTATCTACGTTGCGAAAATGTATTTTAAACAGCTTTCCTTCGCGCCCAAAATAATCGATCATTTCGTACACGTCGCGTCCCATGCGCTCTCCTCCCTCCGCCCAACTGCCCACGCAAAAGCACAAGCCGAAATGGTCGCTGTCGGCCAAATCAACCAGCTGTTCATAATGTGCGTAGGAACGCACTACTCGCCCAACCCCTCCGAGCGCAGGCACCGGGGGATCGTCGGGATGCAAACCGATGCGCACTCCAGCTCGTTCAGCCACAGGCACTACATTACGGATAAACTCGATCAGCGTTCTCCACACGGTCTGTTCATCGTAGATCTTCCCATGCGACAGCGGCCGCTGCAGCGCATCCGCTAAGACAAACTCGCGTGTGGACACCCCGCGCGTCGTCCCGACACCGGTTTGGTAATAGTCGAGCATTTTGATATTGGCCATATGAGCATAGGTTGTGTAACCAATGCCTGCCTGACCTAAATTGTTCAGATACTCTTTGTATAGAGCTAATTTCCGATCATATCCTGACAGTCCGAGTACCATATCCGGATCGCAGTGCAAATCGAGGATGCCAATATTCCACAGTTCGATACCCCAGTCTGCCAACCGCTGCTTGGTTGAGACCATATAATCGAGGTGCGCATCTTCTAACCCCGTCCATATCGTAGCCGCATCGATACCCATTCGCTGGAAATAGCGGAGCTCTTCATCGCTAGGACGCGGGCTCATACGCTCGGCGATCCGTATCTTTGCGGTCATAATGTGCTCTTTTTCACGTTTGGGCTCAGTCATTCTTTTGCAATAGCCTGACGAATTGTTTCCCACCCATGTCGCTGAACTTCCGACGCCCGATTATAAACGGCACTGCTAAAAAAGGTTTTAAGATCTTTCTTGGCTTGCTTTCCCTTGACCGGATTGCGCCACTGATTTCCATACCGCCCCGTGTAAAGCAACAACAGCTGGTATTGGGCCTCCACGTGGTGTCCCTCTCCGGCAACCTTTAATAATTCTTCGGCCGCCTCCACGTGGGCATGGCTTCCCTCGGTTTGGGTTCGAGCAGCCGTCGCCCGCCCCAACATATTCAAGGCCACTTCATATTGACGCTGTGAGCCAGCTGTCAGAGCTTCCTTTTTTTCTTTTTCTAATTCCTTGTCTTGTGCAGTCGGCAGTACAGACGGAGTGCTCCTTGGCGCTGTGCGCAAGAGCACGACTTGTAACAACAAATGCATACAAGAAATGGCCCCATTCAACAGCGAAGCCCCCCACCCCACAATGAGAAGCCAATGGCTATACCATTCCACACACAGCAATACGATAGCCCCCAACGAGAGGAAAAGCCCCGTCCGCGCCCCCCAAGTCGCTGCTCGATCATAGCTGCGCATGCCGTAGGTTGCAATTAGCAAATTCATTAGGGCCCAGCCCATATCTGCGGCAAAATCTTTTGATCGCCCGAGCGAACCGTCTATATTAAAAAAATCGACCAGTGCAGCGACGATCACTCCCACCCAACCGATTGCTTGGGTATAAACAGAAACAATTCTCGTCGTTTCGACCCGTTTCATTTTCTCGCGCATTTGCTAAGGAATTCAACCCAGACCACCGA
>JAYOKQ010000159.1:0-7733 GCA_038119905.1 Gemmatimonadota bacterium | reverse complement strand
ACACAGAGGGGCCGTTCTGCGCTCGGTCAGACGAACCGGCACGGAAGTAGTAGGTCATACCCGGCTGCAGGTTGGTCAAACGCACTTCGTGCTCCGTCTTATAGAGCGGATCACCAACCACCTGGCCCATATAGGGCGTGGTGTCGAAGTCGACAAACGAATCCGCCAACTCGTCGGTTTCCCAGGCAATGACCGCGCTCTGATCACCCAGCACCTTCACATAGGGGGTCTGTATTAGACGCGGCGGCTGAAGATCTGGCTCTGCATCCGTCGTGAAGTAGACCTCAAACGGCACCTGCGTCTCGTTCTGATTGACGTCGCGCAGCGTAATACGCGCCACGTAATCGGTGCCCGACCGCAGGTTGGTCAGCGTGACCTGCTGCTGTTCAAGGCGCTGGCGCAGCTGACGCACGCGCGGATCGCCGCCGACGGGACCGTATTCGATCGTAGCAGAAGCCGCTTCGTCGGCCGTCCAGGCCAGCGTCGTCTGCACGTCGGTCGTCAGCACCACATCCGGATCGATCAGATACGTCGGCGGCGCTAGGTCGGCGCCCGCAGCAGTGGTCGCTACGGCAATGCCGCTCTCCGTAGCTCCGTTACCCGACGGGTCGGTCGAAGCAACGAGGAAGTAATAGCTCGTGCCCGGTTCGAGGTTGGTCAGCGTGATGCTGTGCAGCTGCACGTCCTGTGCGGCTCCGACCTGCTCTTCCAAAGCCGCCTCTTCTACGCCAAAACGGACAAAGGAGTCGGACAGCTCGTCGGTCTGCCACTCGACGGTGACGCTTTCAGCCGTCTTTTCGCGGACGCGCGGCCCGTTGGTTATGACCGGAAAGCGCGTGTCGGGGAAGCTGTCGGTCACAAACAGACCGGCGCCGCCCGGCGGCTGAGCCATCTTACCCGAAGACAGCGTCTGCAGCCCGTTTTCAAAGGCGCGTTCGGCCGCCAGTTTACCGGCCGGCGTCGACTCCCATACCATTTGGTTGCCGGCGGCATCTTCCGAGATCACGCGCGCCGCATAGAGCGAACGCGGCTCTAGGCCCGTTAACGTCATGCTGTGCTGGAACAGCATCTGGTTGTCGTCAACAAAGCCCTTTTTCGGTCCTTGGACCTTACTCAGCGCCTCCCATTCAATGCGCGAAGTAGAGGCTTCATCCGTCTCCCACGAAACCACCACCGACTTATCCGTCCACACCATCGTCGGGTTTTCGATCAGGCGCGGTGCCTGCACATCGGCTTCGGCCAGCGTGCGCAGCGTCAGATCGCGGCTGTGCAGCTCGTAGCCGTTGGGATCCGTCGTCAGCACGTTGCCCGACAGGTCGATACTGGTCACCTTGAAGTGGTACTGCGTGCCGGCCTCCAAGTTGTTGAACACCACCTCGTGGCCCTGCGAAAGCTCGCTCTTCTCTACGCGCAGACCATACCCACTATCGACACCCAAGTCGACAATAGTATTGGACGGCACGTTGGTCTGCCACGTAATCGTAGCGCTCGACTCGTCGGCCTCGGCCACTGGCCCAGCCGTAAAACTCGGCAGCTGCGGACGCGACGCCGTGCGAAAGCTATTCGTGCCGCTTTGGACCGGTCCATTGCGGGACTTGTCGAGCGAGGAAACCACGTACTGGTAATTCGTACCCGGCTCCAAGTTGCTCAGCACGATGCGGTGCTCTTTCGACAGGGACCCCTGTTCGACAAAGCGCTCCGACGATGTGTCATCGGCCTTCCAATAGCGCACCGAGCGCGTAGCCGGCTCGTCGGTCGTCCATTCGATGACGGCCTCCGTCTCAGTCGGCGGCGGAGCGAAGGGCCCCGTCAGTATTTGCGGCGGCGTCTCGTCGGGCTCTGCATCCGTCGTTACCGATACGTCGGCCGCATAGGTCGGCCCGTTGCCCAACACGTCCGTCAGGCCAATCCGCACCTGATACGAGGTATTGGGCGTCAGCCCGTTGACCAAGATCTCGTGATCGAGCACCTGATCGGCCGAGGTCAGACTGCCAAACTCGTAGCTGGCGGTCGTACCAATATCCAGCGTAGCCGAGGCCGGTTCGTCGGCGGAAAAAGCCAGCACCACCTGGTCGTGAGAAACCGAGCGCACAATCGGCTTACGGGCAAACTGCGGCGGATCGACATCTGGGGCGGCTAGCGTCGTCAGCGAGAAAGACTTCGACGCCGTCTCGTTGCCGGCCATATCGCGCGAATGCACGACGTAGCTATACGTCGTCGCCGGATCGAGATTGGTCACCTCGATCGTATGCTCGACGACAGTAGCCGGATCACTCACGCTGCGCAGTAGGCCCTCCGGATCGGTCATATCGATGCGACTGTCGGCCGGCTCGTCGGTTTTCCATACGATTTTAGCTCGCGTATCGGAAAAGCTGACGACCGCAGGCACACCCTGGAGTTTCGGCGCGACGAGGTCAGGCCCCTTTTCCGTGCGGAAACTGCCCTCAATCACTTCTGATGAAAGCTGAGCCTTGTCGTCAATGGCCACCACGGCAAAGCGATAGGGCGTATCGGACAGCAGGTTGGTCAACTGCACCACGTGCGCCTTACCGCGTCCGCTGGGCTTTTCGACGAGTAGATCACCCGGCGCTTCCTCCGGATAGTAGCTGATCTCGGCGCGCGTGGGCACGTTGGTCTTGAAGGAAATCCACACGCGATCTTCCGTGATACGCTGGCGCGTCGGTCCTTCAACAATACTGGGCGGCAGCACCTCTTCAATCGTGCGCACCTGACCGGTCTGCTGCGTCGCATTGCCGATGGCGTCCGTTACCACAAGCGCGTAGCTATAGCTGGTCCCCGGAAGGAGGCCGGTTATTTCTAGTACGTGCTCTTTGGCTCGCTCGACAACGCTGAGGCGGTGTCGCTCCTCTGCGTCTTCTGTGTTGATCAGCTCAATCTGCGCCACGACCGGCTCGTCCAGCGCCATGCCCAAGCGCACGCTGGTCAGATCGGCGTTTTCGACCCAAGGTAGCTTGGTAAAGACCGGCGGATCGACGTCGGCTTCAAGCAGCGTAACGACGCTCAGCGAGCTCTCGTTGGTCAGGTCCGCGCCGTCACGCGCCTGCAGTTCAATAGTGTAGGACGTGCCGCCGGCTAACCCGTTTAGCTCAAAGGCGTGGTCACGCTGCGGCTGCGAAAAGCTCTTGGCCTCCACCAAGGTGGGCTCCTCGCTCGGATAGTAGCGCACGTTCAACTGGACGTCTTCGTTGTAGCCGACGCCAACGCGCACGCCGGACTCGCTGACATTGAGTGCCGTCGGCAGCGTTAGCAACTGCGGTGGCTCGGTGTCCGGCTTGAGCGGTGCGCGGAAGGTCAACTGCCCCGTCTGCGCGTTGTCATAGGGATCGGTAGCCACAAAAGACAGGCTGTAGTCAGCACCCGGCACCAGACTGGTCAGCGCGATGCGATGGCTCTCCCCAATCTCAGCGCTAACCAACTTGCGCACGGCACCAACCTGCGCGCTCGTTTCCGCGCCTTCGGGAATCTGCGTCAAGACCATGTCCACCTGCAGCGCGGCTACCTCGTCTAAATCGACGCGCAAGACCGTGCTCTCAAGACGCTGTGCATCGACGAGCGCATTGAGGACGATCGGCGGCTCTTCGTCGGGTGCGGCCTCGGTTTCGAATTGGCCACTTAGTATCGCCGCCACGTTCTCGGCCATATCAACGGCATCAATTTCATAGGCGTAGACCGTAGAGGGTTCTAGGTTCCCCATGGAAACGCTGTGGCGCGGCGCCGAATCAACGAGGTCGACAAAGGAAATATTCTCTGCGTCGTCCACAGGCCACCAGGCAACGGCCGCCATGACAGGTTCGTCAAAGACAAACTCAAGGATCGCGCGCTCGGAGCTAGGTACCACGCGCCACCCTTCGGCCAACGGCGGCGTCACGTCCGGCGCCGCACGCGTCTGAAACGTGCGCACGCGCGACTGCGTCTGGTTGCCACCGAGGTCGGTAAGCGTCACCTGATAGGAATACAGTGTAGCCGGCTCGAGGCCGTCCAACGCAACGACATGGTATTCAGCAGGCGCGCCGCCGAGGACTACGCCCCCGTCCTGCGGCGTATCGTCGACGTCATAGCGCACCTCTACCGTAACCACTTCATCGGCAGCGAAAGCGATCTCTGCCGTCTCGACCTGAGCCTGTGCACCCGGCGCCTGCGCAAACTGCGGCGGCACCAAATCCGCTCCAGCCGCCGTGCGGAATCCTGCGTCGGCACCGGCCGACACGTTACCCGAAGCATCGGTAGACTGCACGAAAACCGCATACTCCGTATCGGCCGACAGGCCAGACAGCTGGACGGCGTGCGAGCGCGTCAGCGTGCTGCTCTCGACAAGACCGCCGAAGGGACTGTTCTCTTGAGCGATCTTAGCAACGGGGCCACCCACAGCGGCGTAGCTGACCGTGCTCGTGCTCAACTCATCCGTTTCCCAGCGCACCCAAGCGCCGTCTTCGACAATACCGTTGACCTGCACGCTGCCCGGCTGGATAACCGGCGGATCGACGTCGGGGGCGGCCAACGTGCGGAAACGACCCGCAACGGGATCGGCGGCATTACCCTCGCGGTCGGTGACGACCACGCTAATATTGTACCACGTGGCTCCCTGCAACTGAGGCAGTGCAACCTCGAAACGCTCTCTCAGCGTCGCCTCGCTGACCTGTCCAGCATCCGTTTCGGGATTGGCCTCGTTGGGCTCACTCGTATAGGTCAGCTGAAAGCTAGCCGCTTCGTCCGTAGTCCACACGATGCGCGCGCCCAAATCGACGGCGGTAGCCGTCAGACCGCTCAGGCGCGGCGGCACGCGGTCGACTTCGGTCGTAAAGCTGGCCGATGCCTCAGCCGACTCCCCGCTCGGATCGCGCACGACCACGCGCCAGCTATAGGTGGTACCCGGCTGCATCGCCACAGCGCTGTAGCTAGCCGCGGCCTGGCCTGTTGCAACCTGAGCTACGCTGCCAGTCGGACCAAAGAACACGTCGTAGGCCAATGCATCGCCGTCGGCGTCCTGCGCACTCCAGCTAAGGACGGCCGATAGCGGCACTTCTACCTGGCCGTTGGCCGGCTTGCCAATAACCGGTACCTGCGGCGGATCGTTGACCGGCGCCCACTCCAACGCGACGGGATGCTGTAAGGTAATACCAGCGGCCGGATCGGTGATCTTAATCACCGCATTGGTCGGACCAAAGGCATTGGGCACAGGCGTCAGCACGAACTGGCTGCCGCTGACCGCCGCGGAAGCCACGAGTTCGGCGCTGTAGCCCTCAATAGCCCATTGGAAGGTCGACACATCGGTATCGATATCGCTGATAAATCCCCCGAGCGCGAACTGCAAGGGAGCATCTTCAACGCCAGTAAAAGCGGCCGGCATATCGGCGATCACCGGCGCATCGTCAACCGGTTTCCACGTCAGAGAGACGTCTTGGACGGCCGTCAGACCGACCCCGTTGGTCCGCGTAATCTGCACCGTCGTACTGCCGGATTGGTTGGCCTTGGGCAGGAAGGTAATCTGATCGCCCGCCACGGCAGACGCCGCAATGAGATTGGCATCGCCCCCTGAGACAGACCACGTGCCGGGCTGCGTATCTTTCCCCGCCAAGTTCAGCACCAACGGCTGGTCTTCTTCTACCGAGGCATCGGCAATCTCGGACGGAGCCGGCGGACCGGCGACGTCGATTTTAATCTGAGCCGTGGCCGTCCCACCCGGCCCGTTAACCGTATAGGTGGCCGTATACAGACCCGGCGTAGTATATGTATGACCAGCGCTGGCCGCATTGAAACTAGCCCCATCACCCGAGGTCAGCGACCGGCTATCGACATAGCCGCCACTGCCTCCCGTAAAGCTAACTGCCAGCGGTACTGGACCGCTCGTTGCCGATGCACTCAGAGTAGCCGTGGGTGCCGGTGGTGCATTAATCTTAAAAAGAAGCTGCGACGAGCCAACGTAGTTGGCGTTCGTAGACGTCATCTGGACCGTATAGTTACCCGGAGCCCGTGGACGGGCCGTCGCACCATTATAGAGCACGCTATAACTCACACCCGGTGGATTGCTATTAAACTGACTAGGCGCCTGCTCCTGCGCGTTGTAGTCGGCTTCCGGCGGCCAGATACTAAACGTAACGGGAGCCGCCGTCACATCAAACGACTGGCTCGTTACGGAAGAAATACCCGATACCGTCGGCGAAGCCGTCAGCGTAACTCCCGTAGCCAGTTGGTCGATCGTGAGCGAGTCAAAGACCGCCACGCCCGCCGTCATGGCCACTGTGCCGTTGGTCAGCTTACCGCTACTGGCCGAGAGATCGATATTCAAGCCCGTGAGCGTGGACGCCGTAACGCCGTTGATATTCTGCGCCGTGACTCTCGGAGGCGTAGTAAACGGCATGTTATACCTGGCACCGCCCGGCTGCGTAGTAAAGACCAGCTGCGTTGCATTGACGATATCCGAGTTCAAGTGCAGTCGATTGCGCTTGCCCTCAATACCCTCGACGATGTCTAGATCGCCGTCGCCGTCCAAATCGCCCAGCGCCAACGAGGTCGTGTTGTTGACCACGTCGTCAACGTCGGCTCCTGCATCAAATAAACCGGTCCCGTCGTTGAGATGGCGCTGCGAAATCTCGCCGTAGAGACCGCGCACAAGGTCGAGGTCACCGTCGCCGTCCAAATCACCCAACGCCAGCGAAGACGTCGGCGAAGTCGCTATACCGATCGGCGTTTCGACGAGACTGTGGGGATCTTCCGATCCGAAGAGGACTGCGTCCTGTCCATCTTTGTTGCCTGCAACGATGTCGGGCCAACCGTCGGCATTGAGATCGCCCACGGCCAGCGCCCGCGTCATACGAGCCGCCGTGCCGATTTCCTCGGCAAAATCGAATAGATAGACGGATGACGGACCGCCGCCCTCGTTCCAGAAGATGCGATTGAGCTCACCCTCGTTGCCTTCAATCAGGTCGAGCTGGCCGTCCAGATCCAAGTCGGCCAAGCGCAGCGCGCGCGTGGTCCGCGTGGATGTTGTCAGGTCGATTTCGGGCTCAAAGCCACCCAGCCCATCGTTGAGCAACAGGCGATGCGGACTGCCGTCGTTGCCCTCGATCAGGTCGAGATCGCCGTCGCCGTCGACATCGCCCACGGCGAGAGCCTGCGTCGCGCGCACCGAGGTCGTCAGCGACGTCTCGCTTGGGAAGCTTCCCTGTCCATCGCCCACGTAGAGGATCGTGGATTCTCCTTCGCGCACGGAGACGGCATCCATCAGCCCATCGCCGGTCAGATCGGCAACCACTAGCGCCTGCGTAGGTGCCGTTGCCGCCTGTGCGCCGAGCAGACCGCTGGTCGGCTGGAAGGCACCGTTGCCCAACCCGCTGTAGACGCGGTTGTCGCTGCCGGTGTTGCCCGTTATGACATCGAGCTTGCCGTCGCCGTTGAGATCGGCCACTGCCACGGCGCGCGTATCGCGCACCTCGGAGCCAATCGTCAGCAGATTGCGATCAAAGATCGCCGGCCCCGGACCGGCCTCTACGCTATATTCAAAGACGCCCCCGCGGTTGAGATACTGGCCGTTTTCGACGCTCTGGAACGTGTCCAAGACCGTCATATACACCGTCTCACCCGGGAAGAAAGGCCCGTCCAAGGTCATGCTGCGCAGGTCGGTTACGTCGCCGCTGATAGTGCCTGACGCCGAGCCGCTCTGCGCGCCGACGACAATCAGGCCACCAGCTCCGACCACCGGCTCGCTAAACAAG
>JAYOKQ010000158.1:0-7806 GCA_038119905.1 Gemmatimonadota bacterium | reverse complement strand
GCGGATGCCCTGTGAGCATCTGTAGGGCCATGCACGCACAGGCGATAAACAGAAAGCGAAGGCGGCCCCGTTCGGCAAAGAGAGCTATTAAGAGCAGTATAACCGGTAGCCACGCGCAGGCGTCGATAAAGTTGGGTGACATAGCCCGCACGACCATGTAACCCGAGAGGGCATAGATGAGCCCTCCAGTGAGTGCCGCACTGGGATGTGCCTTCCAGAACCGCAGCAAGGCATACATACCGGCCGCAGCAAACCACAGATGAAAAATGATATTGGCACTAATGGCCCAGTGCGTAGGTAGCGCGCTAGTCAACCAATTAAACGGATAGAGCGGCCCGGCCTGCCCCTCTGCAAAGAGGGGAAAGCCACAGTTGATCGCTGGATTCCACAGCGGCAATTCACCGCTGCGCAAATGGCGGGCAAAAAAATCTCGAAAGGGATAGTTTTGCACCATCACATCCTGAACAAAAAAGGCGCCACCTGTGTAAAAAACGCGCCAAAAAAAAGTACCGACAGCGCCCCATAACACCGTCAGATAGGCGCATTCTCGTCGCCAATTCACGGCGTTTCTCCCCCCGCAGGCTGTAAATGTCCACACAGCACTTCAGCTGCAATGGAGTGACCACGCGCATTCCAATGGCTGTCGCGCAGGTACAGGACATCTCGCCGGCCGGCCTCTTTGAAGGCGGGGTATGGATCGACCAACGTCAGCCCATAGCGCTGAGCAATCTCGCTCAACTGGCGATTCGGGTTGAGCATATCATAGTCCCCCGTTAAACCGTGCAGATCGCTCTTTTCGCGCCAGTTATCCGGTTCAACCTGTACGATGGAGGGTGCATAGACCAAGACAAATTCGCTCCCGTCGCGGCCAACAGCCGTGGCAAAATCGCGCAACAAAAAGCCCGTCAAGTCCCACAGAGGTTGCCACTTCCCCTTCGTGTCTACTCCGTACAGACCGTCATAGAATTGACTTTGAGGAGAGGCCGAATCCCGTGCAGTCGCCGCTTTTTCCACCAGCGCATACAGGTGCCAATTTGATCGCAGATAACGCACCGCGCGTTGTCCCACTGAACCGCCCTCATACCGACTCATATCCCAGTAGCGCGTCTTGCGCACCGGCACGCCCTGCAGGCTAAGGCGCCCCCCTTCAAGCGGACGGAAATAGGGCTTGTAGCCCTGCTCGGCGCCAATGCCGCGCGGGGAGGCATTGTTCCATAAATCATTGCCGTAAAACAGCGCAACAACCAGATCTGGATCGTACAACCGCCCCAGCTTTTGATAGAGTAGAAAGGCTTGGTCCGTCCCGTAACCCGCAACGCCAAAGTTGAGCACCTCGACGGTTTCGTTGCCCTGGCTGAGACAATCGGCCAGCCGCGCACTGAGCGCCTGCTCTTCCTCGACACCCCACCCCTCTGCAAATGAGTCGCCAAAGAGCAGAATGCGGCGCACACCGGGACGTCTCTCCCGTGACGACTCGTCTCCGCGCAGACCGTCCGAGTTAATGGAAAGGCCTACGTCAAACTCCGGCGTTACCAGTCGCCCCTGGCCGCCGGGCACATGAGCCCAGCCCAGTTCGGGATCAAACTGCCAAACCGTTGGGGGACGACTACGAATTTGAGGATTGAATAGAGAGAGCAAAATCTCGCACAGCAGCACGCTCACAACGAGTGCACAGCCCCCCAAAACCCACGTTGCCCTGCTCATGAGTCCAACCTATGGCGACCGACCATTTTTCGCTTCATACTGCTGCAAAATACTCGGCCACCTTCCCCCTGTCAACGACCTTTGGTTGCACTCAAATTTCATCCTATCTATATTTTTTTTCTCTATGTTGCAAGTACTGTACATCGCCTAAAAAATTGTTTTTTATCATCTAGCAAACAACACTCTTATGCGGCGTATTCTCGTTACCGGCGGAGCGGGTTTTATCGGCTCCCACACCGTAGATCTGCTCGTTGAAAAGGGCTACACCGTGCGCATTATGGATGCGCTCCAAGAGCGCGTCCATCCGCACGGATGGCCGGCCTATATACCTTCCTCTGTCGAATGTTTTCAAGGCGACGTGCGCAATCGAGCTGACTGGAAAAACGCACTAGAAGGCGTAGACGGAGTCGTCCATCTGGCCGCCTACCAAGACTACATGACCGATTTTTCGACGTTTCATCACGTCAACACCGTCGGCGCCACCTTGCTCTACGAACTGATTGTCGAGAACAACTTGCCCGTGCAAAAAGTCGTCCTGGCGTCTTCACAGGCAACCTATGGCGAGGGCACATACCGATGCAGTAAACACGGCATCCAATACCCCGATTCTCGCCCCGATGCACAACTCGCGCAGGGCGATTGGGAGGTACACTGTCCTCACTGCCAGCAGCCCATGGCGCACGAACTTATTACCGAGGATCGCGTCAGACCGCACACCACCTATGGCATTTCGAAGTACGCCGCAGAGCTGACCTCTTTTAGTCTGGGTCGCAAATATGACATCCCCACCGTCAACATGCGCTACTCGATCGTGCAGGGACCGCGCAATTCGTTCTACAACGCCTATTCAGGCATTTGCCGCATTTTCACGCTGCGCTTGCTCAACGACCAGCCCCCTATATGCTACGAAGACGGCCAGTCCCTGCGCGACTATGTCTACGTGGGTGACGTGGCCCGCGCCAACGTGCTGTGCTTGGAAGACGACCGAGCCAACTTCCGCGCGTTTAACGTCGGCGGACAGCGCGGCACCACCGTCCTAGAGTATGCCCATCTGGTAGCCCACATCGCCGGCAAAGATATTGCGCCCCAAGTCAGCGGAGACTACCGCTTTGGCGACACTCGACACACGGTCTCATCTTGGCAGGCCCTAAGCGAACTAGGCTGGGAACCAACCACCCCGTTGGCTGATATTATAGGCCAGTATATAGAGTGGGTGCAGCAGCAATCCAATACCCGCGATTTCTACGCCGAAAGCGAACGAAAGATGCGCGCAGCCAACGTCATTCGCACAGCAGAATCGTGAAAGCCATGATTTTGGCAGCCGGACGCGGGACGCGGCTTCGCCCCCTTACCGATCGGGTTCCCAAACCAATGATTCCCTTTGCCGGCAAACCACTACTCGAACACACTATTCGCCTGTTAGCCCGCCACGGTTTTGACGACCTCTTCATCAACCTCTACCATCTGCCCGATACCATCCGCAGCTTCTTTGGCGACGGCAGCCAGTGGAACGTCCGCATCACCTATTCTATAGAAGAACAACTGCTGGGCACGGCCGGCGCTGTCTGCGCGCTGGCAGACCACTTTGATGAACCTTTTCTCGTCTACTACGGCGACAACTTAACCAATTTTGATCTGAGTGAATTGTGGCAGGCCCACATTCGCTCGGGCGCCCTTGCCAGCATCGGCCTACTGTGGATGGATGAACCGACCACGCGAGGCATCCTTGGTCTCGACGCGGAAAACCGCATCAATCGAATTATAGAAAAGCCACAGCCCGATCAGATCTTTGCCGATTACTTAGTCAATGCAGGCACCTACATATTGGAGCCCGAAGTCATCGAGGCAATTCCCCGCGGTAGGGTCAGCGACTTCAGTCGCGATGTGTTTCCCTTGCTGCAGCGGACCGGCCACGCTCTATACGGCCATCGAATGCGTGGCCACCTACTCTCTACCGATACACAGGCGCGCTATCAGCACGCCTGTCACTGCGTAAAAACGGGCATCTTCACCCTTCCTTGAGAGGCATCCTTTGATTACGACGAGATCACCTCTACGCATTCCGCTGGGCGGAGGCGGCACGGACTTGGCGTCCTATTACCAAGACCACGGTGGATTTGTCCTCAGCGCCGGTATCGACAAATACGTCTATATGCACCTCAATACGCTTAAGGTTGAATCCTTTATTCGCGTCAAGTACAGCGATACCGAACGGGTCGACCACCCGCGAGATATACAGCACCCCCTGCTGCGCGAAGCGCTGCTGCACGCGCACATAGACGGCGGCATCGAAATAAGCGCCATGGCCGACGTCCCGGGTCGAACCGGTATGGGATCGTCCGGCTCCTTTACGGTGGCTCTGCTATCGGCACTACATACCTACAAGCGCGAACAGGTCCCAACCCAAGAGCTGGCCGAAGAGGCGCACTACATCGAGGCGGGACGAGCCGGCCAACCCGCCGGAAAACACGATCACTATCTCGGCGCTTTTGGCGGTCTAACAACGCTCGACATCGACCCCTCGGGCAAAGTCGAAGTCGGCTCACTCTCCCTCACCGAACACGTGGCCGAGGAATTACCCAACAGCCTCCTGCTTTTTTACACGGGCCTCCAGCGCGACAGCTCGGACATCCTCTCCCAGCAGAATCGCGACACCCAGGCCGGCGACAGCGAAGTCGTCGATAGCCTGCACGAAATCAAACACATCGGCTACGACATTCGCGATGCGCTCAGCGCAGGCGATTTAGACCGTTTTGGCCACTTAATGCACGCACATTGGCAGACCAAAAAGCGCCGTTCGAAGCAGATGACCAACACGCAGATCGACCGCTGGTATGAAAGAGGGATCGCCGCCGGAGCACTCGGCGGAAAAATCCTAGGGGCCGGTGGCGGTGGCTTTCTCATGTTCTACTGCTCGGCTGAGCATCGTTGGAATCTGCGCGAACAGATGGCCCAAGAAGGACTGCGCGAAATGCACTTCCGCTTTGATATGGAAGGCGTTAAAGTGCTGATGAATTCCTGATGCGGCGGCTGCAGCTGGGACAGGTCGAAGTCGTCCATATAAGCGGCGGCTATTTTCGCCTCGACGGTGGAACGATGTTCGGCGTAGTGCCCAAAACCATGTGGGCCAACCATGCCGTCCCGGATGCTCGCAACCGCATCCGCCTTGGCTGCAATTGCCTGTTGGTGCGCACGCCCGACACGCTTGCCCTTGTCGACACGGGATTCGGGACGCGCATGGACGAACACGCAAGAGAGGTATATGGCGTGGAAAGCGGCCCCTCGCTGCTACAATCGCTGGGCCAAGCTGGCGTAGAGCGAGACGATATTGATCTGGTCATACTGAGCCATCTTCACTTTGACCATTTAGCCGGCAGCCTGTGCATTGAGGAGGACCAACTTAAGGCAACCTTTCCCTGCGCTACCCACTGCGTACAGCGGGGCGAGTGGCGCGATGCGCTAGATGGGCGCAGCACGATGCGCAGCAGCTATCGCCCCGAAGATTTGCGCGCCCTGCAGGAGCAGGTCTCTCTCAATCTTCTGTACGGAGACAGCGAGTTAACACCGCATATATCGACCTTTATTACCGGAGGTCATACCGAATGGCATCAGGGTATTGTCGTGACCGGCAGCGAGCAGCGCTTGATCTTTCCCGGTGATTTGCTGCCTACGCGGATTCACTTGCGCACCTATTGGAACATGGCCTATGATATGTTCCCTCCGCAAACGATTGAGCGCAAAAAGCAGCTTATTGGCGATGCACTGCGCAACGATTGGATTATCGCCTGGGATCACGACCCTACCGCTCCGTGGAGTCGGCTTAAGAAAGAAGACGATCACATTATAGCCTGCGATCTATAGAGACCAGTTCCCATGTTTAGCGACACCGTGCACGCACATTCCTTACCAGCATACGATCCTCTATCCTCCATCCTGTTCTACGATCAATTTGATCGCGGCCTACACGGCTGGACCGCACTGATCGGCAATTATGAGGACAGCCTGGATTCTATCCTGCCTCCCTATAGAGATCTCCGACCGCCTATGCTCAGCAATGCCAGCACGTGGGACACGGGAACCGGCGGCGCCCTGTCCGGCACCTACGCAATGAAGCTTGCAACGCGTCCTCAACCTCAGTCGCTGGCCGTCGCCGTTAAACGCCTCACATTTCGCCGCGCAACCCGCCTTCGCTTAGAGACCTATTTTACGTTTAAACCCGAGGCAAGCCAGCTACGACTTTCCGAGACCGACGTCCACTCCATTGGCGTTCTCTTCGATCTACAGAACGACCAAGAGCGCGTCATGCCCCACCTGCAGTATCTCAATGCAGTAGAAGGCATCGCCCAAGGCCGCTGGCAGTATAAACGCCAATCTCCCACCTTTCACGATATTGGCGGCACCGGTAAGACCGTTTCTCATTTCCATCTGGCCGAGGAGGGCTGGGAAGACGTGCCTAACGGCCAGCAGTTGCTGTGCTACAACGAGATTGCTACAAAAAAGAACTGGCATTATTTACGCGTTGGCTTCGACCTGTCCACGATGTCCTTTAGCGAGTTTCAGTGCAACGACCACCACTTTGATACGGCCCAAATCACCCCCATGCGCATGCCGGCTATGGCCAATCTATGGTGCATGCTCAACGTCGTTTTCTTTGCTCGGGCCGGCTGCGCTCAGCGCACCTTTCTCTACCTCGATTCGGCGGTTCTCTCGGCGGACCTACCCGACGGAGAGTTGGCCTAGTGCGTGAAAGTCACCTAGCCGTTATCGAACGGAACGTCCAATGGGATGGCCCTATTGAGAGCGAGCCCTACGAAGTAGCTTGGGCTAGCGAGGCCCTGTTCTTTATTCGAGTCCTTGATGCCAAGGCCGACCAACCGATCGAATTGCGCGTGCAGCTATCGCCCGACGGCATGCACTGGTGCGATGAAGGTAGCACCTTGCGGCTCAATTGGACGGATGAAATACAGTTTGTCCGCATTCGTCATTTCGGCGGCTGGCTGCGCCTGGTCGGCGCCATGCCAAGCGGCCAGCAGGCCCGCGTCATTGTATATTTACAGCTCAAAGAATAAGTCCGTACTGCATGGATTCCACGCAGTCTATGCTTAGCGAATCGAGACCTTATGGCTTTAGAAGTAATTGAAATCACTCCAAAACATCGCGAACTCCTCAACAGATTGGGTGAGCTCATTCCCGACCTAGACCCGAATACGCCTGCTAGCATGCAGCGCATTTTCGGACTCGGCCTAATTGCACTCACCATGCAGGTAACCAATCGCGCGCGGCAGCAAAACCAAGATCATTTGGTCGATGAATTAGGTGCGCTAGCGCGCGAAATGGTCGAAGCCGAAGGCTGGGAAGGCACAGAGGAATGAACACCATAAGCAACATTCCCACCGACTCTACCTCGCTGTTCAGACTCGATAATCAGGTAGCTTTTGTTACGGGCGCTACTAAAGGCCTAGGCCAAGCGATGGCCACGGCTCTTTCAGCAGCCGGCGCCCGCGTAGTCATCAGCAGTCGACATCTCGAAGAAGCCCAGCAAGCGGCACGTGCCATTGGCGACATAACGGGCGGCCAAGTCCTTGCCGTGCGCGCCGACGCAGGACAGCGCCAACAAGTCGACGACTCGGTGCAGCAGGCGCTGGACACCTATGGACAGCTCGACATCCTAGTTAACAATGCCGGTATCAATATTCGTTCGCCGATTGTCGATCTGAGCGACGACGACTGGGAGGCCGTAATCGCCACCAATCTAAGCGGTCCCATGTATTACTGCCGCGCGGTCGGACGCCATATGTTAGAACGCAGCTATGGCCGGATTATCAACCTTGGTTCGACTCTATCCCATATCTCCATCGTCGATCGCACGCCCTATGCATCGAGCAAAGGCGGCATCGTCCAACTCACGCGCACGCTCGCACTCGAGTGGGCTGAATCGGGCATTACAGTCAATGCCATTTGCCCAGGTCCCTTCGCAACGCCGATCAATCAGGTGCTGCTCGAAGATCCGGTCAAAGCCGAAGAAATGCAGTCCAAGGTGCCGATGCGCCGCTGGGGCCATCCAGCTGAGTTGGCTACGACCGTGCTCTACTTCGCCTCTGT
>JAYOKQ010000157.1:5043-7869 GCA_038119905.1 Gemmatimonadota bacterium | reverse complement strand
GGCTACGTATCGGGTTCGTTTGGTCCAACGACGGCTGGACGCATGGACAGCTATGTCGAGGAGTTTCAGGCCAACGGCGGCAGCATGATTATGCTAGCCAAGGGCAATCGCTCGCGTCAGGTCACCGAAGCCTGCAAGCAACACGGCGGTTTCTACTTGGGCTCCATTGGCGGGCCGGCGGCGCGCTTAGCGCAGGACTGCATTCGCAAAGTCGAAGTGCGCGAGTACGAGGAGCTGGGCATGGAGGCGATTTGGCAAATTGAGGTGGAAAACTTTCCCGCCTTTATCGTCGTCGACGACAAGGGCAATGACTTTTTCTCCAGCTTCATGAATCCCAACGTCTAAGCAGATAGAGCGGATCGACGGAGTACAGCGGTGCGCCGAGGGCTTTATCGCCCCTCAGCGCACCGTTTTTTAATATGTATTTTGAGGGCGAGGCCACTGGTACTGAGGCACCCAGGGTAGATCATGGCCCAACTGGTGCGCAGCGCGCTGCCACCAGCGTGGATCGGCCAGCGCCGCACGACCGATCAACACGCCGTCGGCTTGCCCCGTGCGCAAAATCAGCTCGGCCTGCCTCCCATCCGTTATCATACCCACCGTGCCCACGGGCAACTCCACCGCGGCGCGTATGCGCGCGGCCAGTTGCGTCTGGTAGCCGGGGCCAGGACGAAGCGGTGCCTGCGGCACATTGCCGCCGCTCGACACGTCAATCAGATCGACGCCGTGCTCCTTAGCGCGCTTGGCAAACTCGATCGAACGCAGCAGGTCGCCCTCGACGTCGTGCCAATCGGTGGCAGAAATGCGCAGCAACAGCGGCATACTATCGGGCATTTCCCTACGCATCGCGTCGATAACGGCCAGCGGCAGGCGCATTCGATTTTCATCGCTCCCACCCCAAGCATCGGAGCGCGTGTTGACCTGCGCGCTTAAAAACGAACTCAGCAAATAGCCGTGTGCTCCGTGGATCTCCAGCGCGTCAAACCCCGCTGCAACGGCGCGTCCAGCTGCCGCCGCAAAATCGCCAATTACCTCATTGATATCGTCTTCGCTCATAGCCAGCGGCGCAGGGCCATCGCCAAACGCCGCGTCCGTCGGCCCCAGCGTTTGCCAGCCTCCCTGCTCAACAGGGACGTAGCCGCTCTCTTCGGCAAAGGGCGGAAACGTCGAGGCTTTGCGGCCGGCATGAGCGATTTGCACGGCGATCTTAGCGCCGTTGCTCTGCGCGTGCACAAAGTCCGTTACACGCCGCCAACCCGCTATCTGCGCCTCGTTCCACAGCCCCGTATCGCGCGGTGAGATACGCCCATCTGGATTGACGGCGGTCGCTTCGGCTACAATCAGCGCCGCACCGCCCGTAGCCAGCGATCCCAGGTGCACCAGGTGCCAATCATTGGGCACGCCCGGTGCGCCGTTCGCATCGCACGAATACTGACACATAGGCGAGACCCAGCCGCGGTGACGCAGTTCCAACGAGCGGAGTTGGAGCGGTTCAAAGAGCAGCGGTTTGTTCACGGGAATCCTTTCCATAGTTGGTATTGAGCAGTTCGACACAGCCTAACATAGCGGTGCAATCGGCGCGCGCAACTCGCCGTTCTACGCGCTCTATTTTGCGATAAGCCCCGCGCTATGCCCATATTATGGGCCGTCCTGTCCCACCCTAAAAACCGACGAGAAAAAGACGATGAATTCCGATCGCATGCTGACGCCTGAAGAGGCGCGCGATATGGTGCTAGCGCACATCAAGCCACTCGGCATTGAACGCGTTTCACTGCTCGATGCCACGGGGCGCGTGCTGGCACGCGACGTGCTAGCGCGCCGCGACAACCCACCGCACGACAATTCAGCGATGGACGGATTTGCCGTGCGCTATACCGACGTGGCGAGAGCGACGGCCGAGCAGCCCGTAACCCTACAGGTCGTAGAAGACATTCCCGCCGGCAGCGTGCCGAAGCGCGAACTTGGCCCTGGACAGGCCAGCCGCATAATGACCGGAGCCATTGTTCCGACCGGCGCCGACGCCATCGTACCCGTCGAGGATGCACAGAGCGAGGGAGATCACGTCGCCATTCTCGAAGTCGAAGAACGGGGCGCACACATTCGCATGCGCGGGGAAGATATGCGCGCCGATGCGCCCGTGCTGGCAGCCGGACAGGTGCTTGGGCCCGGCGAAATTTCGGTGCTGGCCACGCTGCAGCAAAGCTTTGTCGCCGTCTACCGCAAACCTCGCATAGCTATCATCACCACCGGTGACGAACTCGTTGAAATAGAAGAAGAGGTCGGACCGGGGCAGATCGTCAACGGCAACACGGCCGCTTTGGCCGCTTTCTGCCGCACGCACGGAGCCGAACCCTATATGCTGCCCATCGCCCGCGACGATCGGGCCGATATCCGCCGCACGGTAGAAGCAGCACTCGACGCCGATTTTGTCCTCTCTTCAGGCGGCGTTTCCGTCGGTGATTATGACTTCGTCAAACAGGTCCTCGATGAGATGGGCGCCCAGACCATCTTTTGGCGCGTAGCGATGAAACCAGGTAAACCACTGCTGTTTTGCATCATCGGTTCGACGCCCTACTTCGGCCTGCCCGGAAATCCCGTTTCTAGCATGATGTCCTTTTTACAGTTTGTACGTCCAGCGCTCTACAAGGCCGGTGGTCATCCGGCCTCGGCGTGGCCGCTGCCGCAGGCTACTGCCCTGCTCGACAGAGCCGTTGAAAACGACGGCAACCGTCGCAATTACATGCGCTGCCGGCTCTACTACTGCAGCGAGAGCGGTGCGCTACGCGCCGAGGTCTTCGCCCAGCAGGGCTCGCACATGGTCTCATC
>JAYOKQ010000157.1:0-4943 GCA_038119905.1 Gemmatimonadota bacterium | reverse complement strand
ACCGATACGTCCGTTCTCGTCGACGGGGACGGCGGCCTCGGCTATGCGCCAATGATGCAGGCCACTGAGCTAGCCATTGCCAAGGCGAAGGAGAAAAAAGTGGCCATCGGCGCCACGCGCCACCACGGGCACTATGGCTCAGCCGGACACTACGTGCGCCGCGCAATGGAAGAGGGATGCACGGCGTTTTCCGTTCAGGGCTCACACCCGGCCCGCTTCGGCGAAGGCGGCGGCAACAAGGGGCAGGCATCGGCCTATTGGGGCAATCCCCCCATCTGCTTTGGCTTTCCATCCGACGAAGAACCGCCGCTCGTGCTGGACGCGGCCACCTGTATCTTAGCCGACTATCAGCGCGGCGACGAATTCGACGCACTGCAGTCACTCATACCGGCCGCTTTTTTCAAGAGCATGGGCTATACCGGAGCTGCGACGGCACTCGGCGGCGCCTTTGTCGGCCAGAGCAACGCGGCCGCGCGCGCCGTCGAAGATCAGTGGACGGCCGCGCGCGCCGGCGGCCTCATTATCGTGCTCGACATAGAGGCCTTTGTCCCGGCCAGTGAGTTTCTCAGCGGCATCGACTTTCTAGTGCGCGGCGTGCGCGAAACGATGGAGCCGCTGCCCGGCTACGGCGAGGCTACGCTGCCCGGCACGGTTGAATACCGCAACCAACAGGCCTATGCCGAAGAGGGCGTGCCCTATGCAATAGAGGATCTGGAGCGCTTGGAAGAATGCGGTCGCCAGTGCGGCGTTGAGGCAGAGTGGTCGCTATGAATATGCCCGTCTACGCACCACCTCCGGTCCACCGACTCGTTTTTCGCGGACAGCTCCGACCGGCCGCCGCCGATCGCCTGCCCGACAAGCTGACGCAGTGGGCCCCTCTGCTGCAAAAGAAGATTGCCAACGGAGAAGTGCTGACGGCCAGCCTGTTCCGCGCTGAGGATCAGCTCTTTTTTTACTGCGAGTGCCTGCGCACCAAGCTGCCGGCCAGCGAACTGGCCGCCCCACTAGACGATCTGCTCCACGACTGGCCCGGCACAGGGAACCCGCGTCGCTGGGTGCCGATGATGGATATTTTTCACTACAGCCGTCCCCTAAGCGTCGACCACTGGCGACGCAGCGAAGCGCCGCAGGAGCGAACCGGTCGGCTGATCTACCTACGCCCAGAAATGGTCAGCAGCTATATCTTCTACCACTTTCAGCTACAAGAGGAGAAACCCGGCGCGCTCGGCAGCAAGTACGGCCTCATTTCACAGCACGAAAACTTGCTCTTCTTCTATATGGAAAAACCCGATGTAGCGGAGAGCGAGTCGTACGCAGGGCATCTGAAGACGCAGAACACGCCGCCTAACTGGGGCGATGTAATGGACCCGCATTTTCAGCCCTGGTCCGACGAGGACGGAGAGCGGCTGTGGCGACCGATCGAATGCGTGTTCGCCGTATGATCAGCTGCCGCCCTGCGCACTACGCTTCGTAGATTTTTCACCTATACCCATCCTAAACGAAAGGAAAGACCATGAGTATTTTCTCGCTAGAAGGCAAAGTAGCGCTGGTTACAGGCGCCGGTCGCGGCATCGGTCGCGGTATCGCCGAAGAGCTGGCCGCCCAAGGTGCCAAAGTAGCCTGCGCAGCGCGCAGCGTCGACCAGCTTGAGGAGTTGGCCCAGTCGATCCGCGACGCCGGCGGCGAGGCCATGGCCGTGGCCCTTGATATGGGCGATATGGACTCGCTCGACAGCGCCCTCGAAACGGTGGCCAACGCCTATGGCCGCATCGATATCCTCGTCAACAACGCCGGCATGAATGCGCGGCAGCCCATCGACGAGGTGACCGAAGAAAACTACGATCGCATCATGAACGTCAACCTAAAGGGACTCTACTTCCTCAGCCAGAAAGCGGCTCGCTACATGGCCAAGAATGGGGCCGGCAAGATCATCAATATCGGCTCGCTGACCACCGGCTATGCCTTGGCCAAAGTGTCCGTCTACACGGCAACCAAGGGAGCCGTAGGCCAGCTGACCAAGGCGCAGGCCGTAGAGTTTGGCAAAGACAATATTCAGGTCAACGCCATTTGTCCGGGCTTTGTGCTGACATCGCTCACCGAAAAGATGTGGGCGGATCCCACCATGCGGCAGTGGGGCGAAAGCCGCGTAGCGCTCGGCCGGTTGGCCACGCCCAAGGACATGGCGGGCACGGCAGCATTTCTCGCCTCGCCGGCCTCCGACTACGTAACCGGTCAGTGCATATACGTCGACGGCGGTTTTATGGCCGGCGACAATTGGCCGCTGCCCGAAGCGGCCGCCAGCTAACTTCGTCCGATGCGGCGGGTGGGCGTTAGGCCCACTCGCCCCTGGATATTAAGCCTCTTCTACCGGTTTGACGTAGGCCTTTTTCGGTTCCGTATCCGTCGATAGCGTGGTGCGTGTGCGCGCGCTCAAACGCTCAAGCGCGTCGGCTACGTGCACTTCGGCAATATGGTTGTCGCCGCGCTCCGTGTGCAGCAGATGGGCCTCCAGCAGCACCTGTGCGTGCGTGCATCCATCCGGCGGATCGAATTTGTAGGACGCCAGCTCAATGCGCTGCCCCAGCGGATCGCGAAAGTAAATCGAATCCATAAAGCCGCGATCAATCGCGCCCGTGTGCGGCACACCGCGCGCTTCCAAGCGGTCTGGGATCTGCAAAAACGTCGCACGCGACACGCTAAAAGCTAGGTGGTGCACGTGACCAATTTCTTCGCTGTTCGATTGCGCATCGACGTCACGTCCCTCGTTGGTGAATACCGTGATGAGCCGACCGTCGCCCGGATCGAAATAGAGGTGTGACTCATCCGGGTTGTCTAAGTTGGGCTGCTCAAAAATAAAGGGCATCCCCAGGACACCTTCCCAAAAATCAATCGAGACCTGACGCGTTGCGCCGACAAGCGTGATGTGATGCACACCTTGCACCTGAATCTTTTGCATGATTCTTCTCCACTGTACGGGTTTGCACCGTTGATACTACGCAAAAAAACGTAAAATGGGAGTGCATGAAAAAAGTAGAAATTATATCCCAACGCCGGCTAGCCGACGCCTTTTTTAAACTGGACGAGGCCGAACTGCGCCACGAACAGCGCGACGGCTCAATGAGCGCACCCATGCGCCGGCTCAACTTGGAGCGCGGCGACGGCGTAGCCGCACTCGTCTACCACCCACAGCGAGAGACGCTGATTTTTGTCCGCCAGTTTCGCTATCCGACCTATCTACGCGGTGGATCGGGCTGGCTGGTCGAACTGCCCGCTGGCATGCTCGATCACGGCGAGGAACCTGTGGATTGCATGCGCCGCGAGATCTTGGAAGAAACCGGCTATACCGTCCAGCATATCGAACCCATTTCCACGTTTTACCTTTCGCCCGGCGGTTCCTCAGAGCGCATCTTCCTATACTACGCAGAGATCGACCCGCTAAAAGAGCCCGATTCGGGCGGTGGCCTGGCTCACGAACAGGAAGATATCGAACTCGTTGAATGCTCTCTGTCGGAGGTTTGGCGCCAGCTCGACGCGGGCGCATTTGTCGATGCCAAGACCCTGATTGCGCTGCAGTGGATGCGCGCTTTACGCGCGCCGTCTTGAGCCTACGCTCTTGAAGCACACCGCGAAATACAATAGTATTATGAGCGAAGTCCGACGCCTAATACTGCGAGTTACTACAACCCTACCACCAGAAGCGACACAGGAGTACCGCTATGGCAGACGAAGTATACCAGCCCTCAGCCTCCCTGCAAGAGAGGGCTTTTATAAACAGCATGGATGCCTACCAAAAAGAGTATGAGCGTTCCATTGCCGATCCCGAGGCATTCTGGGCGGAAAAAGCAGAAGGATTCCACTGGTTCAAAACGTGGGACACCATCTGCTCCTACAACTACGACATGAACAAAGGTCCCATATCGATCAAGTGGTTCGAGGGCGGCAAAACCAATATCACCTACAACTGCCTAGATCGACATCTCGCTGAGAAGGGCGACCAGACGGCCATCATCTGGGAAGGCAACAGCCCGGACGAAGATGCCACGCTAACCTACAGAGAGTTGCACGAGCAGGTCTGTAAATTTGCCAACGTGCTCAGGAGCCGCGGCGTCAAAAAGGGCGATCGCGTGTCGATTTACATGCCCATGGTACCTGAACTCGCCGTGGCGATGCTGGCCTGTGCGCGCATCGGCGCTGTCCACTCAATCGTCTTCGGTGGCTTTTCTGCCGATGCGTTAGCCGACCGCATTGTCGACGCAACCTGCACGACCGTGCTGACCTGCGACGGCATTTACCGCGGCGCCAAACCCGTGGTCATGAAGCCGCTCGTCGACGAAGCCATGGCCAACGCTGAAGGACAAATGGGACAACCCGTCTCCACCTGCATTGTCGTGCGCCACCACGCCGACGACCCGGGCTTTACCTGTCCCATGCAGGATGGACGCGACGTCGATTACGCCGAAGCTATGGCCGCAGCTTCAGCCGACTGTCCGCCCGAGGAGATGGATGCCGAAGATCCGCTCTTCATTCTCTACACGTCGGGTTCGACGGGAAAACCCAAAGGCGTCCAGCACACCGTGGGGGGCTATATGGTCTACACGGCCACCACGCACAAGTACGTCTTCGACTATCACGACGGCGATATCTACTTCTGCGCGGCGGATATCGGCTGGATCACCGGCCATTCCTACATCATCTACGGCCCGCTGGCCAACGGTG
The DNA here is from genome assembly GCA_038119905.1 of Gemmatimonadota bacterium. Classification (GTDB taxonomy): domain Bacteria; phylum Latescibacterota; class UBA2968; order UBA8231; family UBA8231. The sequence goes on along the minus strand of JAYOKQ010000157.1, from coordinate 227 downwards.
CGACCACCATGATGTTTGGCGGTATTCCAACCTATCCCGACGCTGAGCGCTACTGGCAGATCATCGAAAAGTGGAACGTCAATCAGTTCTACACCGCGCCAACGGCCATCCGCGCCATTGCCGCAGCCGGCGAAGAACTGCCGACCAAGTACGATATGACTTCGCTAAAAATTCTCGGCAGCGTCGGCGAGCCCATCAACCCAGAAGCCTGGCGCTGGTACTATACC
>JAYOKQ010000156.1:0-7874 GCA_038119905.1 Gemmatimonadota bacterium | reverse complement strand
GAGACTCCACAGCGGGAAAGCACTCCCTTTAACCCACGTTCTCCCTACGGCGTCTCGAAACTATATGCTCATTGGATCACAAGAAATTTTAGAGAAAACTATGGGCAATTCGCATGTTCTGGTATCCTATTCAACCACGAATCGCCGCGCCGCGGCTTAGAATTTGTCACCCGCAAAATTACCCATGGCGTAGCGCGAATTAAACTAGGTCTGGACAGCGAACTGCGTTTGGGCAATCTCGAGGCGCGGCGAGATTGGGGGTTTGCCGGTGATTTCGTGCGCGCTATGTGGCTTATGCTGCAGCAGGACGAACCTGAAGACTACGTCATTGCCACGGGAGTCGATCGCACAATAGGGGATTTTTGCCGGGCAGCCTTTGCCCACGTGGATTTGGACTGGGAGGAGTTTGTCGTTGTGGACAAGGCATTCTTTCGTCCTGCTGAGGTGAATATTCTCCTGGGAGATAGCAGCAAAGCCAAGGAGAAGATGGGCTGGGAGCCTGAAGTCTCCTTCGAGCAGATGGTGCAGATGATGGTCGATCGCGATCTGGAAATTGTCGGCGAACGAGGCGTCTAGCTATTCGCGCACTCGCGTGCAGTGTCCTGCTGCTTTGGGGATGCACGGGGCCACAAACGACACCGTCCCCAGCCGACCTTCGCACACTCTTTGCCGTGCCGCACTTTCGCAATCCACTGGTGCCGAAAACGCTCGAACGTTGGCAGGAACGCGATCTGGTCTTTGAGCGTGTGGCGTTTCAGGGTCGTCATGGCCAAGCCATTCCCGGCCTCTTGGCCTTTTCCGAACTTGCACGGACGCGTCCGCTGCCCGTCTTGCTGTGTATGCCGGGGTCTCCCAACGTCAAAGAAGATTTGCTCTTTCAAACCGGCCTTATGCGAACGTGGGCGGATCGCGGTTTTTTTGTTCTAAGTATAGACCGTCCCTACCATGGAAACCGCCCGGGGAAAGCCGTCGATCGCGTCGAGGAAAAGGGGCTCTTGTCGGTGTGGGGAGAATCGCTCTATGACCTCATGCGAGCGATTGACTACGCCGAATGGCGAGGGGAAGCCGACGCGACCCGATTGGGTATGCTCGGTTTGTCTATGGGGGGTATGGAAGCCCTGTGGCTGGCTGCCATTGATGAGCGCGTCGATGTCGTAGTGTCCGTAGCCGGACACCTAGCTTGGGATCCCCTGTTTGCCAGTGGGGCTTGGAGGGAGATTTTCCAAGGCCATCCCCTAACCGCTAAGCTTAGTACAGTCAAGGCAGGTGAGGCACAGGCACGCGGCGCTTTTTTTGAGCAGGAACCGGGTATGGAAGCGGTTGATGCGCGATCGGTCGTGCCTTTAATGGCCCCGCGACCTCTGTTGCTCATGGTGGGCGAGCAGGATCCGATCATGCCTGTCGCCGCTACGCGCAGCGTCTTCCACGCCGCGCTGCCATTCTATGAACGGCAACCTGACCAACTCAAACTAAGTGTGAGGGCAGGGATTGGGCATAACTTTACACGCGATATGCAGGCACAGGCTTTAGAGTGGTTTATTGCTTGGCTGGGGGATCCGTTGAATCCGGCTGCATCCGACGACTAAAGCGGCGAATTTCGTTGCATATTTTTAAAAATACGCGGATGTCGCGGACGCTTAAATCGACTCTGTTAAAAAATCGTCGCATCACTCGATTAAAGTGCTGCGGTTCTTGGTTGTAGTGTTTAAAGCCAATGGTTTTCAACGCACCCTCTATTTGACCGTAGAGTCTTTCGCGTTCCGCGTGAGGTGCCAACGGCTCGGGGGGTGCGGGTGTCTCCACTGAAGATGCGCTAAAAAGCGCATAGGCAAAGAGCAATACGGCGTGAGAGAGGTTGTAGGAGGGATGTAACACAGCTGAAGGAAAACGGACCAGATACTGGCAATAGCGCAGTTCGTCCTGCCACAGGCCGTCCTTTTCTCGGCCAAAAACGATAGCCGTTGTGCTGTCTGCAAGATAGGGCTGTATCTTCTCAACCATTGTTTGAGGGGGATAGATCGCGTCTCGCTGCTTGCCTTTGCGGTGGGTCGTGCCAATGACGATATGACAATCGCTCACGGCGTCTTGGAGTGTGGGAAATAGATGCACGTCGTCAAGGATATCACCTGCCCCATGGGCAAAGGCTCGAGTTTCGCTTGTATCCCAGTCCGGTTTTGGACTGACTAACGCTAGGTGCTGTAGGCCCGTATTCTTCATAACGCGAGCTACGGCGCCAATATTGCCGGATGATGCCGGTTCGACGAGGATGATGCGGACCCGTTGTAAAGCCTTCAAGCGGTTTGCTCCTGTGTTTTGAAAATAATGTAGACTAAGGTGTCATACTTTGCCAGAAAACAAGGACTTTCCACTTGCTCTATTGAGAACCCCATTGTACATTTTCTGATAGTTGTGGTGGATTTACCAAATTTCTTCCCTTAAGAGGATCAAGAAGGAACCTCCTGCCTTCTTATTTGCTCCAAACACATTAGCCGTTTTGCGGCAGAAGAGTGCATGACTCTTCGGGAGAACCTCGGCACCAACCTCTTCTTCTATTTTTACCCTTAACATTCGGTATAACCCTGTTGGCTATGTAACGGTCTGTGTCTGCGTGTGCTATTGAGCACGAGGATATATTGGGTCCGCGGACAACTACATGTGCCCTAATAGGTTATATGGTTTTGCTGATGCGATGAAACGCAATCTTTGGCTTAGAGTTTACGATATTATACAGCCCTACAAGGGTAAATTAACCCTGTCTATGCTCACTTTGTTGTGTTTGACAGGGCTTGGTTTGTTGCCGCCGATATGGGGGTCCAAACTGATCGGCTTAGCCCTACCCGAGGGCAATAAGGCGCTGTTTTTCGAATGCGTTATCGTGCTGGTTGTTTTGCGCGTAGTAACGAGCTTGGTTTCGTTTGCCTACTCCTACCAAATGCGCATTCTCGGGGGCCGTCTGGTGTTCGATTTGCGCCGCCGGATGTACGATCACTTGCAGCGTTTGTCGCTCGGCTTTTACGAATCGCGCAGTTCAGGGGAAATCATATCCCGCATGATGAATGATGTGCATTCGGTTACCTCGCTGGTAACGGGCACCGTCATTAACACCATTATTTCCTCAGTAAAAGCGCTCTTTTTGATCGGTGTGCTCTTTTACACAAGCCCGATGGTGGCGACGGTGGCTTTGGCCGTGCTTCCTTTTCATTTTCTAGGCTACTTCTTTTTTCGTGCCCGCATTTCGCACTATGCTTGGAAATCCACGGAAAAGATGTCACAGATCTACGGCAAAGTCAGCGAAGTGGTCGGGGCGATCAAGATGGTTAAATCGCACTCGGGGGAACGCCGCGAAAGTCGCTCGCTAATCGGTCAAATGCGCGAAAACTACGACATTGACCTCTATTCGGGGAATTTGGCCAGTATTTGGGGCCAAGTCACCGGTAATATCAGCTATGTAGGGGAAGTGCTCGTCATGCTGGTATGCGGCACGGCTGTTCTCGGTCAAGAACTTCGGTTGGACGAATACATCCTGCTGATGAGTTATGTGGCCATGCTGTATGCCCCGGTCTCCGAGTTGATTTCTGTCGTACAACAAATACTCCCGGCTAAAGTAGGCATTCGACGCGTATTTGAAGTATTGGACACGGCTCCTGAAGTTGAGGACGATCCCGACGGTCTGCGCGAGGTGCTGCGCGGGGACGTGGCCTTTGACGAGGTATCATTTTCGTACGAACGCGGAGACAGCGTCCTCTCTGGTGTAAGTTTCGAAGCCAAACCAGGGGAAGTCGTAGCCTTCGTGGGGCCGAGTGGCTCCGGCAAGACGACGATTGCTAACCTCATCGCGCGCTTTTACGACCGCGATTCGGGTGCGATTCGCATCGACGGGCGCGATATACAGGAGTATGCTCTGCTGGCCTTACGCGAGCAGATGAGCATGGTCCTGCAGGAGACGCACCTGTTTCGCGGAACCATTCTCGACAATATCCGCTACGGCAAGCCCGACGCGACGATGGACGAAATTGAGGCGGCAGCGCGTCAGGCTAATGCGCACGAATTCATATGTTCGCTCCCCGATGGATACCGTTCGCTTCTCGGTTCGAACGGTACGCGGCTTTCGGGAGGGCAGCGGCAGCGCATTGCGATCGCCCGTGCGCTCATTCGCAATCCCCGTATCCTCATTCTCGACGAGGCTACGTCCGCACTCGATACCGTTTCTGAAACAAAAGTCCAAGAAGCACTCAATCATCTGATGAAGGATCGAACGACGTTTATCATCGCGCACCGGCTCTCTACGGTGCGCAATGCCGATAAGATCGTCGTGCTCAAAGAAGGGCGCGTTGAACAAATTGGACGTCACGATGAATTAATAGAAGCCGATGGATTGTATCGCGAACTATACGATCCAGACTGGGCTAAAGAACGCAAACGCCTGCGCGATGAGCGCATTCGACAACTCGCAGAAGTTGCCTAAAGGAGGTCAAAAATGACCGCCATAAGTCAAACAATTCGCCAATGGGGAGGCCACTGGTCGCTGCCAAAGGTGTTCGATATCACGGTTCACTACGAACCCAGCGCCCATTTTCGTTTTACGCGAAAGATTCGCAACGATTTTGACGAATTAGCGCGTCGGCATGCCCAGTCGACTTGGCTCTTGGGCAGCCACGGTGGAAAGGCGCGTATGCAGACCGATATTCAGGGCATCGGTTTGGCGACGCGTATGGAAGTTGGACGCCTTTCTCTGCGTGAAGGCACGCAGCGCGATCTGCTGTGCTCGGCCTTTAAATTATGTAAGGCCGCCGGAGATCAGGGGTTGAGCTCTGGGAAAATCGAACGCCTTCTCGTGCGTTTTCCCAAAGCGGTCCTGCGTGAGAGAGAGCGCGTACAAGTGCGCAGCGCCTATGAGGAAGTGTTTGGTGAGCCGTCCTGTTCGTTCTTGGCAATTGATCCCGGACAGTTAGAATTGGGGCACTGTGTGGTTTATCAAAGCATTGTACAATTTATGCGCGAAGACGGCCGGTTCCACAGCGCGCACCGCGATCCCATCGAGGCCCTTTTACGCCATTTGCATCAGGAAGTTGGTCGCTACGAAAACTTCAAATTCTACGTTTTACCACATCAGGTCGACGGGGCTATTCCCACGCTGGAGTTTGTCTATACAGGTGAAGAGCGCGACCGAAGCATTGAGGCCTATATAGAAGGCTACACGGAAATTCGTCCGACCTTTGTCGCTCCAGCGGCTTTCCAAGCCGGACGGGGGCAGTATGTCGGTCTAAAGGACTATGAGCGGGCTAGTCGTCGCTTTGGTGGTATTTCCATACTGCAAAACGACCTCGTGCGACATCTCTCTCCCAACCAAGTCGGAGTACTCTACCTGTTTTTCAACGAACAGATGCAACCCGAAGTGGGGCGCTATCTGAACTGGGACGAATTGCACAAGCGTCAGGGGGCCTCTCAGCATATCGGCAAATCGGCTCGGTTCTCTCCGACCTTTCTCGATGCTGTGCTCGAAACGCTCGTGCGCGACCAGTTTCTCGTAGCTTCGGGGAATGCCTTTGCACTCTTTCCGGGTTTTCCTCATTTTGAGCACGTTTCTTTTTATCCGCTGGGACAATTCGGCAAAGAGCTCTGAACTGCTTCCCCGGGGGACTACGCGAACTGACCGGGGTACATGGAACGGACTGCTGTAAGGGGCGTCCCCGACTTTTTTGATTTTTATCTTGGCCGCGGCCTCTACGTACACTGGCTCAGCACGCAGCAATGTAAAACGCTGCGGCTCGAACTGATCCTTTCTGTTCCGCTGCGTCGTCCCGATAGTGCTCGATTGGCCCTTGTGGCCCGTTTGTTCGAGCGGGGCACGCGGCGCCTACCCGATATGCAGCGCCTGCATCGTGCCGTTGATGACTTATATGGTGCGTATTTTGCCAGTGATATTAGCATTCTTGGAGATCGCCATCTCCTCCATTTGACCATCGAAACGCTAGCCCCGCGCTTTGTCCATCCAGAAGCGCGCGAAGAGCTTCTGCCCGGGGCACTAGAGCTGATGCGCCAGATCCTAATGGAACCGGATGCAGAAGGAGCATCTTTTAATGCGGCCTATGTCGCACAGGAAAAGGGCGCGCTTCAGTCGCAAATAAACTCTCTCTACAACGATAAAATGGCCTATGCGCAGTGGCGCTGCGAGCGCGAAATGGACGTTCCTAAAGCGGAGACGCTAACCCCCTTTGGCACAGAAGAGGACGTCGAGGGATGCGATGGGAAAAGCCTGTGGGATTTCCACCGCCAACTGCTACGCGAGAGCGAAGTGCACCTGTATGTAAGTGGGCCGGTTGATGCTAAAAACGTTCTTTCGATTGCCGATCAGGTGCAAAATTGGCTCCCCAGAAGGGAAATAGGGCCACCTAAGAGATCTAGTTTAGAGGGGGCTCAGCCTGCAGTTCTTCGCCACGTATTCGAATGCGGCGAAGTTTCCCAGGGAAAGCTCGTTTGCGGGTATGTCCTGCAGCGGCCGCATACGGTTCGTGACTATGTTGCTATGCTCCTGCTCAATGCACTTTGGGGGGGAGAAGGAACGTCTATGCTAAATCGGTCCGTGCGCGAAGAGAAGGGCCTTTGTTACTATATTGAATCTCAGGTGGATCCCCTGCGCGGACGCTGTTTCGTGGTCGCTGGAATAGATCGCTCGGCCTATCGCGAAACCTACGGCGAAGTAGAAAAGAGCCTAGTCGAACTTCAATGCGGCGCCATTGATGCCGATAGTTGGCTGCAGACGCGGGCGCTGTTGGCACATCGTCTCGCCGGTTTGGATGACGATCGGGAAGGGTTACTGCGGCTCAATCTCCGTTCGCACATAACGAGGTTGCCTTTAGACCGATCTGCCCTCAAAGACCACCTGTTTTCGCTGCGACCTGAAGAGATCGCCACGTTGGCAAGAGGTATGGCCCAGTCGGCCTGCTTTTTCTTGTATGGAAATAGATCAGCAGGAGAGAGCGCGTGAAGCGGATCTACTCACCTGTCCTCGATGAAAACCTCCTTATGGTGGATCTGGGACTGGGGTGTACTCTTTGGGCCATGCCGCAGTTGGGGGCTAGACATACGATGGCCCAACTGCAGGTGGGATTAGGTGCGTTGCACGCCTTTGGGGGGGCAAGCGCAGTGGGAATTGCCCATCTGATTGAACATCTTCTGTTCCAAAAAGAAAGTGGGGACATTACAGATCGCTTCGCCGCGCTCGGGTGCGATATCAACGCCAGCACGGGGCTTGAATGCACCGAGTTTTCTCTTAGCTGTGGCCAGGCGTTTGAAGAGCCATTAGACCTGCTGTTTGAACTCGTTTTTGACGGATATATGAGCGATGTGGGGCTACAGCGGGAGAGGGAGATCATTATCAGTGAAATCAATCTCTACAGAGACGATCCTGAGTGGGTGGCCTACTATGGCGGATTGGTTGGCGCCTACGGCGATCAGCCCATCGCGCGTGAAATTGCAGGAGAGGCCGATCTGCTAAATGCGATAAAAATATCTGAGTTACGCCGCTGGCACGCTGCGTATTATCGACCTGCTAATACCTGCCTATTTCTCTCCGGAAGCTTCAGTATAAGAGACGTGACAGCGATTTGTCAGAAGGCTCTTCAACGCCATGCACCGAGCTTTACGTTACACGAGGGGGGCCACGTCGAACCCCTAAAACACGTCAAGGTTGCACCTGTATCAGATCGCGTAAAAACGCGGCATTTACCCCTGCGCGGTCCCCAGGCACATATGGTTTTTCCCGCACGTAACGTGGGAACGGGTTTATCATTCATTAAACGAGAGCTCGCTTTGGAACTTTTCCTCGATATGGCGATCGGACCGACGAGCGATGCCTATGTTGCTCTATATGA
>JAYOKQ010000155.1:0-8080 GCA_038119905.1 Gemmatimonadota bacterium | reverse complement strand
TCGGGCCCGATTCCAACATAGGAAAACATCCAAGCCATCAGTCCTTCGCGTATGCCAATGCCGCCCGGAGTAAGCGGCAGTACAACAATAATAATTTCTATCAAAGCCAATATTACTGTAATTGGCCAAAATATAAACTGTCCGCTTATTGCGAAAAGTACAATACAAGTTCCCAAAACCAGCACATATTGCTGGCAGACTGTAACTAGCATAGACACTATAAGCGCCCAATACTGAGACCGAAAAAGATATACGGCATCTCGTATTGAAGAGATAATTGCTATGGCTTTTTGTGGCAATAACGGTGATAAAAGCAAACGAAAAGGTCGCGTAATCTTTTTACTAAAAGAAGCAAACAGCACGATCGTGAGGAATAGTGCCCCCCCCAACATAACGGATTCTAAATCATATATTTCAACGAGTTCCGCTGAATCCATCTGAATAAGACCCAAACACCCGACAATCATCCACCCCAATAAACCCTGTATTTTAGAAATCCATGTTGCACCCCATACAATTGGATAATCAACGCTGCGGGAGACCATAAAACCGCGCACGACCTCTTGAGCTGAAGCACCTGGAAGAACCAAACCGTAATACGCAGCAGCAAAATGGTATTCAAGCGTTTTCCAAAGAGAAAGTCGGCTATTTCCGGTGCGGAGAAGAATCCACCAGCGCATTCCTTGCAGCGCCATCGGTAACAGGGGCAGAACTAACGACGGCCAAAGCACCCAACCAGGCGTCATGGCTAACACTTGCCGCAACTGATCTACGTCTATTTGGTAGTAAATCCAACCGAAGGGTAAGAGAACTCCCGCCGCGCGCAGCAGCCCTATCAAGGCCCTGCGCACGGTTCGTGGAGTTTCTTTTGAGGAGTTAACCACTTGTACAGCAAGCCCAATTACCTCGGCCTCCCAAGGTAACGGGCAGGTTTGCTAACAAATCGCAACGTTTCGAGCAGAGCACTCTTAAGCCCCTTAGGGTTGCCAACGGTCGCGAACTGGGTGCTCGAGAGCACGCTCGTAGAGGGTTTTCCAATCCTTCGTTCCATCGTCTGGTCGGGCAATCAATCGAACACCTTCGGCATAGGCCGGCCCATGCCCACTTCCAAAATATCCGTATCCTTGGCTGGCCTTTCCCATGTGGATACAGGAACCATCCGGATAAACTACACTATTGAGAATACGAGGATCAGGCCGATCGTAGCGCTCTCCCTTTTCAGCAAATTTCTTGAGCGTCTTTTCGGGAACTCTATACTTGGCGATAGCCTTTTCATCGACCTCAACCCCCAGACCGGGTTTGTCTGGGACCTTGTGATAGCCACCCACCACGTCAATTTCCTGCGTTAGTAATTGATGGCTGTATAAATTGATACAGGTGATCGTCGGCCAAGTAGCATGCGTAAGGACCGCCCCAAGGTGAGCAGCCCAGGTCGTTGTGAGTCCGTTGCCGACCAACTGCAACCAAAAAGGCATTTGTGCTTCAGCGCTGAGCGCGCCTTGCCGCATGACCTGCGTTTTTCCAGCACAAAGCACGTAGCCATCGCAGACCTCTTCACGGACATGCGTTATATAGGGCGGTGAACCAAAATGCATAGCGATGGGTCTGTTGCACACGGCGCGAATTTGACGATTGCCCAGCACATCGTGTTGCGGAATAGGCGTTTCATACATCGCAACGCGCTGGTAAGGCTCCAACTTTTTTATAATCGGTATGGCCGTTGCAGCGTTTTGCCAGGTGGCGTTCGGGTCGAGATCTAGTTTGAAATGAGCCGGCACCACCTTGGAAATCGCATCGACCTGAGCGACAATATCCCACCACGGCCGTGGCTTCGTTTTAAAACTGGTATAGCCCTTTTTAACGGCATCCTCGGCTTCGGCAGCCCATTCTTTAGGTGAAGCGTCAATAGACCACCACGAAATGGGTACCCAATCGCGCACTTTTGTTCCTAAGAGTTGGTATACCGGCACTTCGAGTGCTTTGCCGACCACGTCAAACAGAGCCATCTGCAGACCAGCTCCCAAGCTATCGTCGTTCATATGAGCGGCCGGACTCTGGCCGATCACCCGCTCGACAGCGGCGTCAGTTACGCGCGCCCACGTATAGTGAATGACCGTTTCGCCCCAGCCCACATGGCCGGTATCTGTCTCTACCCGGCACAATTCAAGCACGGCCCAATTATACACTTCCCGCGCGGCGATTTTCTGCTGCCGCTTGGTAAAGGGCACGTCGACCAAAATACGTTCTACGTTTACGACTTTCATCCCCATCTCTCCTGTGCTGCGCTAGCGCGTCGTCTGATAGTAGCGTTTAAAAGGCCGCCGTTCCAGTCCTTCCTGATTGAGTTCGACCCCTATGCCCGGGCCTTTGGGTAGGTCAATATATCCATCTTTACTGCGCACGACCTCCGGATTGACCAAGAGTTCAGCAGCCAACTCTTCTTCCGCTTCATTGCCAACCGACTCTAGGATATGTCCATTGCGCACGGAGGCAATCGCCTGCAGGCCTTGAGCCACCGAAAGGGGCCCATTCGGGTTGTGGGGAGCCATGGCCACGTTGTGCATAGTGGCAACTGTCGCCAACTCATAAAACGAAGTGAACCCGCCACAATTTCCAATATCAGGCTGGTAAATGTCGACCATTTGTTCGGTCACCATGCGTAACATATTACGGTCGTATAGGGTCGCCGTGCGCTCACCCGCTGCGATTTTAGGGCCTCCACAGGCATAGGAGGCTTCCTTCAATGCCTTGAGTCCATCAATATCTTCGGGCGGAAGGGGCTCCTCAATCAGGTCGGCTAAACCGCGCAATTCATAAACCAAACGAGCGGCATGAGCCCCACTTAGCCGAGCGTGACAGTCGACCCATATTTCCATCTCATCCCCGTGAACTCTGCGCGCTTCGGCAAAAAAGGAAACCACCTCTTTGAGGATGCGCTGGTCGAGCCATTGATGTTCATTATAGGAGCCGTCGACTTTGCCCTTCGTGCCAGAATAGGCATTGCCGCCAATTTTATATTCAGATCCATCGGTTGAAACGCGCTGGACCTGTCCATAATAAACCGGTAGGGTTGTCTTACAAACGCGATAGCCACGTTCTCGTGCTGCGGCAATATTGTCGGCAAATTCCTGCGGCGAAGATCCTCCCGGGACGTGACAGTAGACTGGAACGCGCTCTTCGAAAGTCGGCCCTCCAAACAACTCGTATACTGGCTTGCCCACTTCCTTGCCCTTTATATCCCACATCGCCATTTCTATCGCGCTGATAGCAGAAACCGATACAGTGCCGATCGTCCACTGGTTATCGCGATACATGCGCTCAAAGTGCAGGTTGGGCTGACGAGGATCTTTGCCTAGTAGGCCAATATTTTCAGTCAGGTTGCGCACCCCGTTAAGCGTCGCATCATCAAAACGCTTAGTTACCACTTCGGAGATTCCTGTTATCCCCGCGTCGGTATGAATTTGGGTTATTATTAGATTCCGGAAGTTTGCATCGATCAGACGAACATCTATTTCCGTAATTTTCACGTAACAACTCCACTCTTTCAGATTAGTTGGATAGGTCTACGCGTTGACCGCTTTCGGCCGATTGGTACACCCCTTCTACAAACTGCATGGATCGCAGGGCATCTAGCCCCGTACAGACAAACGGCTTTTTTTCTTCGGCCGCACGAATGAAGTCACTGAGGAAATCGAGCCCCATTTGACCACCATACCCAACCCCACCAGGTGCGGGGCAGCTCTTTTGGAGATAAATACTCTGCGACCAGGGTTCCACGTCGCTCTGGAGAGCGAGTTGGTCTTGGCGGCCGGCATAATCCCAACTCTGCCATGTTATATCGCCTCGCTGACCGCGCGCGATCAGTTGGATATCACCGTAGCGGCGCGGCAGCGCATAGGCCGCGTGGATATGACCAATAGCTCCACCCGATAAGCGAAACGTCGCCGTAGCGATTTCCTCTACGTCGATGTCTTCGACGAGGGTCGCCACCTGACCCGAAACACAGTCGTACTCATAGCCGCTTATATAGCGAATAAGAACGACCGTATGTATGGCGAGCCAGTGTAAAATGCCGCCCCCAGATTGCGCCCGATCGAACAGCCAATGCCGGGGATTTCGCTGAGCGACGGTGCTCGTCACCATGCGACCTTCAACCGACACCAACGGCCCGATTGCTCCTTGACCGATCCAATCGCGCATCTGAAGAACCGCTGGATGGTAGCGATTTAGAAAGCAGGTACTCCACGGCGTTCCGTGCACCTGCGCACAGGTTTCGATAGCGGCAATTTCTTTGGCCGTACGCGCTACGGGTTTTTCAACCAGGGTCGGTATACCGGCCTCGATGAGCGCTGTAGCTAGCTCCGGCGCTTTCCCATTTTGCGCACAGACCAACCCCACGCCAAACGGCCCCGTCTCGAGGGTCTCTTCAAGCGTTGCATATACCGATGCGCCATCGGCAGCCCCCGGCCAAGTACCACAGAGAGCGAGGTCGGACACAGCAGGACTGTGTGCAAAAGTTTCAAGCCAGCCGTTGGCATGGGGGTTGTCTCCCCCTACTAGGATGGCTCTAACGGGCACGGACGGAGCCAAATTCTACGGCTTGCCCCAAGCGCGCCGAGTTGTAGATATGCTCGAGCAGAGCTACCGTACGCCGCCCCTCTTCACCATCAACGCGCAGCGGCGTACCCTTTTCGAGAGCCGATACAACATCTTCAACAATGCTGTGAATGGGATTTTCTATGGCCTGTAGCTTCTCTTCCAACCCATCACCGAATACGCGCATTTCCCCCGTTAGCGCAGAATCGAGGAGGATCCCTCCGCTCTTTCCGTGTACTTCGGCACTAAAATAGGCGCTTTCGGGGAACGTCGTTGTACCTACAATCGTCCCCTTTGCCCCGCTGGGAAACGTCAACAATGCCATACCGACGTCTTCCGTTTCTATCTCGTGATTAAGAATAGCCGTTTCTCCATAGACGCGCACAGGGTCCCCCATAAACCACAGCAAAAGGTCGATCAGATGAGACCCCTGATTGGCAAGCGAACCACCCCCGTCAAGTGCCCATGTGCCGCGCCAGCCGCCGTTGTGAGCAAAATACTCATCCGAACGATACCACTTAAAACGCACCTCGCCGATTAAAAGGTCTCCGAGGCCACCGCGTTTAAGCAGCTCGGCAACGCGGAAGTTGTTGTCGACATAGCGACTTTGGTAATCGACCCCAACCAACACACCGGCCTCTTTGCCGGCAGCTATTAGCGCATCGCAGGCGGCCGTCGTCACGTCCATAGGCTTGGTCGAAATAACGTGCTTGCCGGCACGAGCCACCTGGATGCCGACTTCGGCGTGCATTCCACTTGGCGTCATAACCATTACCGCATCAACGTCCTGCCGACCGAGCACATCATCTAGGGAAGTCGCCCATTCGCACCCCATCTCCTCGCCCACTTCCTTTGCGAGCGCTTCATTGAGATCGACAACCACTTTGAGCTCGGCCCCTGCGGTTTCGGCAATCATGCGCGCTCGATTGCGCCCCATGCCCAGCCCTACTACGGCAAAACCAACCATAACATCCTCCATTTGCTGCGATATGAGATTCTCATAATAGACTGGCTATAGAGGGCTGTCAACAACCCCTTGGACAATGCGAAAAGGGCCGTTTCCCTATGAGAAACGGCCCCTTAAGACCTAACCTAAATAGATGCCTAACGTCCCTTGAGGAACTGCTCGATATACTCTCTCGAGCGGATGAGTCCCTCCTGCTGCAGTTCCGGAGTCTTCCAGAAGTGATGATCTTCTAGCTCAACGCTCAGCACGCCCTCGTAGCCATAGTCTTGCAGTCGACGAATAACCTGCTGCCAGTCGACCTGTCCTTCGCCGGGGATTGTGTAGCGCCACCAGCCCTCGCCGCAAACGTAGGTATTGCTATAGCTCTCGCCGAGAATACCCGACTCGTAAAGTTTTTCTTCGATGATTTCCGTGTCCTTTAAGTGCACGTGGCGCACTCGGTCGCCAAATTCGGCCAATAGTCGAATATAGTCTATTTGAATGCGCATAAAGTGAGATGGATCGTAGCAAATCCCCAAATTAGGCGAGGGACACACTTCGAAGATCTTGCGCAAACTTTCCGGGGTGCACCCCAAATTTCCGTAGTAGGGCGCACCGCCCGGCCAGGGTTCAATAGCAATCTGCACCCCTACTTTTTCAGCATGTGCTACGACCTTGGGATAAACCTTTTTGAATATTTCAAACGTCTCTGCCCGTTTCATAGTGGGATCGTCTGGCCCCAGCACCGTGAAAAAAGTATGGCCCCCATTCTTAGCGATGGCCGTCAGATCTTTTTTAAGCGCGCTCAGTGCTTTGTTGCGCTTGGCCGTATCGCGGCTCAATAATCCCCCGCTGCCAGCATCACATGTCCCAATGGCCAGCCCCAAAGACTGGCATTTTTTAGCCATTTGCTTGGTTAACAAGGGGGTATCAATGGCATCAAACCCATTATCCGCCAGCCACTCTGCATAGCCGTCAAATCCAATGTCCCGGGAAAAAGGCGGCATGCGCGTTCCTATCTTCATGGTGTATCTCCCTCTGTAAGTGGATGTAGCATTCTAAGCGGCGGACATTTGCCCAGCCGCACCGGTTTCTCTGCGCAACTGGCCCTCAGGATCAACCCACTGCGTTACGACAAGTGAAATGAGCGCCAGCAATGCCCCAGTAAAGAAAATGACTTGGTAGCCATAGTAAATCCATGCCACCCCCCCTATCAAGGGGGCGGCAACGGCCGCTACGTGGTTCATCGTCACCCCCATGGCCAGCGTTGGCTTCAACTCCTCGGGCGGGGCAATCTTATGAGCATAGGTCGTCAGCGCTATACCGCCAAAAAAAATGAGATTATCAATGCAAAACAGCACATAGAGCGTTGGACGATGATCGATTGCGGCATAGCCCCAAAAAACAAAAAAGAGCACGATATAGCTTAAACTGAGCATCTTTCGCTCGCCGTAGCGGTCCACCATCCGCCCCATCAGCGGCCCCGTTAGGGTAATGAGAAACTGATTGATCATCACCAGCACCATCGTGGTTTTAACCGGCATACCGTGCACCTTCACCAGCGCAAAAATAGCAAATGTTATAAACATTTGCTTGCGCAGTCCCTGCAAGAAATTCAGCGCGTAATAGAGGGCATAGCGGCGCTTAAACACCATGCTCTTGTCGCGGTCTTTTGCCCCATTCTGATCGACGAATAAGAGCGCTATCCCCCCAAGATCGTAGCCACTCCGGCCATGATGAACAGTCCATCGTATTGAACATAATCGATCAACACCATGCACAGGCCAATCGACAGCAACCAGGCTACGCTGTTAACTGAGCGCAGCTGACCAAGCCAGCGACCTCGCTCGTTGCTTGGGGCATAGGCCAATCCCATACTCTGTTCAAGCGGTATCCAACAGTGAAAGCCCAGACTCCATACCAGGGAAAATAATCCTAATAAATAGACCGTCGACGCGTGAGCATACAGAGCGATGCCTATGCCCATGACCATCAGGGAGATACTGGCAACCCGCGCGGGAGCAAAGCGTATTACAAGCGCCATGAAGAGGACATTGAGAAAACCGGGCACTTCGCGCAGCGCTTCGACATAGCCCAATTCGTGGGCTTCTATGCCGAGCTGTTCGACGATAAAGTTATTGAACAGTGTGAGCTGCACACCAAAGAAAATCCCAACGCCGGCAACCGCTAGGGCCAATAGGGCAAAGTTTCTATTCCATTCCTTGAATGGGCTTGTCCACTGTCTCATCAAATCTTCTGCCGATCCATTCGCCGTGCACTGCGCTTAAACAGCACGCACAAGTATCTATAATCCATCGGCTCTCTGCCAGCCTTCCTCCTACCGCAGCATCGAATAGGATTCTTGACGCTTGCAACGAGGGGGGTTAAGTTGCCGTCTCGCACACACCATTGCATCCCAACAAGGAGGTTCCAATGAGCGACGAACGCGTTTTTATTGGCGATCTAACGCGAAAAGAATTTCGCGAACGCATGCAGGCCGGCACGATCAAGGCAGCCATCGTTCCTACGGCTGCTACT
>JAYOKQ010000154.1:0-8087 GCA_038119905.1 Gemmatimonadota bacterium | reverse complement strand
CCGCGATCCTGCGACAGGGCCAGCGCCAGCGGCGTGCGCACGCCAAAGTGGTGGTGCGTTGGATCATACGGACTGTCGATCCAACACAGGAGCAGGTCGTCTGTGCCGGGAATAGCGCGCAGGCAGGTGCACGACTCAGGCGAGCGCAGGCCCGTCGTCTGCGGCAGGCTCCAGTGCTGGCCGCCGTCAGACGAGCGCGAAAGAAAGACCGCGCCCAGCTGCGTGCGCAGCGAGAGCACGAGCTCACCGTCGGTCAGCTCGGCCACGGAGGCCTCCATGGCGCCGCGCATCGGCAGATCGATATCGGCCTCCGCCTTGCGCCAGGTATGTCCCTCGTCGTCCGACAGCATGCAGGAGACCCTATTGTGCTGCGATCCCTGCCAGCCCGTCCCGTAGTGAAAGGGCACCAGCAGGCGGCCCGACGCCAGCTGCAGCAGGCTAGACGCGCCCCCCTGCAGCCACTGGCCCGGCGAACGACGCCACAGGTAGCCGACCGATTGGAAAGTCTGCCCGTCGTCGCACGAGCGAAACAGCTCCATGCTGCTGCTGCTGCCGCCCAGTTCGCCCTCGCCGTCGGCCCGGTGCGAGTGCAGACACATCAGCAGCAGGTCCCCGCTTTCCAAACGGCGCAGAGCCGGCGCCTGCACGCTCAGGTCTTCGGTCAGATCCGGACGCACGAGAATGCGCTCGTCGCCCCAGGTGCGACCGCCGTCGGCCGAGGTGCGACTGGCAATCTCGATGGTGCCAAAGTCCGACGTGCCGCGCTCGTTGGCCAGGTACTTATGCCATACGATCATCAGCCGGCCGTCAGACAGCGCAGCAACCGAAGCCGTGTCGTTGCGCGGACACGATGCGTCAACCGCGCGGACCAGCGAATACTCCAATCCGGACAGGCAAGTATAGGCGTGCTGTGAACCGCTAAACTCCGGCATAAGACCTCCGAAATGTGTTTGTTAGGAAATTTCCGATACGTCGAGCAGGTACATCTGCCGACCGCCGGCGTGCGCCGAATCGACCATGACCTGCGTGCCGGCGCGGTTGGCGCGCGGGTGTAGGTCGCAGCGCCACTCGTCGGTATACTCAGCCGGCGCCATCAGCGCGCCCAGCTCGACGCGCCGATCCGACGCAACGTCGTAGAGATACAGCTCCTGCGTGCGCGCCTCGCCCAGCGGATAGGTATCGTTGAGCACCCAGCGTCCACCGGGCAGGTAGGTGCAGTGGCCGTTGACGCGCATCGCGCCCTGCCCGACAGGCTCGACCTGGCCATCGCCGTCGCCGTATAGATAGAAGGCATTCTCGGCCGACGGATGCCACGACCAAGCCAGAATGTGTGCCGGATCGCGCCAGATAAAGTGCGATGTTTTGCCGTAGTCATCGACCACGCGCACGTCCGTACCATCGACGGCGGCCGTCAGCATGCGCGTGTGGAAGGGGCCGTCGCCAAAGCGCCAGCGGTGCAAGAAGATAAAGCGCGTCCCGTCTGGGCTGAACAGCAGGTGGTTAAAGTAGTGCTTGGCCGCGCTCAGGTCGCCGTGCGGATAGGGCAGGGCCGCAATCTGCGCGACGGAAACGATCAGCTCGCTCGCCCCCGTATCCATGTCCTGCGCCCAAATGCCGACGTCGTCCGGCGCCAGCACGCCGGCGTTGGGATCCGGCAGGCCGGCGTAGCCGTAGCCCGGCCGCATGTCCTGAATGCGGCGAAAATCGGCGCACACCGCCGTCTTCCCGTCCGGACTGAGCGAATAGACGGCGCGCGGCAGGGTGCGGCTGCGGCCGCTGTCCACATCGAGCACGCGGCAGACAAAGGCGTCGCCTTCGCGCGCGTTCCAGAGCACCTCGCGAGCCGAGCCCGGGCGCCACTGCAGCATGCAGCCCTGCTGCCAGCACCACGCCTGCGTGCGTCCGATTTCGCTCCAGCGATCGCCGTCCTGCAGGTCAATTATGCCGAGGGCAATCTCGTCGTCGGGCCGCGGCGAGCGCCCCTCAAAGTCGACCGCCATCCCCAGCGCGTAGCGGTCGCTCGGGTCAAACTGCCACTTGTCGTAATAGCCAAACCAGTGGAACTTCGGCCCGGCCGTGACCGGCCGCATCGGCACGCCCTGCATAGACCCTCCCTCGCCCGGGAACTAAACGGGCGTTACGCCCTTCTTAAGGATGATATTGCCGTATTTGGCCACGTCGCCCGTCATCACCACAGCAAAAGCGGCCTGGGCCCGCTCGTAAAAGGCGAAGCGCTCGATGCCGGCCACCGGACCGGCTTCGGGCCAGTGGCGCGCGACGATCTCTTCATAGGTGGCCCGCACCTGCGGATCGGCGCTGTCGCCGGGCACCGGATCCATGACACAGGCCGCGCTCTCGACGTAGGTGTCCAGCGCAAAGAGCGGCAGAATGGCCTCGAGCAGCGCGTCGATTTTCAGTCCGTCGGCGCGCAGCGTTAAATCATTGCAGGAGTGACCGGGAAAATGGGCATCGGCTAAGACGATCTCGTCGCCGTGGCCCATCCGGCACAGCACGGCCAATAACTCGGGACTAAGGAGGGGGGAAATACCCACTAACATGGCCCTTTTCCTTTCTGTCTAAGCTTCGCTTTTTCATTGACATAGGGCCCATTTTCATCCTATAATTAGGGCCCCAAATCCATCCCCCATTACGCGGGACATGCACATGAATGTTATTACTGTTGCTCGCCAAATAGGCAGTCGCGGTGATTGGATCGCCGAGCAAGTCGCCGCCCAGCTTCAATACGAATTCGTCGACCGCAGACTGGTCGAAGAAATCGCCCAAATCACCGACACGTCGGCCGAGGAGGTCGAGCGCTACGACGAAAAGGGCGAAGGGCCCGTCAAGCACTTCCTCAAGCGCCTGCTCGTGCCGGAAGTCGCCCCGGGCACGTTCCCGCTGTCGGCCGCCGCCTACGCTCCCGAATTTGGCCTCGAATTTTCCTACGTGCGCGAGCACGACAGCAGCGCAGCCGCCTATCTCGATCGCGGCACCTACCAGCTGCTGATTACGACGCTCCTGCAGGATTTTGGCCAGACGGGCCGCGCCGTCATCGTCGGACGCGCCAGTCAGGTGATTCTCGGCAACCACCCGGCCGCTTGCCATATAAAGGTCGTCGCTCCCATCGAGCAGCGGATCGAACAAATCAAGCAATCGCGCGACATGGACGAGGACAACGCACGCAAGCTAGCCGAGCAGCACGACAATTGGCGCAACGCCTACCTGCGCAACGCCCACGGAGCCGACTGGGACGATCCCCTGCTGTACGACCTGACGATCAACACCGGCCGCGTTTCACCAGAGCAGGCCGTCGAGCTGATCGTCGGCTATATCCGCGCATCGCATTAGGCCGTATAGCTCAGGACGCTACCCGCTGCTCGGGCAGCCACCACAGCTTTTCCTTAACGGCCGGCACCAATTCCAGCGCACGCGCCATCACCGCGCGCTCCTCGCCGGCATCCAGCGGTGCATAGTGTTCGGCCACGCGCACGTGATCTTCGACGTGCTCTACCGTATCCATGCCGACAATCGCCACGTCCGACTGGCTCATGGCGTAGCGCAAATGCAGCGCCCGATCCGTCGCCGGCACCTGACCAACGGCCATCACCTTCATGCCAATCACGCCCATGCCGCGCTGGCGCGCCGCCGCAATGCTCGTAGAGACAAAATCGTTCCACACCACGTTGACCGGGCCGGCCGGATTCAGAATCGTATCAAAGTCGTACTCGCCCACCATGCGCTGAAACTGCGCCGGCGCCGTGTGTCCGGTCAGTCCAACAAAGCGAATCTTGCCCGCTGCGCGGTACGCTTCGATGACGCGCAGCGCCCCGTCGGGACCGAGCACCTCGTCCAGGTTTTCCTCTTCGTCGATCGCGTGCACCTGCATCAGGTCGATCACGTCTAATCCAAGGCGCTCGAAGCTTTCTTCAATTTCGCGTTTGAGCTCGTCGCCCGATCGCTTGAGACACTTCGAGGCGATAAACAGACCGTCTCGGTCGCGATCTTTCAGGGCAACGCCCAAGCGGCGCTCGCTCTCTTTGTAAGAAGAAGCCGTATCGAGATAGGTGATGCCGCGATCAATCGCTCGATGCACCACCTCTACGGCCGCGCTATCGCTGTCGGCGAGGTTCCAGCACACGCCGCCCAGCCCCAGCGCGGTGACTTCGACGCCGGTCTTACCCAATATTCTGCGGGGAATGGCCATTCTATTTCCTCCGTCTGTGGATGAGCGTACAACGAAACCCCATTCTCCACTCACTGTCAAGCAAGCGCGCGCATTGCCCGCCGCCGACGGACCGCGCTATCTTTGTCCGGCCACACCACACGTCAGAGAGCGATCTATGTTAAGTGAAAACCAGCTAGCGCAGTACCACCAAGAGGGCTATGTGCTCATTGAAGAGGCCGTGCCCGCCGCCCTGCTCGAACCGCTGCGCGAGGCGGCCCAGCGCACGACCGAGCGCACGCGCAGCGGCCAGTGGCCCCACCGGCGCGACGCCGGCAGCGGAGATATTTGGGGCGTCGGCCATCTGCTGCACCCGGACTTAGGCGAACCGACTTTTGCCGAGTATATGGCCTGCGATGTGGTCATCGACGTCGTGGCGCAGCTGTTGGAGGTGGAGGATGCAGAGGCCGAACTAGAGCTGGAGCTAGTCAATATGCTGGTCAATCCGTCCGAACGCGACTACGCCATTAACTGGCATCGCGATCTGGTGCGCGAGGATCTCGAGCCGGCCGAAGAACTAGCCCGTCTGCAGTCGCTCAAGTTTAGCGTGCAGTGGAACACCGCGCTCTACGACGAGAGCAGCCTCCTCATCGTGCCCGGCAGCCATCTGCGCGCCAAGACACCGCGCGAACGAGCCATTGCCGTCGATGCGCCCCGCTCCGATATGCCGGACCAGCTCGTCGTCGAGCTAAAGGCGGGACAGGGCGTCTACTACGACGCCAATCTGCTGCACCGCGGCGTCTACCCGCACACCACGCAGCGCCAAACCATTCACTGCTGCATGGGGCGCATCGCCGGCGCCCAGCAGCGCACCTACATCTACGACGCGCTGCCGTGGATGGACGACGAGGCCTTCGGCGCTCAGCTACCGGCGCGCCTCCGGCCGCTCCACGCCAACTTCAGGGCCATGGCCGCTCGCTATCGAGCCGGTGATTTTAGGAATGATTCGTAGCGCGCTGCGCGCAATCAGCCGCCGACCGACGTCGCGCCGAACGCCGCGCTCGAGGTCTCGGGGTGCCATTTCTCATTGGGGTTTTCCCCCGCTTCTTCGTAGAGATACTGCTCATAGCGACACAGACGCCCGTTGTGGCGCAGGCCGCCGTGCGAAAAGTTGATGCCGAACGTCAGCTCCGGCGCGTCGACCCAGTGCGGGGTCAGCAGGTGGTTCCAGAGCAGGGCATCGTCGCCAACCTCGTACGAGAGCACGTCGCCCTCCGACAGACCTTCCGGCATGACCTGCTCCTTGCGGCTCATCGTCGCACGCTCCAGCGGCACCCAGCGGTCGGGATCGCTAAAGCCGTGAAAGACCTTGCGTCCGCGCACGTTCCAAAACAGCACGTTGGAGCGATCCATGTGGTAACCGGTGCAGGTATTGGGGCCGGAGACCCGAGCCAGCGCATAGCAGCGATCCCAGGTAAAACCGTTATCGAGCAAGAAGCGCTTCCACGGGTTGAGCACCTCTTCGGTAAATCCAGCAAACAGATCGCCCGGCCGATCGAGCAGCGTTACGTCGGGAAAGCGGAACTGAAACGAGGTCTCCATCAGCTCGTCAAACGACATGCCGCGAAACTGCTCTATCGCGTTTGCGCCGTCGCCGGTGATACGCATCTGGCCGGTAATACCCGTCGTGCGCTCCTCGGCAACCAGCCGTTCGACAATCTCGCGCGTGGAGGGAAATTGGAACGCGAAGGGCACGCATTCATCTGCCATAAGGAAATTGACGCGCGAATCCCAGGTGTGCTGAAATTCCGCCGCCGTCGATACGGTACTGTGCATTGCCGTTGTCCTCTCTCAATAGAACGGAGCGCTGTCGCTCCATCAGATCTAGCCGGCCTACAGATCGACCGGACGGTCGATGGGCCGCGACAGCCCCCCGTGCAGGTAGGGGTCCTCCTCGCGCGGCCAGCGCATTTTATAGTGTCGACTGCGCGTCCGCCGGTAGCCGGCGTTGTAGTAGGTGCTCGTCGCCAACCACGACAGCAGGTGGTCCTTCAGTTCGGCGCGCAGCGCAGCGCTTTCGAACCGATCCCACAGGTTATACAGCTCGTGCGGATCGTCCTGTAGATCGTAGAGCTCGCCGGCTTCTTGGCCAATATAATAGACCAGCTTGTGGCGCTGACCGCGCATCATAATCTGATAGTTGTCCTCGCAAAACACCCACTCGCGCGGCGCAAAATTCTCGTCCTGGCCTTCCCAGTACGGCTGCAGCGGGCGCCCTTCCAAATAGGTCGGCACCTCAAGACCCGCCGCCCTCAGCACGGTCGGACCGATGTCCATTAGCGAAGCCAAATCGTCCGTGTGCTGACCGCCTAGCTGGCCAACGCGCCGGCCGTCGCGCACGATCATTGGCACGTGCACGATGGGATCGTACATCAGCCACTTGTAGGCCATCCAGTGATCGCCGAGCAGCTCGCCGTGGTCGGAGCAAAAAATCAGCAGGCTGTTTTCGAGGTAGCCCATTTCCTCGAGTCCATCAACTACCTGCCCGAGCTTTTCGTCAACCGTCGTGATCTTGGCGTAGTAGTGGCGCCGCATGCGGTCGATATCTTCTTCTGTCGGCGAATACATATCGATCACCGACTCGTGTCCGGTCGTCGCATGCATTTCGCGGTGGGCCTTGTGCTGGGGCGGCTTTTCGGCGAGTTCGCCCTCGCGCATCACGCGCGCCGGCAGCGTGCGCCCTTCGTACAGTTCCAAATGGCGCGGCAGCGGATCCCACGGCTCGTGCGGGCCAGTAAAACCCACCTGCAGAAAAAAGGGCTGTTTCCCCCGATAGTCGCGGATCCAGGCCAGCGCCGAATCGCCGATAAACACATCGCTGTGAAACTTCTCGTCCAAGTGCCACGGCACGCCCTGATACTTGGACAGCCAGTCGGGATCGGTCTTGTTGCGATCGTTGGGACGCTGCACGCCGTGAATGCGCATAAAGCGGCCCCAGTCGTCGTCGGCCCCGCCGTTGTCGAGCGTCTTATTCGTCGGATTTTCGACGACGACGCGCTCGTGAAAACCGCCCGCCACATCGCGCGGCGCAAAGTGCATCTTGCCGATATTGACGCAGTGGTAGCCACCTTCATTGAGATCCTGCACCCAGTTGCGATGAGCACCCCACTGATCAAACGAATAGGCGCCCGTATTGTGCGGATACATCCCCGTAAACGTCGCCGCCCGCGAAGCAACGCAGGTTGCCCCCGGACAGTAGGCGCTGCGAAAGGAGAGTCCTTCGGCCGCCAGCCGATCCATCGCCGGCGTGATCATGTGATCGTAGCCCCACGCGCCGATGGTATCGAAGCGCTGCTGGTCGGTCATGATGAGAATGATGTTGGGCTGAGACATGGGGAGCTTTCTTTAGCTGCCTGTGAATAGTGGATTTAAATATTGAGATCTACTCGCTATGCCTCAGCATGCTCCAAATCGCGCACTTTACGCGTAGTAATTTTAAAGTCATGCCCTAAAACGCCAAGAATATTAAACAGCACATCAAAGCTGATTTTGCCGACCTTGGTTCTATTTTCAATCTGAACAATGCGCGGCTGAGAGACGCCGACCATTTCGGCCAATTGGCCTTGCGTCAAAGCAAATTGCTTTCTGCACTTCACAATTTTTTCAATGAGTTGTTCTTTTTGGCGCAGCTCATTGATATTAACACCTAGTTCATCGGCCCACTCATCAATATCTACTTTTTTCCAGGGCATATTTAAATCTCCTTCAGCCTTCTGAGAATCAATTGCCGGTCTTTATTGGGGATGGTCTCGGTCTTTTTTTGCATGGCATGGACCAGATAAATGGCATCGCCACGTTTGATGAAGTAGAATACCCGAAAAATACTGCGCCGTTCTTTAAGACGCAGTTCATGTAGGCCTAGAGC
>JAYOKQ010000153.1:0-8348 GCA_038119905.1 Gemmatimonadota bacterium | reverse complement strand
TCGAAGTGCTCGAACAGTGCCACTGGAACCGCTCGGATGCGGCGGATATGCTCGGTATGCACCGCACGACGCTGTGGCGCAAGATGAAGGAATGGGGGCTGGGCTAAGTAGCGGCTGTATCGCACGTGCGTCAGCACTGTCCTGTTTTTTACATAGTCTATGCCAGCCTTAGGCCGGTCGGTAACCTGCACCTGCATTGGCACTGTCCTTGCTATGGCTGCTTTGTAGCGCAGTCTCCTTTTCTTATATTCGCTGGCAAGGATAACCCATTATGAGTGAATCACGCCCTTCGACGCCAGAAGAATTTCCGCTCGTCGTAACATTACTACGCGAAAATATCCAAGATCTGCACCAGGATATTCGCGATCTGCGCAGTGAGCTGAAGCAAGATATCCAAGATGTGCGCAACGAGTTGCACAGCGTGCGCAGCGAATTGTCGCAAGATATCCAGGATGTGCGCAGCGAGTTGCACAGTGTGCGCAGCGAGTTGAAGGAAGATATTGGCGATTTGGGCGCTAAGATGGACGCGCGCTTTGCGCGTTTGAACACTACGCTGATCGCCGTCGCGGGCGTCGTGGTGGCAGCCGTTGGCGCGCTAGCCGCTGTCCTCAAGGTCTGATATCAATAACCAAGATATAACAGAGATACTTTTGATGTTGAAGCATGCTAACCGCGGATGGTTTCTATCAAAGAATCCGGACGGTATGCCTGTGCCTTCCGATTTTGAATTACGTCAAATAGAGATCCCCGAACTCGGTTCGGGCGAGGTGTTAGTTGCCAGCAAATACCTTTCTTTAGATCCCTACATGCGCCTTCGGTTAAAGGGAGATACATCGCTCGTCGGCACGCTGATGGTTGGAGATGTCGTAGGAGAAGTGATTGAATCGAGAGACCCAAGCTTTGCGCCAGGCGATGTGGGAATGGGACCCATTGGCTGGCAGGGATACGGCGTCGTTCGGGCGGGCGACCTTCGCAGGGTAGATCCAGACGCCGCGCCGATTTCGACATCGCTCGGTATTCTCGGCATGCCCGGCATCACGGCGTATTTTGGCCTCTTTGAAGTGGGCCAGCCGCGCGCGGGCGATACGGTGGTTGTCTCTGCGGCTGCTGGTGCGGTTGGAGCGGTGGTGGGTCAGTTGGCCAAGCTGAGCGGCTGTCGGGTTGTGGGCCTTGCAGGTTCCGAGGAAAAAATTCGCTATGTGGTGGATGAACTCGGCTTTGACGCGGGAATTAACTACAAGACGGAGGACGTTGCTGCCCGTCTCAGGAGCGCGTGTCCGGATGGGATCGACGTATATTGGGACAACGTGGGTGGTGCGTTGACTGCCACTGCTGTGGAATGGCTGGCCCTGCGCGGGCGCGTCGTTATTTGCGGACAGATCTCCCAATATAATGCCGCCGCGCCTACTACATCGCGCGATGTTGGAAGTATCCTGCTCAGCAAACGGGCTAGAATGGAGGGTTTTTGGGTTGCCGATTTTGCAGATCGCAGCGCAGAAGCGCTAGAGCGGCTCGCTTCGTGGATAAGGCAAGGTAAGCTAGCCTACCGGGAAGACATCGTGGTTGGCTTCGAAAATACACCCGCAGCATTTATCAACTTGCTTAGCGGGGCTAACTTCGGGAAACAGCTCGTCCAACTGTAGGTTCGAGTAGGTAGGTATGGCAGGTGCTGTCCGCTAGGCCTTCAGCCGGCGGCGGTGCCAGCGGTACATGCGCAGCGCTGGGTCGGACGTTTCCACCATCCAGTCGTCGAGCCGATCGCGCAGCTCTGCTAGTCGGCCTGCGTAGGCCGGGTCCGCGGCTACATTGCGCAGCTCGTGCGGATCGTTTTCCAGATCGTAGAGCTCGTCTTGATAGGTCAGGTTGTAGCCGTACTTTAGCGCGCCGCAGCGCAGGGTCTTCATGCAGGTGCCGATGTGGCCTAAGCCGAGGAATTCGGTTACTACGGCGTCGCGCCATGCTACGGGCTCATTGCGGACCAGCGGCATGAGCGAGCGTCCGTGCGACGGGTAATCTTCGCTGTGGTCTCCGGCCAAATCGAGCACGGTAGAGTAGACATCGGCTAGTGATACCAGCTCGGTTCGCCGCTGGCCGGCTCCTGTGCCATTGGGCAGGCGCACGATCATCGGTATGCGGTGCGTTTCCTCAAAATGGTGCCAGCCCTTGTCGAGCAGGCCGCCGTGGCTGCCCAGCGTCTCGCCGTGATCGGCGGTGAAAACAATTACCGTGTTCTCTAGCTGGCCCGATGCTTCCAACGCTGCGTAGAGCACGCCGATCTGGCTGTCGATCATTGCGCTGCGCGCGTAGTAGTAGCGAATGGCCATCGCCCAATCATTCCAGTCCAGCGCTTCCTGATCCCAGTGAATTTTATAGTGATGCGGTCCCTCGGTGCCGTAGGCATCCCACGCGTAGTTTGGCCAGGGTGGGATCTCTGCGTCGCGGTACTGTTCGACGAACTCGCGCGTGGCGTGGTAGGGGCTGTGTGGTCCCCAGAAATTGAGTGCCATATAGAAGGGACTGTCGCGCTGAGAAAAATCGCGGATGCGCGCTAGCGTGCGGTCGACGAGAAAGGCAGGCACGCTGGCTTCGGTAGGTATATCGAGTAGGCCGGCGCGGATATTGGTCGTCGGTTCGCTCCACGGCGCGACGGCGTATTCGATGCTGCGGTCGGCTAGCCACTGACGGTAGATAGCGTAGCTGTGTCCGTCGCCGCCGTGTCCGCCAAAGTCTTCCCCTTCAAAGCCAAAGGTCGAAGGCAGCGAGGGTGTTTGTTGGCCAAAGAAGCTCTGGCCATGCTCCGTGCCTAGGTGCCACTTGCCGGTGTAGCCCGTGCTGTAGCCGGCCGCCTGCAGGCGGCGCGGTAACAGATGCGGTCCGTCGGGCAACTCGTGCACAGAGCACGCGATTTCGTGAATATTGGCAGTGACACCGTGCGCGTGCGGATAGAGGCCGGTTAGGACGGAGGCACGCGCCGGGCTGCTGACGGGGAAGGTAGTATAGGCATTTTCAAAGAGCGTGCCCTCGGCGGCCAAGCGGTCGATATGGGGCGTGTGGCAGGGCGTCGGGCCGTAGGCGCTAACGGCCGAGAGGCGCTGCTGGTCGGTCATGATAAAGAGAATATTAGGTTTCATTGTTTAGGCTGTATTTCAGGTCGCATGGATGCTGATTGGATGGATTGTACGCGTAATCGCATCGCCAAACATAGGTAAGATCGTCGATGGACTAAAGCGCGCCTGCGCGATGTTCCGTTGACCGCGTTCACGCAGAGGCGTTTCTTCACCGTCTTGCATACACAGCTTGGAGATCTCTTATGAAACTGCTCGTGCGGACGAAGTGCTTTCGTCCCAATAATTATTTTGTCGACATCGACGGCGTTGAGTACGTCGTCGCCTCTTCGAACGAAGAAATACTTCAACGCGCTGCCGAAGTAGATGCGGCCATTGACGTGTGCAGCGCGGAGTTTATCGATGCAGCGCCCCGTTTGCGCTGGATCCAGATGCTCAGCACGGGCGTGAACAACGCGCCCTTCGATCTGCTGCGCCAGCGCGGTATCGCCCTGACCAATGCCGGAGCCTACGGGCCGAATATGGCCGACCACACGATGGCTTTTATTCTCATGCTCTGCCGGCACATACCACAGATCATGCGGCGGCAGGCCGAGGAACGCTGGCTGCGCAGAGACAAGCCGGTGCCCGATCCCGGCGAGCTAGACGGACAGACGCTGCTAATCATTGGCTTGGGGGGCATTGGAATCGAGACAGCCAAGCGCGCGGCGGCCTTCGGCATGCGCGTGATCGCCACCCGTCACCACGTCGATCGTCCGGTGCCCGAATACGTGCACGAAGTGCACCCGCCCGAAGCGCTGCACGCGCTGCTGCCGCGTGCCGATTGGGTTAACGTCAGCGTGCCCTACACGGCGGCGACAGTTGGCCTGATCGGCGATCGCGAGTTTGCTCTAATGAAAGACGGTGCGCACATCGTTTGCCTGGCGCGCGGGGGCATCATCAACACTGAGGCGCTGCTGCGGGCATTGGACACTGGAAAAATCGCCGGCGCGGGTCTCGACGTGACAGATCCAGAGCCGCTGCCCGATGACCATCCGCTGTGGGAGTATTCCAACGTAGTTATTACCCCGCACGCCTCGGGGCAGTCGGAGGCGGCGCATCGGCGCTTGGGCGCACTCGTCGAAGACAACACGCGGCGTTTTTTAGCGGGCGAGTCGCTGCGCAATCTCGTCGATCTCGAATTGCGCTATTGAGCGCTGCGCAGGCGAAGGACCATCAGCATAAGTACGAGCATGGTTGTCGTCAGCAGGGCCAGCGCGACGGAAAATCCGCCCGTCAGATCAAAGAGCACGCCCAGCGATAGCGGCCCGAGGACGCCGCCAATTTCTGCGGCGGAAAAAAAGAGCCCGCCCGCCGTGCCCGCGCGTGCCGCGCCGACGGCCGGTTGTTCGACTAGCATGAGCATGGCCACGGCCATCATCGAGCTCTGCGCAATGCCCTGCAATACGAGGCCACAGGCAATCCACGGCAGGGCCGTTGCCTGAAGTAGCAAGCTAGCGCAGGCTCCGAAAAAAAGCAGGCCGAGCATAACGGCATGGCGGCGCGTTGGGATGGCTAGTCGCGGTATGGTAAGCGCCGAGGCAATGCCCACGGCCACGGGGAGCGCCGCCCAGCGGCTGGCCTCCTGCACGGACAGACCGGTCGTGCGCAACAGCTCCGGCAGCCAGTTGCCCAATCCGTGACTAAAGAAAAACAGGCCGATGCTCATAAGCAGGATCAGGCGGACGGCACTCGAGCCGAGCAGAGCGCGAAACACCTCGCGCTGCGGGGGGCGGGTGACTCCGACCAGCGGTGCTTCGCTGGCGCGAAATGTGGGGTGGGCGCTGATGAAGAGCCATGCGATGCTAGCTAGCGCAACAAAGCAGGCATAGGCCAGATAGACGAGTCGCCAGTTGCCGTCGGCCAGGGGCATGGCGACGCTGTTGGTCAGCGTAAGCGCCGATATGCCGCCTAGCGCAGGCCCCGTTGTATAGAGTCCGATGGCTAGACCGCGTTCGCGCCCTTCAAACCATAAGGTGACTAGCTTGGGGGCGCCGATGCTGATAAGTGGACCGCCGGTGCCAAAGACGGCCACGGCGAGAAAGAGCGAGAGGTGCCCTTCGGCCGTTGCGCGCAGCGCCCCCGAAAGGGCGATGAGCAGGGCCGCTGCCAGTAGAGCGCGACGGGGTCCTATGCGGTCCAGCGCGATGCCGAGGGGAATGGCCGAGCCGATGTATACCAGCTGCCAGGCGCCGAGAATGCTGCCCATGGCCGACGCGGAAAGCGCCAGTTCAGCGCGAATGGCCGAGACCAGCGGCGGCAGCGCGCCCGACGTTAATCCAAAACAAAAGTAGACTAGCCAAACGCCGGCCAGCACGGCCCAGCGGTATGGGGGACGCTCGTCTGGATCGACGGCAGAACTGGTCAACGGGCAAAGAGGCGACGCGCGTTGCCGCCGAGGAGGCTTCGACGCTGGTCGTCGCTGAGGAAATCGCAGTAGTCTAAGTAGCTGCGCGCCTGGCGATAGGTGCAGTAGCGCTCGACGTTGGGCATATCCGAACCCCAGATCAGCCGCTGGCTGTCCATTTGGTCATACAGCTGACGAATGTGCTGCCGCGCGCGCTCGTAGGGGTAGTCGGTGCGCCCTCCCCAAGCGATCGGATAGAGCACCTCGGAATAGACGGGGTACTGATCTAGAATGTCTCGGAGGTAGTCGGGCAGGACGACGCGATCGCTCTCGTCGGAATAGAGGGCCGTTGGCACGCCGTGCACCAGCACGGAGCGCACCTGTCCGTAGCGCTCTAGCCAGGTGCGAAATAGCCCCATCTCCTCGCGGAACCCACCGGCTGGAGAGTCCCCCAAAAAGACCCAGAAAACGGGCAGGTCGAGCGCGGCTACCGCATCCCAGAATGGGTAGTAGAGCGGTTCGCTGAATAAATCGGCATAGCCGTTGCGAAAAAAACCGGAGAGCGTGTAGTAGAGCCCGCTCATGGACCAATCGTTTACGGCTTGATGCAGGCGGGCAATTTGATCGTCGCGATAGGCAAAGGCTTCTTCGACGTTGGCCAGCCCAACAAAGCGATCCGGATAGCGCACAGCGGCTTCGGCAAAATAGGCCGATAGATCGCCGTAGATATGATCGTTGTGCAGCACGGCCGTCTGGACGCCGGCATAGTCCATTTGGGCAACCAGCGCGTCGGCGCTGAAGTGCATGTCCTGCAGGCTGGACGGCAAAAACTGCACGTAGTAGTCTTCGCCGTCGACGTGCCACTCAAAGCGGCCGAAGCGCCCTACGCGAAATGCAACGTCGCGCCGGCCGGCCTCTGAGGCATCGACTGCATCCCATAGGTGCTTTTCGCGCACGAGTGCATGGTCGCGCATCCGGCGCACGGGTTGGTTGCCGTGCGTGTGCATAGCGCGCTGTTGAAAGAGGCGATGCGTCGCTGCGTCGGGCAGGCCGCAGGCTCCCTCTAACGGTGGGAAGATATGGGCGTGGCAGTCGACAATATCGTACGTGGGCGTATTCACGGATGCGCTTTCTCGGATAGAGGCGCTGCGAGTATAGGCGTGGACACCGCGCTGGGCAAGTGAGCGTCTTCGCGCCGCCACATGCGCAGCGTCAGCGGTATGAAGATCAACAGGTAGGCCGCCCATCCCACTGCGAGTGCAGCGGGTAGGCCAAGCGACTGCTGTGCCGCGTAGGCCGCGGTCAGGAGTGCGCACATGCCCATGGCGAAAACGGGCGCCTGGCGGCATACGCTCCACAGTCCCTTGCGGGCTTCGTAGAGGCCGACGACGCCAACTAGCGGAAAGAGCGTGGCAAAGCCTTG
The DNA here is from genome assembly GCA_038119905.1 of Gemmatimonadota bacterium. Taxonomy (GTDB): domain Bacteria; phylum Latescibacterota; class UBA2968; order UBA8231; family UBA8231. The sequence goes on along the minus strand of JAYOKQ010000153.1, from coordinate 1,474 downwards.
CAGCGCGCTCTTGATATAGATCAGTAGACCGACTACGGCAGCTACCGTGGGCAGCTTGAGATAAACGGGCAGCGGCGTGCGGTGGAGCGGTTCGCTGCGCGGCGGCTGCCAGACAAAAAGCGCCAGTGCCAGCAAACCGACGATGCCGGCACAGCACCAGAACGACTCGGTGTCGATGGGTATCAGGCCGAGCAGCAGGCGGCTACTGCTTACGTAGAGCACCAACCCAAGTGCAATAGATGGAACGATGGGCACGCGGCGATGCAGCAGCCGGATGGCGTGATAGTAGATCAGCAAAACGAACACGGCTAGGACGTGCGTTGCGTCGATCGGCTGCGCCTGGCCGAGGGCAATAGTGGTAAAAGGGAAGGGCAATGCTAAAGCTAGCGCCTTGCGCCGCGGCTGCGAAAGGTAGGCCATCGCCGTTACCTGCAGCGATACGACGACTAGTAGCGCAATATCCCAGACGGACACGGCTAGCGGCGTATGGGCAGCGGACGCCCTGCAAGCTTGTTGGCCAGCGCGAAGACGACGAGATTGACGCCGAACTGCAGGTTGCGCTCGCGTCCCTCCGCTTTGATGTTGGCCCAAAACCAGCTGATGTTGAGGTCGCTGAATACGACGGCTGTGCGACCGCGCAGTTCGATCGCCTCTAGATCGCGCACGTCGCCGTTGGGCACGCCGCTTAGGGGCGGTCCATCGAGAAAGGGAAAGTAGGCCGTGTAGATGGGGTGGTGTTTGGGCAGGCGCTTCCAGTTGCGCCCCTGGCTGCCGAGGACGAGCGGATCCTGAATCAGCGCCTTGAGCTGTCGATCAAAGGGCGTGCCGATGCGTCCGACGCCGACGGGCAGTCGCGTATCGTCCTCATCGCCGAGCGGTGCAACGTCTTCGGCGTAGAGCAATCCGCCCTGGCGCAGGTAGGTGCCGAGCGCCCTTTTCTCTGCGTCGTTGAGGCGCATGACCGCATCGTGACCGGTCATGTAGAGCAGGATTGATTCGTTGAGCCGTTGGTGGTATAGGGTCTGTTTATTCCAGACGACGCGCGTTTCGAGCTGTACTTTTTCGGTGAGAAATTGGATGAGCTCGGGCAGGGCTTGCCCTAGGTAGTCGCGCTGCTTGACGGCGTCGTTATACTCGACGGCGGTGATATAAAAAGGACCGGTTGAGGTGGACCCACTCGCCCGCTTGGGCTCGGGTACTGACAGGTCGGGTCGTTCGTCTTGGGCGCACAGAGGCAAGGCCATGGCCAGACAGGCTAGACCGGCGCAGAGGACCCCGATAAGTCTGTGCTGGAACACGGGCGCGATCCTTTCGCTAGCGGCGTGAGAACCCTGTCAAGAAAGACGGGCAGTCTGCTGTCGTCAAGCCGCGTCTAGACGTTGGCCAGCCACTTAGCTCATGCCTGCTCATTGCGCACCGCGCGTAGGGTCTGCTGGACCTCGAGCAGGAAGTCGCGCACCGGAGCTTGGCGCGC
>JAYOKQ010000152.1:0-8404 GCA_038119905.1 Gemmatimonadota bacterium | reverse complement strand
ACTGGATTCGCGATCCGCGCGATAGCATTATCGGCGGCCACGTCACCGACGATCTGAGCGATTTTGGCATCGACTATCCCCGCACGGATAACGTGCGCCAGCGCCGCGCCATTTCTTGGAAGTACCAGTACGAGCTGATGAAAGCGACCCCGAAACCGGACCACTGCATCCACGTGCGCTTTGAAGATTTTGTGCTGAACCAAGAAGAAACGCTGCGCCGCCTAGAGGCTTTCCTAGGATTTGATTTAGGGCGCATTATCGTGCGTCCAGATTCCATTGGTCGCTGGAAAACGGACGGCGAGCAGCACACCTTCGACTTTTTTCGCGACGCAATGGAAGAGAGCGGCTACGCCGAGTAGCGCTCGTCAGCGTCTTAGGTCTCTTTGCGCGCGTTCTTCTCGGCGCGGTGCCGCAGGCCGTGGTGCAGCTCGCGCTTGCGCACGCGCAGCGAATCGGGCGTAACCTCTAGCAGTTCATCGTTCCCCAAATACTCTATCGCGTCGTCGAGCGAGAGAATGCGCGGCGGCGAAAGCGAGTCGAGGATCGACTTGGGCGTGGTGCGATGGCCGGTCATGTGCTTGGTGCGGCACACGTTGATCACCAGGTCTTCGGGGCGGATGGTCTGGCCGACGACCTGTCCGGCGTATACTTCGTCGCCGGGCGAAATAAAAAAGGTGCCGCGCTGCTGCAGATGCTCCAATGCATAGGCGCTGGTCGTGCCGGTCTCGTGCGAGATGAGCGAGCCAAACTGCTGAATCTCAATGGGGCCGGACATGGGCTCGTAGCCCTCGAAAAGCGTGTTGAAGGCACCCGTGCCGCGCGTGGCGTTCAGGTAGGGTTGGCGAAAGCCGAGAATCCCGCGCGTCGGCACTAGAAATTCGGCGTAGACCGTGCCGTCCTCGCCGTGGCGCAGGTCCTGCAGACGACCGCGCCGCTTGCCCAGCATTTCGCTGACGGCGCCTAAGTATTCACTCAGCACTTCGATAAATACGCGCTCAATGGGTTCGTGCACGCCGCCTTCGCCCTGGCGAAAGATCACTTCCGGTTTGCTGACGGCCAGCTCGTAGCCTTCGCGCCGCATCGTTTCAATGAGAATCGCTAGGTGCAGCTCGCCGCGGCCAGAAACGACGAATTCCCCGGACCGTTCGGTATCCTCCACGCGCATCGCCACGTTGCTTTCCAACTCGTCAAAGAGCCGTTTGCGGATTTCGCGGCTGGTGACAAAGCGACCCTCGCGCCCGGCAAAGGGACTGTCGTTGACTTTAAACACCATGCGCACCGTAGGCTCTTCCACCGTTATCGGCGGCAGCGCTACGGGGTGCTCGGGGCAGGCCAGCGTATCGCCGATGCCGACGTCGGGCACGCCGGAGACAGCGACGATATTGCCGGCCTCCACTCCGTCGACGGACTCGCGCTTTAGATTGCGAAACACGTATACCTGACCGACGGTGGCCGGCGTCATTTCGCCCTGTGCGTTGATGTGGACAATGGCCTGGCCGGTGCGCAGCGATCCGCTGCTTAGGCGGCCGACGGCGATTTTGCCGACGTACGAGCTGTGTTCCAGCGTGGTGACCAGCAGCTGGGTCGGCCCATCCACGGCGACCCGCGGTGGCGGTAGATGCTCGATGATAACGTCAAAAAGCGGCTTTAGGTCGTCAGCTAGCGCATCATGCTGCAGACCGGCACGCCCCTCTAGGGCGCGGGTATAGACGACGGGAAAATCAGCCTGCTCGTCGCTGGCGCCCAGATCGATAAACAGATCAAAGGTCTCGTTGACCACCTCGTCGGGTCGGGCGGCGGGCCGGTCGATCTTGTTGACGACGACCACGGCTTTGTGTCCGCGCTGCAGCGCCTGGCGCAGCACAAAGCGCGTCTGCGGCATCGGGCCTTCGACGGCATCGACTAGCAGCACCACGCCGTCGACCATATTCATGATGCGTTCGACCTCGCCGCCAAAGTCGGCGTGTCCTGGCGTGTCGACGATATTGATCGTGGTATCGCCGTAGAGAATGCCCGTGTTCTTGGCTAAAATCGTAATGCCGCGTTCGCGCTCAAGGTCGTTGGAGTCGAGGACGCGCTCTGCTACTTCCTGATGAGCTTGGAATACGTTGCTCTGTTTGAGCATGCCGTCGACGAGAGTGGTCTTGCCGTGGTCGACGTGTGCGATAATGGCTACGTTGCGGATATCGCTGCGCTGCGTCGTCGCTGCGTCGGCGGCTATAGGGTCGGGCTGGGTCATGTTGTTCCTATTAAAAAAGGGGCTGCGCCGCGTTTGTTCGCAGGGCAACCCCTCTGTAGTATCTGGTCGCCGCACGAGACAACTCTACGCGGCGTTTTTCGCTGTGCGTTTCGTTTGTTGGTGTGTAATGCGCTGCAAAAAATGTAGGCGAGGACGAGAAAATCAGCAAGACTTGCCCACAGCTCCATAGCTCGTCTATACTAAGGCTCGATCGCATCCGACCACTAAAAAATAGGCCCGTAACGAGGAGGAGTTATACCATGCGCTGGGAAAATCTCACCGTGCCCCATTTTGTCGACGCCGTAGAAAAATGTCGGGGCGTTGGCATCGTACCTGTCGGCGTGATCGAGGCCCACGGCAGTCATCTGCCCTTGGGCACCGACATGTTTGAATCGCACTGGACGGCCTGCCGCGCCGCCGAGCGCGAGTCGGCGCTGGTCTTTCCGGCCTATCCCTACGGCATTAACCACGAGTCGGCGCACCTGCCCGGCGCCATCGTGTTCAAGCGCGAGCTGGTTTTTGCACTGCTGCAAAACGTCTGCGACGAAATGGCGCGCCACGGCGTGAAGAAGATCATCCTGCTCAGCGGCCACGGCGGCAACCGCTATTTTTTACCGCTCTTTGTGCAGACGCTCCTGGAAGAAGATCGCGACTATTGCGTGTACTACGCCACGCCCAAAGCCGAAGGCACGGACGGCGTGCTCGAAACAGCGGAAACGGGGCATGCCTGCGAGGCGGAGACAAGCACGAGCCTCTACATAAACGGCGAGCTGGTCCAGATGGACGATGTGCCTGCCGAGCCGTTTAGTAGCCTCCGACGCAACGCCGAGTTAAAGGAGGCTGGTGCCTATTCGCCGATGGACTGGTATGCGATGTATCCGCGCATGTATGTCGGCGATGCCAGTAAGGCCACGGCCGAAAAGGGGCAGCGGCTCAACGAGGCGCGGGTCGAGGGCCTCGTGCGCATTATCCAAGCCGTTAAAAACGATCGTGTGACCGAAGGCTTAATCGACGAATTTGTAGAGGGCATAGACGAGCCGAGCAGTCCGTGGTGATGGGCGTGCACAGCCCGTTTATGGCGCTGCATCTTTTACTTATGTTATCCGCCCGTCCTCACACTGGCCAAGGAGTCTAATATGTCCGGTTCGCGTCCTAAGGTGCTAATAGCTTGCGATAAGAACGTGCGGGAAAACTACCTTGCACCCGAAGAAATACAGCGCTTAGAAGAGCTGGCTGACTGGGAGTGGTTTGAGTGCGCTGGTGGCGGTATTTACCAGATCCCGGACGATCCGCAAAAGGCCGAGGCGATTCAGTCGCACCTGGCCGACAAGGACGCGCTGATCGTCTGTCACGGGGCACCGCGCATCGACGCACAGATTTTGTCGCATGCACCCCAGCTAAAAATTATTGGCGAGCTCGAGGGCGACCGCTTTGCTGCGCGCATTGATTTGGATGCGGCCTGGGCGCGGGGCGTGCGCACGGTCGATACGACCAACGGCTCGTCCTATCCGGTGGCCGAGTGGGCGCTGGGTATGATCTTGGTGTGCCTGCGCAACGCCGGCGCGCATTTTCGCCGCCTGATTGCCGGGGATACGCGGCGCGATCCGGACGTAGTGCGCCTGATGGGTGGGATGCTGCAGGGCAAGCGCGTCGGCCTGATTGGCGGCGGTCATATGGGACGCCGGCTTATTAAACTGCTGCGGCCGTTTGAGGGCGAGATCTGGGTACACGATCCGTATTTGCCGCGCGAGTTGGCCGAGGCCGTAGGCTTTGTGCAGACGACGCTCGACAATGTGTTTTCTCAGTGCGACATCGTCGTCTCCGTTGCACCGCTAACGCCGGCTACCCGCGGTATGATCGGCGCGCGCGAGCTGGACCTGCTGCGTCCAGGAAGTATTTTTGTCAACGTCTCGCGCGGTGCCGTCGTCGATTCGACTGCGCTGATTGCCCGCCTCAAGAGGGGCGATATCGTCGGCGGCATTGAGGCCTTTGATCCGGAACCCATTCCGCCCGACAGCGAATTGCTGCAGCTGGACAACGTATTTGTCAGTCCGCACTTTGGCTGGATTACGGGCACCGACCACCCGCATTTTTTTCCGCTGATGATCGACGAGCTCGAGCGCTTTTTTGCCGGCCACGAGCCCTATTTTGAACTGACGCCGCGCGCCCAGGCCAACCGCACGGGCGCCGTCCCCGTCTAGCCGGAAAACCCCGGCGCGCCGCGGCGGCGTCCCTGCTGTCGGTCGTAGGGCTGTCCCTCTTCGTTCTCGTCTTCAGCTCGCCAGAGATCCAATCCCAGCAGCTTGCGCCCCAGCGGCGTGAGGGCGGCCGTCGTGCCGTGTCGACGCTCCCATTGGCGCGGGTCGCCGGGGAAGGCATCGCCCTGCGGTGCGCGCCGATGCAGCCAGGCGTCAATGCGCCAGGCGCGTGCGTCGGCATCCTCTTCGCAGGCCGGTGCCATCGACAGATACTGCGCTAGGCGCGGTGCGGCCGACGTGTTGGGGCTGGTCCCGTGCGGTAACAGGCTGTTCCAGATGAGCAGATCGCCTCGGCGCGTTGGCACTTCGACCACCTCAAAGCCAGTCAGGTCGGGGCGGAAGGGATCGCGGTCTCCTGGCTGGGCAGCGATCCACGCGTCGAGCTGTGCGTAGAGGGCCGGCACGCACTGAAAACCGCCCGAGCCGGCGGGGCAGTCGCTCAGAGACAGGAAGCCCTGCACGCCAAAGGGCAGCGGTTGCAGCGAGGTGTCGATATCCCAGTGGATAAACCCGCCGAACGCGGAATGATCCCTGTTGGGTGGGTTGAAGTTACAGCGATCAATGCTCACCCACAGCGCTTCTGTCTGCCACACGGCGGCAAACGCTTCGTGTATGCGCGGCCACTGGCGCGTGGCCCACAGTGCTGGATGGTGGTAGAGTTCGACCATACCGGCGCCGTTGAGCTCGGGCAGCTCGTTGGTTCGCTCGGGCGTTGGATACCATGTCTGCGCGTCGTCTGGATCCATCTGCCCGAACTGCCAGATCGCCTCAGTCGCCTCGTCGAGCAGCGCACTCGGTGCGGCGTTGGGTACGACGACATAGCCGTTGGTGCGAAAAAAATCTAGATCGACGGACACGGCGTCAGTCCGTAAAGCGCTGGCTACCGTCAAAGGAAACGCGCGGCCAGCGCACGTGCGGCCAGTCGGAAAATCCGTGCGCTATGTAGTGGTTGGCCAGCGAATGGCGGTACGAGCCGGGTTGGCCGATGGGACCGCCTCGATGCACCAGCACGCCGTCGAAAAAGACCACGTCACCCTGCTGCACGCACACCGGTATCTCGGGCAGGTCGTTGCGCGCAAAGAGCTCGTCGACGGCTGCGTTGTAGTCCCATTCGTGAAACTCGCCGCCTTCGGCAAAATCGCTGCCCGTCAGCAGGCGACCCTTGTGCGAGCCGGACTGCACCCACATGGCGCCGTTGTCTTCGTCCACGTCCATGAGTGCGATCCACGCGGACATGCAGCCAGGTAGGTAATACTGGTCCTGATGGCGGCCCTGCTCGGAGCCAACCCAGAAGTACATCGTCTGAATGCCGTCGGGTTCGTCGCCTAAGCACTGGATGAGCGGCTCTCTGAGCGGCGGTGCGATCAGCCATTCGCGCGCCGTTGGATCGTACCAGTGCTGGTTATGGGTGCGCTGCAGCTGATCGGCCGCGCGCGGTGCAAAACCCTCCAGCGATTTTTTGCCGGCGTGCAGGTCGAGCATATGCGTTACCAGCTCTTGGCACTGGTCGGCCGTAAAAACGCCCTCGACGACGGCCCATCCCTCGCGCTGGTAGTGTTCGATTTGGAGCGTATTCATAGCGTGCAGTCTCCGCGTTAAGAGGCGAGAATGTTTTCGTAGACTTCCATGTGTTCGCCCTCGCGCTCGTCCGGGTCGGCCAGTTTGAGCCAGACGGCTTGATCTTTTTTGCGCGCGGCGACCTCCTGCACGGCGCCGGCCTGCTGCGGATCGGTTCCGCTCCAGATCACCTCGCCGTCCTGCAGAAAAATATACTGGCCGGCGTGGGCCGACAGCAGCTGATCGCGGTTGTCGCGGTAAAAGAGCGCCTGCTGGCTGGCGGTGCGCCGCAGTCGGTCGATCACTTCGGGCGGATCGGTCTGGGCCGAGTCGAACTCGGCCACGGGCAGCACGAGCCCGTCCATTTCAAAGTCGATCTCGTCCAGATTGGTCGTGCCAAAGCCGTGCTCGGCGGCCACGGCCACCGGACTGCGGTCGCGGCGAAAGGGTGGGTGTGGCCAGTCTAGGCTGGGGTTGGTGCCCATCAGATGCGAGCCGCAGGCGTCGGTGGCGATGATGTGATCACCGGCGACCAGGCAGTCGGCAATGCGTCCTTCGCCATGCCACTCCATGCGCGCCTGCCCCGTTAGTCCATCGATGATATTCAGACAGGGCTGGGCAATCATGCCTAGGTCGGGCAGCACGTAGGACAGGCGGATAACGTGATGAAAGTAGGTGCGGAGGCGGCCGTGCGGTGGAATCGGGGGCAGGCCGAAGAGGTTTTTCAGGCACAGCGTGATGCCCATAAAACCGTGGTTTTTCATTTTGGCTATAGAGATGAAGGCGTCGGCTTCACCCAGCGCGGCCGACAGCTGATACTCGGAAAACATCAGGCCGCCGCCCGGCACTTTGTAGCGCTCAAAGGGTGGATCACCCGCCTCGACGTAGTGCACCCCATACTCGTCGAGAATGGGTTTGGTATTGAAATCCTCTCCGGGGCGCTGTCCCGGCGGTGCGGTGCTGGTGTCGAGGGCAAAGAGCTCGGCGTCGGTGCGTTCGCGCAGCAGGCGCAGGCTGGCGCGCAGCACGTCGTCGTCAACCAGCTCCTGCCGCCTGCCGCCGATATAGCGGATGTCCTGCGTGCGGAACTGCATGTTGACCTTGATGCCGACCCGTTTAGCGCGTTCAATTTTCTCCCACGAGCGCGAAAGGGGCGCGGTGATTTCCTTGAGCTTTTGGTAAATCTCGTCTAGCGATGCCTTGTGCGAGCAGTGCGTGGCGCGCACGGCGTAGTCTTTCGCATCGAGCATGGGTCGTTCCTCTGTAGGGGTGGATGCAGTGCTCCTAGTGTTGGCCACAAACATCGCTAGCGCTACGTATCCGGACAACACGGTCAAACGGCGTGCACCGAATCGTCGAGCGTCTACCTGCAGACTAGAGCAGACGTGCGCTTGCCCTGTGTTCCCTCAAAGTCCTTTATTTGGCCGTACAACTAAACGGAGAATCGGACCATGGGAAAGATCGTTATTCTAGGCGTTTTCGTCGCGGATACGGCATACCGTGCCGAACGCATGCCCAATATGGGCGAGACCATCTTAGGAAACTCCTTTGCGCTGGGGCCCGGAGGAAAAGGCTCTAATCAGGCGGTCGCAGCCGGTCGACTCGGAGTGGACGTGACTATCATCAGCCGATTGGGCGAAGACGATTTTGGCCAGATGGCCCTGCAGACGTGGACTGCGGCAAACGTTAAGGGAGCGATTAAATACAGCCCGGACGCCTATACTGGGGCCGCATTTATTTTTGTCGACGACAGGACCGGGGATAACGCCATCATCATATCCCCTGGAGCCGCGGCAGACATATCGTTGGATGATATAAGAGAAAATGCGGATATGATTGCAGGGGCCGACGTTTTTCTTACCCAGCTCGAACAGCCGATTGACGTGGCGTATGAAGGACTAAAAACGGCCAAGAAGAATGGTACCACGACCATCTTAAACCCGGCGCCAGCGGCAGTGCTTCCCAAAGAACTGTTCGCACTGTGTGATTATATAACGCCCAACGAGACAGAGGCCGAAGCGATCGCAGGGCACCCGGTGCGAAACGAGAGTGAGGCCGAATCAGCAGCCCAATTTTTGGCAGAATTGGGCGTGAAGACGCCCATCATTACCATGGGAGAACAGGGCGCCTTTTTGTTTGGTCACGGTATGATTCCTGCCTATAATGCGGGGCCGGTGGTTGAAACGACCGGCGCTGGAGACGCCTTTAACGGCGCGTTTGCGGTGGCGCTTGCCGAAGGAAAGTCGGCCGTAGATGCCGTGCGATTTGGATGTGCAACGGCCGCCATTTCGGTAACGCGCCCCGGCACGGCACCGTCCATGCCGACCAGAGACGAAGTGGAGCAGCTCGT
>JAYOKQ010000151.1:0-8431 GCA_038119905.1 Gemmatimonadota bacterium | reverse complement strand
ATATTCTTCAAATGTTCTTGAACATATCGAGGAAGATCAGGTTGAATTAGAGAAGCTCTATGAAAAGCTGAAGCCCGGCGGGAGAATTTTTCTCTATCTCCCAGCATTTAGTATCCTCAGCTCAAAATTTGATGAAAAAGTTGGACACTACAGGAGATACCGTAAACCTGAGCTTGTTGGAAAATTGAAGAAGGCTGGATTTCAAATTGAGGATGTTCACTACGCGGACTCATTGGGGTTTCTTGGTGCCCTAGTATTTAAGCTGGTTTCGAACACAGATACCATCAATGAAAAACAAGTTGTGCTGTACGATAAGAGGTTGTTTCCAATCAGCAAAGCTCTGGACGGCCTGGCTTCGTCATTCATAGGAAAAAACGTGGTTGCTGTGGCTAGAAAGCCTTAGTCTCCCGTTTTGACTGTTCCACAGTTTCTGTGAAAGTTGCGTGGACCACGCCACAGGCCACACCCGTTACCGCCGGCACTGCGCTCTAGCATTCGCTGACTATTTTAACTCGCTGCATCGAGTTTCCATACGGCGCGTATTTTCTCTGTAATCTGCCAGCAAATCACACACATCGATATTCCCGCGACCCAGTCAAGATCTGATACTCCAGAGAGCAAAAGATGAGTGACGCTATGAACGGAAAAACCGTAGTACTTACCGGTTCAACGGGAGGAATCGGCTTCTACAGTGCCCTCGGCATTGCCGGCTTAGGTGCCGACGTCATACTTATTGGCAGAAATCCCGAACGCGCCCAAGAAGCGGCTGAGCGCATAGTAAGAGAAACGGGAAATTCCAAGGTGGCCCACCTAGTGGGCGATGTATCCACGTTGGCTGGCGTTCAACAATTGGCAAACGACATCAACCAACGCGTTTCTCAAATCGATGTTCTCATCAACAATGCCGGCTATCTCGGCAACGTGTTTAGGCGGAATGAAGATGGTATCGAGATGCATTTCGCCGTTAATGTCTTGGCGCCTTGGAAACTAACACACGCACTGATGCCCGCCTTGAAATCCTCCCCTTCGCCCAGGGTGTTAACTATCAGCGGAGGAGATAAACCCGCCGCTGTCGATGTCACCAATCTTCAAGCAGAGAAAGCGTTCAGGGGGTTGATGACATACACCCATTCAAAGAGCATTTTGGAAGCCATGTCAATCGCGTTATCAAAGAAGCTAGCGGCCGATGGCGTATGCGTAAACATCGTTTTTCCCGGCAGAGCATCGACGTCCATGACGCGGTCGCTGTCCGTTAAAGGGCTGCCCGGAGCCATGAAAATCATGATGCCATTCTTCAAAATTTTCTTTAGAGAAGACGGGGGCAAGAGCGCATTAGAAGCATCTAGGTCGACCGTTTTTGCAGCAACAGATCCATCTATAGAGGGTGTAACAGGGCGCTACTTCGATACCCAATCAACCGAACAAAAACTCCATCCATCGTCCTATGAAGATCGCGTTCACAGACAGATCATCGACGTTATAGAGCAGTATTGATCCACGGAACCAACCACTCTTACGGCTCGCTACGGCCGTCCTTCTGTCGCGCATGAGCGCTGGGCTTACCCAGCCACAGCTGTTGGTCTGGAGCCAACTTCATCGGCTGGTGATTGTGCAGCCAGCCCCCCTGAGATAGGCCATCGGGAAAGTCATGTACGAGCATACCAGGGCGATTCCTCGGTAGCCGTTGAGCAATCGTTGCATCGGGACGCGCCACAAAAGAAGCCCAGTTGGAGTACGGGTGTGATGAGTTATTCGCTACCGCCCACATCGTATTGTCAGCACAGCGCGTGGGCACTTGGCGGGTGTTAAGCACGTCCAAGCAGTTCGGGCCCATACTGCGAGCATTGTAAAAGGAATGCAACATCAGTTCGGCCCCCTCTTCGCGGTAAGCAGCATACATCTGCGGGTAGCAGACGTCGTAACAAATAGCCAAGCCCACTCGAACACCTCGGATAGTCTCAACGACTAGACGGTTACCAGCTGAATAATGCTGCTGATCCCCACCCGTGCACATACTCTTGTCGTAGCGATTGACGATAGCACCTTGAGGATCGATGAGGTAAAGGCAGTTAGTGGGTTTGCTACGGGCACTGAGAAAGTGTGCCGAGCCCAATACGAGCCACAAATTTAGGGCGGCCGCCAAGTCGCGAAGACAGGCGGTATTCCAGCGCAACAGCTCCCAGTCAAAGTCGACAAACGACGTAAAATCCGCACCTGCATAGCCCGATAGACAGGCTTCCGAAGTATGCAGCAAGTGCGCACCAGCGGCTGCGGCCTTCTCCATATACCGGCCAATGTACTCGGCGTTTCGATCAATGTCTTCTGTTACGGGAAACTGGCAGCTCGCTATGCGCAGCTTTTGCATGGTCTCACTCCAATGCGTGGGATAATAGTTTAAGCGTGGTCAAAATCATTCGGTCCGCACGGGCAGTAGCAGTCTCGAAGCGCATCCTTGGCCGTGTAGCACCCGCTGTTCGGCGCACACCATTTCCGCGTCCTCCAAGTCATTGCGGCCGACGTTGTGGTTGCGGTCGTGGTTGGGAAAATCGCTGCTGGTAATTTCCAGGCGAATGCGGTGACCGCGCGCAAAACGACACGCTGTCGCTCCCAACGAAATGCGGTACTCCACTACAGCGCCCGGTTCTATTAGCTCTTCTACCTCCAGCGAATGGCGGTGCCGCGCGCGCACCATGCCGTAGCAGATTTCCAGCGCCGCACCCTGCGGATCCTCGTCGACCAAGCGCGCAAAAAAGTCGGTGTCCGGCGCTGAAGAGGCCGCATAGAGCACGACCTCGGGGTAGCCGACGACCTCGACGTCTCTTTCGAGCGGCGCCGTCTGGTAGTAGAGAATATCAGCCCGGTTCTCCAAGCGACGCCGATCGGCCGGCACCGTGAAGTGCTCGCTCGTCCACAGCGTTGGACAGGGGTCGTGTGGATCGTAGACGTAAATATCGGCCGGCTCGTCACCCTCGGGCGGGCGCGCGTGCAGGTAGCCATCGCCCGTCGCCCGCTGCGCTCGTCCCTCGCTGTGCAGGTAGTAGACCGCCTCGCCCAAACCCTCCGGCGGCCAGGTCGACGCCGTGCGCCAAGCGCCGGCCCCCATGCAGAAGTAGCGCACGGCCGGCTCGGCCTCTACGCCATTGTCCATGCCTTTGAGCCAATAGTCAAACCAGCGAATGATTTGACCGGGCAGGTCGACCTCGGCCTGTGGTCCAAAGTCGATGCCGCCCATGGCGCGCTTGCCCAGACCGGGATGATTCCACGGTCCGACAATCAGCTGGCTCTTTTTTGCCGCCTCCGTGCGCCCGTTGCGCTGCATCAGCTGCAGGTGGGCCATCGTCCCATTGCAGTGGTCATACCAGCCGCTGAAGTCGAGGTTGGGCACCTCGATCTCCGCGTGCACCCGGTCAAGCCCCCACGGCCGCACACTCGGCTCGTCCAACCAGCGCTCTACGTAGTAGGCCAGATGCTCTGGCAGGTGACGCACAATCTCTCGCCACGGCATCAAGCCAAACCAGTAGCCCTGCTCGATTTCGTCCCACTGCGCGCGCGCCTCGGCCGGCGTGTGCGGTGGCGGCAACCCTTCGCGCCGGCGCAGGTCGGGCGCCATCGTCGTGCGCCACCACTTGATGCGACGACCAGGCTTAAAACCGCCCGGCCAGTCTACCTCCGTCAACTCAAGCGGAATCGTATAGGCGCACATAGCCACTAAGTGAGGCGGCCGCAGCTTGGCTAGCTGCCACTGCATCCACGCGTTGTAGGAAGCACCAAAGGTGCCTACACGCCCGTTGCAATAGGGCTGTGCCGCCAGCCATTCTACGGCATCGTAGCCGTCTTCGGCATCCCCTGTCTCCTCTTCCGTAAACGGCACGTACTCGCCTTGAGAGGCGTAGCGGCCGCGCGCATCCTGCGTCACTACGACGTAGCCGGCCCGCACGTAGCGCTCCATACCGCCTTCCGGTTTGCCGTAGGGCGTGCGCAGCAACAGAGCGGGAAACGGCCCGTCACCTTCCGGGCGAAATACGTTGGCGCGCAGCAGGACGCCGTCGCGCATGGGCACGTCTACGTTGCGTTCGACCCGCATTCCAAACAGCCCCTCGCTCATCTCATTCCTCTCGTTATAGCCCGCTTTCTACAGGTGACTCAGAGCGCCACCTGAGCAAGGTAAATCGACGTCTTTTCCTCGTGCGAAGAATAGTAGCTAACCCACAGCATTCCGTCGTGCAGCACCATACCCGCATAGCTGGTATCACCGCCCGAAGGCAGCGCCAGCGACTCGCTAAACGAACCGGCCTGCGGATCGATAACACCCAGCGATGTGCGCCGCTGATCGTCGGCACCAAAGCGGATGCGCACGGCAGCGACCAAGCGCCCGTCGGGCAGATGTATCATATGCGGACCACCCAAGTACACACCGAGGTCTTTCCAAGACCAGTGGCTATAGGGCGGGGCGGCCGTGCCAATCATCGCGGTAGCTCCTTCGCCGTCGCGGCGCAGCAGGCAATAGGCCGTATCGCCGACAAAAACAATGGAGGTCTCGTTGGCGTAGTCGCCCCCGGTAAAATAATCGCCGAGTGCGCGGAATTGACGACCGTCTTCGCTGCGGTAAAAGCGCAGGCGGCGGTTGTTTTCCCCGCAGCCATAGCCCATGCCATAGGCCACGCCGCGATGCCAAGTGGCGCGCCACAGCCAAATGTCGCGGTCGCCGATCTCCACGCGCTCGCTCCAGTGAGAACCGTCGTCGGAAAACCACGCCAGCGACTGATGGGTATGCTCGGTCCGGTCGTGCAGCGCCTCGGCGCCGCACAGCATGAGCTGACCGCCCGGCGTCACAGTGATTTTCGCATCGCGCAGATCCGAATGAGGCGACGTCAACAGCGCAGCGGACTCCCAGGTCGCCCCGTCGGATGAGCAAATAACGCGCAGAGCGCCGTCGGGCGAGACGTGTCCCTCTCCTTCGCGAAACACGCAGAAGAATTGACCTTTGAAATACGCCAAATCCGTAAAGGCGTTGTGCGGCGCCTCGTCCCATATTTTTTGCGCATTGACTAGTTTCATCTCTATTCCCCATGGTTGAGTTGACATATGCGCGCTCAACGATCGACAAGCGCACCTTTTGCGCGTACTTTTCTCGCTCCACTACAAGGAGTCTCGACAGCGATTCCCTTCGCCGGCAGGCGCTGCCCAGTGCGCCATAGCTTACGCCTATGAGCCCTCCCGAGCGCTATGCGCGAATCGCCGAATCCCTAGCCGATCCCGGCTGGTGTATCCTACCCCAATTTCTCTCCGTTCAGCAGGTCGACGCGCTAGCCGCAGCGTGTAGCGCGGCCTGGAACGAACGCGCCTTTCGCCCCGCCGGCGTCGGCAGCGGCGACGACTGGCACCTGCGCCCGGAAGTGCGCAGCGACTACGTGCTCTGGCTAGAAGAGGCCGATGCCAGCCCCGAACAAAAGCACTATAGTGACGAGTTGGAATCGCTGCGGCTGGCCATCAACAGCGCGCTGTATCTGGGCCTATTCGAGTTCGAGGGCCATCTAACAGTCTATCCGCCTGGCGCCTTCTATCGCCGTCATCTCGACCAGTTTCGCGCCGTGGGCTACCGCAAGGTCTCCTGCATCCTCTATCTAAACAGCGACTGGCGCGCCGAAGACGGCGGTGCCCTGCGCCTCTACACCGACCTGAGCAATGACGCCATCTACCAGGACGTCTACCCCCAAGGGGGGACGCTCGTCTGCTTTCTAAGCAACCTCATCTACCACGAAGTGCTGCCGGCCACCCGCGAGCGCATGAGCCTAACCGGCTGGTTTCGCACCCGCGACTAACTCAACCGCCCACCAAATGAACCCGCTCCGGCCGCAGGCGCCTCGCTAACTCGGCGTCGTAGATGTCCTTGGTGCGCTGCTGGGCTTCGGGCAGCCCCACGCGCACGCCCGCCGCGGTAAAGGTCATAACCAGCGCCAAGCGCGCCTCGGTATCGACGTTGAGCGAAGCGCCGTGCACCATGGCCGTGCTGAGCACGGTCGCCTGTCCGGCGCGCGCCAGCAGCGGCTGCGGCTGGGCGAAATCTCGCGTCGGCAGGTCGTCCATTTTAATGCCAATGACGCGCGGAATTTCGTCGCGCAGCGCCTCCTGTTCCTGCCAGGCCTGAGCCAGCGGCCGGTGGCTGCCGGGACGCCACATCATCGGTGCGCGCTGCGCATTGACGTCGGTCAACCACAGGAAATACGTGCACACCACGCGCCGCGGCGTCGCCTCTAGGTCGGACAGGGCATACTGCAGATCAATGTGCTGGTCGTAGGAAAACTCGGCGTTGGGCTGGGGATAGGTGGCCAAAATAGCCGTCTGGAAAAAGCGCACCTCATCGGCCCGCAGGACGCGGCAGGCCACCTCCTCGAAAAAGGGGTGCTGTATAATGTCGAGTAGTTCCGCGTCGAAGTAGCTACAGGTGGCCGAGTAGCGATAGCGGCCGGAAGCCTCGTCAAAGGGCAACTGGCGTTGAATGGCAGCGCCGGCTGCGGCAATATCGGCCGCACTGAGCGGCGTGTCGATGGTTACCGCCCCCTGTTCGGCAAAGGCGTTTACCTGGCTCTGTTCTATCACGGCAGACCTCCGTCGGCAGGTGGTTGCTGGTGCGCGTGACGTAACTTAGGCAATGGCCGCCCGTCACGGCAAGGCAGACGAGCGAGGGAGGGGTGCGACGGGCGAGCGCACTCTACAGGGGCAACGCCCTCTGCTCTGCCGAGGGGCGAGTGCAGACAGGCCGACGCAGGGAATCGCCTTCAGGCAAACCGACAGGCGACGTCAACCGCCGGGCGAGGTGGTAATACAAGCGGCGACTGGCGCGCTGGGACTTCATTCTTTTGGTATACGCCACAGGATCGGCTCCTCGTTCAGTGAAGAGAACACTGTATAAACTTGCACCCTCCACGTGACAATGCGTTGCCGTAAAAGTGTATAAACGGCTACATAATTCACTTTGTCTGCATTTTGTCTATTTTTATTTGTAGACAAAACATTGACATCGGTTTCATTGCCGCTATATTCCCCACGAGCAATCCCCCCATTTCTTGGAGAAAGCACATGATCGCCCCGCAAACAAACGGTATAAACGGCACCAACGGCACAACCCTCGCTGTCGACGCCTACGAGGATCTGATCCGCGAACAGCTGCAGATGCTCGGGCACAACACCAACAGCGACGGCCTAATGGAGACGCCGCAGCGCGTTGCGCGCGTCCACCTAGAACATTTCAACCACAGCGAAGATCCCATCGCAGACGCCGCACTGCACCTAAAGCCGTTTGATGCACCCGCCAATCCGGGCCTCGTATCGGTGCGCTGCAGCTTCTCCGCCTTTTGCGAACACCACCTACTGCCCTTTTTCGGCACGGCGCAGGTCGTCTACCTGCCCAGCGCGCAGATCACGGGCCTTTCAAAGATATCGCGCGTAGTCAACGAGCTGTGCAAGCGCCCACAAATCCAAGAGCGCATCACCTCCGAGACGGCCGAAGTCATGATGCGCCTGAGCCCCGTCGGCGTGCTCGTGGACCTAGTCGCCGAGCATACCTGTATGCGCGTGCGCGGCGTGCGCGACGCCTGCTCCTCGACGCGGACCCGCGTGGCTACCGGCGATTTCAAGACCGATACCGACCTGCGCAACCAAGCTATTTCGATGTTGGACTAGGTTCATTATGGAAACGATCAGAGCCCACAGTCATTTTCACGCCGCCCATCGTCAGCTTGATTACGAAGGCAAGTGCGCCTGGGTGCACGGCCATACTTGGAGAGGCCGCTTCACCGTGCGCGCCGAGCGCTTTCCC
Source organism: Gemmatimonadota bacterium (assembly GCA_038119905.1). Classification (GTDB taxonomy): domain Bacteria; phylum Latescibacterota; class UBA2968; order UBA8231; family UBA8231. Next base: position 612 of record JAYOKQ010000151.1, on the reverse strand, counting down.
CGCCTGGAAAAGCTCGACATGGCCGTCGATTTTGGCGCACTCAAAGGCATCTTTAAATTTCTCGACCACAAGATGCTCATCAGCGCGCGCGACACCCTTTTTCAACAGCCGGAAGTCTTTGATCCGCAGGGCGTGGTCGTCATGCCAGGAGAAAATCCCAGCGTTGAAAACGTGGCCGTCTACTGCCTCAACGAGGCCGTAGACCTGCTGGCCAAGCTCTTTCCCGGCGAAGGCATAGACTACTATATCGAAGTGGAAATTCAGGAGACGGACAACAACTTTTACACCATGGATCGGCAGGTGACGATCTGAAATGGCCGCTTTAGCCGTCGGCGCGCAGGCGCCGGACTTTAGCGTCGAAACCTACGACGGCGCCGTGCTCCGATTAGCAGATCTGCTAGAGCACAGCGCCGTCGTGCTGTTTTTCTACCCGCGTGATTTCACGCCCGGCTGCACCGCCGAAGCGTGTTCTTTTCGCGACGACTACGCCGACTTTTTGGAGGCCGGCGCGGCCGTCGTAGGCGTCAGCGCCGACTCTGGCGACAGCCACCGCCGCTTTGCCCAACACCACGATCTGCCCTTTCCCCTCGTCAGCGATGCCGACGGCGCACT
>JAYOKQ010000150.1:0-8636 GCA_038119905.1 Gemmatimonadota bacterium | reverse complement strand
TAAAAAGGGAACAGCCAGTCCCAACTGCATGGCGTCGCCCAACCCGTAGGCGAAGCCGTAGTTACCCGTGTAGATATTGCCGTTACCCAACTCGGGTACGACAATGGCGTCGGAGCGATTTATCATGCGCATTCGAAAGCGCCCTCTGCCCAAGGGCTCGGCGCTATGCACCAGATCCAACCCCTCACCCATAGGAGGGCTGATCGTTGCATTAACCGGCTGCCGCAGCAGCTTTAGATCCTGCGCTTCGGCCGTCTCCCATACGGCGAAGACCGACAAAAAGACGCTTATGTAGGGGAAAAATATTCTCACTTAAAACCCGCTGCCTAGCTCATTTTGCAAATCAACCGAAACAGCGCTCATCTCCTGCAGGAGCTGGCCCGGATCGCGAAACTGGAACTCTTCGTCGATCATGCGCAGCTGCGCAGAGGCGTTACTCGGATCCGGACGATCTAATGCACTGTATCGCCCTAGCTGAAAATACGCCTCGGCGAGCACCATGCGCACGTGCCGCGTATCGTAATAATCGTGTCCTATTTGTCGCTCGGAATCGTCGACGCGAAAGGACGATACATATTCGCTGTCAACCGACAGCGCCTGTATCCCATACTGAATGGCGTCGTTGTAGAGGCGGCGCGCCAGCGCAACCCCCGAATAACCCACCCAAGCATCTGCATTGCGACGATTGAGCGTAGTTGCCTGTTGAAAGGCAGACGAGGCCGCTTCTAGGTTTTGCAGGCGGAAAAAAGCCCATCCAATCCCGTTATGCGCCTCGGACTTTATTTCGTTTAGAATCGATTCGGGGCCTTCGTAGGTCTCGGCTTTTTCCAGCGTATTGATAAAGAAATCAATGGCCCCATCGTAGTCGCCCGCGTTGTAATTACCCCAGTCTATGGGCAGGCGATCGCGCAGCTTTTGCTCCTGCTTCAACAGCTCTTCTGGCCCTACCCCGCTGCCGCCGCCACATCCCAACACCACAGCGGCCAGCAGCAGCACTCGACTCCACGTTAATGTTCCCACGGCAAACTCCCTACTTGATCAAGGTCATTCGACGCACCAGGCTACGGCCGTCGGCTTGCAGGCGGTATACATACACACCCGATCCCACGGGTGCCCCCTTCTCATCGCGTCCATCCCACAGCACTTCGTGCTGCCCCGGGGGCATCCATTGGCTATTAAGCAATTCGCGTACCATTTGCCCAGCTGCGTTGAAAACAGCGAGGTCCACGACCCTTCCCTCTCCGGGAACAACAAAAGGAATCAGCGTTTCCGGATTAAATGGATTCGGATAATTGGCTTCGAGTTCTAGCCGCTGCGGCAGCGCACTGGCGCGCACTTTCCATGCGGTTCGGTTACCGGCACGATCACGCGCCACCAACTCCACATCGGCCACCTCGCGATAGGCGTAAAGTGGTTCCCAACTCACCACCCCATCGCCCCACTGAGCCGGTATGGACGCTCCCTCGATCGACACTTCAACGGTTTCCAGCCCACTGCCCGCCTCCTCGATGTCCACCGCCCATTCACCTCGTAGCAAGTCAGGCGCTCCGAGGGGCTGCAACCTCGGTGCAAGAACGTCGCGCAATATGCCAAATCGGCCCAATCGTTCGATTTCTAACGCCCCATCAAGCGAGCCCGCATACGACCAGACACCTCCCTCTCGCCGATAAAACCCGGCGCCTTTATGGGGCTGGCCTTCCCAGCGCAGCACACCCCGTTCGGCCAGCGGTTGACCCGCCGGCAGCGCATCGATCGTATGCAGCAGGATAAGCTCGGACGAAACGGCCCGTTTGGCGCCAGGATCAGTCGGTGGCTCTTCCGTCTGTAATACGACCATCTTTCCCCCTGGTAGGGCCCCTTCAGTCAATTCCAATGCCGCACCCCGATGCCCCATCACAACGCGCTTACCTGCCAAAACGGTCGCGATATTGACGGAAGCGGTATCCCCCACATTGGTGCCCAATTCGGTAAAAGCCTGCGCTTCAAAGCTCACGAGTCCGCTCGATCCACCGTGCAACTGGATTCCCCCCGACCATATCAGCACGCCTCTTCCCTCAAGATCATCCTCGATCTGCCGTACAGCGACCGTGCTATCAATCGTCTCGAACGAACGAATTACGTTCGGTGTACCGGCCAAGGCTCGGCGCGCGACGACGAAGACGTCGATGTAATTGGGCTGAATTGGATTGGGCACGACCTGTAGTTCTAGCGTCGATTGGTCCACCGGCTCGACTACCGTGACTATGAGAAGCCCCATAGCGCGGAAGCCACCGCGGATATCGGCAATGAAGGTCAAACTATCCACTCCCACGCGCTCTCCAATCCCATTTACGCGCAGAGGATGCGGTGAAATCGGATCGATAAAAGGCTGGGTAATGCGCTGTCCCGAAACCGACCACGTCACAGGCGGCACGGAACCATCCGCTTCGATGAATTCCTCCGGCAGGTAATCGTTGAGAACGATCGAACTGTCGCTGCGCCCCGCAGAGAAAATAATGGGCGGAAAGTCCTGCAGTTTACGGCTGGCCAACGCCGGATCGAGTGCAATAACTCGCACGGTATCGCGGCCGACAATTCCCGATTCTATATTGCGGGCGGTAAAAACGACCGACACTTCCAGCGTGTCATCTGAAATCGCCTGGATCGACTTATCACTTGTAACGCGGATAATCAGCTGCGACTCGACGAGTGGGGTCACGCTCCACTGGACCAGCGAATCGGGATGCGTGATCTTATCCTCTACATAATCACTGAGGTTGTAATCTTTAAATGTTTGTCCTGCAATGAATTGAATATCCGGTATAGAGAGCAACCGCATGACCTCACTCTCACCCACTACGCGCAAGACCATCGTCGCCGACTGCACCCGTCCCAGCGTGTCCTGCGCCGTAAAGAGCAGCGAGTCCGTGCCCGACTGAAACCCGAATACGGAGACGATATTTCCCTCTTTAATACGCGGAGCCGAGCTATCGCCCGACAGCACGGAAACCTCCCAAATAAGGGTGGTCAGATCAAAGTCTTCCGGCGCGATAACGTAGTCGTCGAGATCGAATAGATCCGGCCGCTGGTTAATTCCTATTTGCAGCTCATTCGGCAGGGGCGCGATGGCAAATTGGTCGGGGATGCTGCCCCCGCCCGAACGAATCGATACCGTCATCGTATCCAACGCAGAAGTCCCGGCCTGATCGGTTACACGAAAAATAATCGGCTCTGTTGCAAAGCTAGCCGTTTCCGGCACAAAAAAAGTGACGACGTGGGTCACGGGATCAATTTGGACCTGGACGTTTTCTCTTTTGAAGGAATTACCAGAAGGCAAATCCCAAAAAATCTCCGAATCCCCATCGTCTGAGTCGTAATAGTAATTATCGAGATCGATTTGCTGGTTTATATCGCCGCGATCTAGCACCAAGTCGGGAATCCCGCCCGTTTCGGGTGCCCTATCAGAAGAGTAGATGCGCAGCTTAATTTCATCCCCAAGGCCCCCGGGATCAGCGACGGTGATAAACTGCTCTTCGTAGCCGATAAAATCGAGCGGCGCAGTGACCAAGAGTTCGTTTCCTGCGACCCGAATGACGCTCTTCGTATCGCGCGGCAATATCCACTGCAGCTGATCGAACGTGTTGTCCGGATCACTGACGTAATCGTCCAGACGGACGACGAATGCCGGTCCGCCCGGCGTGAGATCGATTTTAATCTCATCGGCCAGCACCGTTGGCGGCAGCGCATCGGCCGAAGTTATAAACAGCGTCATGGTATCCTCAAGGCTATCGGGATCGATTACGACAAAGCTAATTCGTCCCTCCCCTTCATAATCGGGCAGCCCTTGCAGCGTGATTTCCAAATTACCCCCAACCCGCGTCGTATCGACCGTAAAATTACCGTCGGGATCGTCCGTCCAGCTAAGAGCCAGACTGTCGAGCGGTGTATCGACGTCCTCTACTATTTCGTGAAATAGGTAGGTTTTACTCGATCCCTTGCCAATTTTGGGCAATCGCTCTTCGCTCGATAGCAGGAACCGCGGCGCGTCGGCGACAGCTATTACCTCGACAATGACGCGCAGCGTATCGTTTCCCCCGCGCAAACCGTCGGCTGCGAGCACCCGCAGCGAGTCCATGCCGTTGAAATCCTGCTTGGACCACAGCAACAGCTGGTTTGTCTGTGATGCGACCTGACTGCGCAGGTTAGGCGCTGGGTCGGAACCAAAGTTCAGCGCGAGAAAGCGCAGCGCATCCCCATCCGGATCCGACGCCATTTCGTTGAGGTTGAGGGCACTAAATGCACGCTGTACGCTCGGTTCAGTCCCAGGTATGTAGGGATATGCATCTTCGGCAATTCGCACCGTATCGCGGCGCACCCCATCGGCATCGCGAGCTTTTAAAAATTCCGGTGGATTATTGACGATGATATCGCAGACTTCCTGCACCGATAGAATCGGCTCGCCCGGTCGCACAGAACTGGCCGGCTCGGTGGCGGTCCAGAATACGCGCTGGCGTCCCGACCACTCGGGATGGGGCGTTATCCTAACGCGCTTTGTAACGGGATCAATTTCTATATCGATGCTGTCCAAATCGGCCGGTTCAAAGGACCATTCCATCGAGTCGATATTCACATTTGGACGCGCACTTTGGATATAGCGCGATAAAATGCCGATTTGCGTGCTGTCAACCTGTCCCGGAGTAAGAATCACATCGGGGATATCAAATAGTTCCAGACCGCGGACAGAGATTTGCATCCCCTGCACGGTAATAAATCGCTTCTCGCTAATGCCGTCGGATAGCACCAGACGGGTCTCGAGAACTGCGTTGTCGTTGACCTGGATTTGGCCAAAATCAATGGGCTGCACGCAGACGAGCTGAAACGTGGCCACGACACCGGCCCCAGTGCGCACGCGATTACCGCCACCGCCAACGACAATCCCGTATTCGAGCTGCTGTCCCGCAAAGTTGCTCGCGATGGATTCGCTCTCGGGTATGAGCTCGTTGGCCTGTTCACCGGCACCCTGAAAAAGTGGCCCGGCGATAAAGGGCTGGATGCCGGGTTGACCGGCATTATCGGTAGTGGTGGGACGCTGATCGACGACCTGGAAGGCGTTATCCGGCACGGTAATAAAGATGGACATGCCGGCCGCCTCCGTGCTGGATAGCTCGGCGAATACCTCGACCGTGATCGTCTGGCCTACCTGCACACTCACATTCTGGCTATTGGTGCCGCGTTCGCGCAGCTGCAGGGTCTGTGCGCTCAGCGGACCTCCCCACCCCGCACAAAGCAGACAGGTCAAAAGGACGATTCGCATATACGTGCTCATAGAAAATCCCGTGGATAGAGAACTTGGCCAGATCAATGCAAATTATATGCCTACCAGTTGGCTTCGAGCATCATCACCACCCAATATAACATGCTATAAATACTGAATATAAGACGCGGTAAGATGCACGTTGTTTCCCTGCCCTCTGTATGTAATATCGACAACTGGACTTTAAATGATGAGAAGTTTTTTCCTACGTACAAAAAAAGCGCCGCAGGGGTTTCCCCCGGCGGCGCTTTCTGCCTTCAGACAACAGAGGTCTTATTTGACCAGCGTCATCTTGCGGATCTGCGAGTAGTCACCCGCTTCCAGGCTGTAGAAGTAGACTCCAGAGGAGACACTGCTTCCACCCTCGGTCTTACCGTCCCACTTGATCCGGTAAGAGCCCGCCTTCATCCGGTTGTCAACCAGCGTGCGGACCGTCTGGCCCAGCTGGTTGTAGACCCGCAACTGCACGGTGCGCGCCGTCGGAATATCGAAGCGAATTTCCGTCGACGGGTTAAAGGGGTTCGGGAAGTTCTGGTGCAGAGCAGCTGCCAGCGGCAGCGCCTGCGCCTTCTCGACCCGCATGACCGTGCCCTGATAGGCACTGTTGACAAACTGGCCTTCGAGCACGTCGATGACACCCGGATCGTCGGTCAGCGCGACAAAGCGCACCGTGACCAACTCGGCGTCACCACTGGCGGACCAGTCGCGGCCGATACGACCCGAGGCAACCTCAACGCGACCCGGCTGAGCGTTGCTGAAGAAGAGCGCACCCTTCGCGTTGTTGGCGAAGACGTTGCCTTCTACCACGGCCTCATTGGGCAGCAGCTTGACCCGCTCGGGATCGTAGCCGAGGACCAGTTCATAGGCCATGACGTCACTCATGCTCGAGGCACGCGCCGTGACTTCAAAGACGCGACCCGGCCACCAGGCTTCGACTTCCTCAACACCTTCGACCTCGACCAGCGCCGTAGCGTTGTCGCCGCCTTTGCCCGTGGGCTTAAAGACCGGCGCCGCGCCATAGCCGTCGTTGCCAAAGTTAGAGGTGACAAAACCCAGATCCAACGAGTTGACCACACCATCGGCGTTTACGTCGGCTGCGCGCACATAGCTTGCGCTGGCCGGCGTCACGTTCCAGATGCTATAGATCAGGTTAGCATCGGCAATGTCAACCTGGTTATCACCCGTGGCGTCACCACCGCGCAAGAAGCCCAGCGGCGTAGCCGGCGACAGGTTGCCCAGCACATCCGAACCGTAGGTCGGATCCGGCGTCAGCGTCAGGCCGTTGAATACGTTGAGCGTATCCGTGCGACCGGTGACGTATCCGTCGGCCTTGACCGTCATTTCGTAGATACCCGGGGGAATCTCCGTCAACGTAAAGGTACCGAAGGAGTTGCTAACGACCTGCACCGAGTCACCCAGGACAACGCCGCTGACTTCGCTGGCGTCGAACTGACCCGTAGCAGCGCTCGTGGCACCGGTAAGCACCTCAGCCGCCGAGAAGGTTCCCGTGACCGAAGAGACGACCAGGCTCGAAGCACCCACCGAAGACACCGTAGCGGTAGCGCCGCTCGTGCCACCCGTAACGGTCTCGGCAGCGACGAACGTGCCGACTACGTTACTGATGCTAAGCGTCGTTATGCTACTAGTCGTATCCGGGCTGACATCGTTGGCAGCGATAAAGTTCTGGTCCGTGATGTCTTTCGTCGAACCAATCTTACGCAGGTGGATATCCAGCGTATCGCTGTAGTCGGAGCGACCTTCCAGCGGCGCCGTAGCGATGATGCGCGCATTCGGCGTCAGCGTGATAAAGCCCTCGCGTGCCGGAGCAGCCAACTCAGTCGTGCCGCGGCGGAATGCCGTGCGACGACCCGACTCCATCGACCAGGTCAGGAGCGTATCGAACGGAGCACCGCCCGAGAAACGCTTCACCACCAACTTGAGGGTAGCAGCCACCTGCGAGCTGTCGCCCGTAGCGTTGCCAATCACCTCGCCGTTGATAATGGACTCGACAAAGTTCAGCTTGATGAACTGGTCCGTGCCCTGCGTGGTATCGTTCTGCGCGATCGTCGAAGGCGTCTTAAAGGCGCCCGTCGAATCGGCAAACGGCTGCACGCCGGCTGCGGTTGGGTTCATATCGACGACCTCGAAGTAGTTGCGCGGCACGTCCAAGTGCAGCGCCATCAGGTCGATCGAGCTGTTCTGCGAGTTGACCATCACGTCCATCTCGAGCGTATCGCCCGAGCTGGCCGCCATCGTTCCCGGTCCCAGCTCAATGCTGTAGATCGGATCGGCTCCCTCTACGCGGAGGGCACCCGGCGCTTTCGACAGCACCGCCTTCTGCGCCTGCGAACCAAATCCAGAAGCTACCGAGTCGATCAACGCACTTCCGTTGGTCGCATAAACCGGCGTTCCAAACCGGCGGTCCATGCTACCCGCGATAAAGATGTCGAACTCCGTCGGCGTACCCTGGATATTGAACGACGTGGTCTTGGTATCCCACAGCAGGAAGTTGTCGCCCGATTCGCGCAAGACTGTCAAGCGCGAATCATACGCCTCTTCCGTATCGTTGCTACCAGAAACTTGGCCGTTTAGACTATTGATGACATATACGTCCTGGAAACCACCACGACCTTTGGCATTCGACTCGAGCGCCGTCAACGTTGCATACTTTCCTTTCGGTGCAGCATAGAGGCGCAAGTAAGCGTCGTCCGTGCCTGTGCCGTCGTCGATCAGGAACGCATCCCACTCGAGGCGGACAATGTCGCCGTTAACGATGGTCTGTCCACCGGCAGGCGGCGTTCTCATCGTCACGCGCGGGGCCTCCTGGAACGTGCCCTGGTCACCCGAGCGCAGCACGATGGAGCCACCTGCCTCGACGCGCGTGTTGCCCAACGAATCGTGCAACACGGCATAGACCCAAGCCGTATCAACGGTTGCACCAAGCTGGTACGGGTAGGGGTTCGTGGACGCAGTAGCTGGACGGAACACCTTCGGCAGGGCACCCGGCGGTGAGCGGAAGTTCCAGACATACTGGTCGTTCGCGCCCTCGTCATCCTCGCGAATATTGCCGACAATCAGCACCGCATTACCCGGATTCGTGCCCGATGTAGCAAGCAGCTGCGTCGAATCGGTGCCCGAGTAGTTGACTGACTTCGGATCTACGCCCGTGTAGTAAAGCGAGATAATCGCATTACCATCGAGGTCCTTGTCCGAACGTCCACGCTGCCATTCAATCGTGTAGCGGTCCTGCTGCGACGGATCGAGCGGCAAGGTGACGCCCACCAGCGGCGCGGTAAACTCAAACGCCGGCGAGTGGCGAACGGCCAAGGCATTCGGAGAAACG
>JAYOKQ010000149.1:0-8796 GCA_038119905.1 Gemmatimonadota bacterium | reverse complement strand
TTCATACACACCGCTCTCTATAGGCGGCATACCGGTGTGAATACAGGTAACGTGTGCAGCGGTCGTAGAGGGAAATTGCGCGGTGATTTTTTCGGCGACGCCCCCCTCGACAAAGCGGCGTAAAAAGGGATCGTCACGCAGTCGAGGCGCGCAAAAACGCCAGCCAAATGCATCGATAAAGAACAGAACAACTTTTTTCCAGCGCCGATCGAGCGGGCCAATGATATCGGGCGACAGACCCGGAGCACCTTGACCAGTCAGCGCGTAGCGCACGGTCTGCGGCAGATCGGCAAACGAGCGACCACCGTACTCGGGCAGCGTTACCTGCTGGTCAAACACATACACTCTCCCATAAAATAGCGCGCGCTGCGCCCGTTATTTGCGATCAGTTAACGGACTCTAATAAACAACGGAAACCACGCCGGCGCGAGCGCGCCGACCCACGCCGGCATCGACTTCAACGCGGTAGAGATAGGTGCCGGGCGGCACGCGCTGACCAGTGTGGTCGCGCCCGTCCCAGATGCGCGCATGCCGACCGCTCAATTCCTCGACGCTCTCTCCCACGCGCACGCGACGCCCATCGAGCGTAAAGATCTCAAACGCAACCGGAGCCGGACGCGTCAGTTTAAGCACGTCATAGGCAATGCGTAGATAGTCGTTGATGCCGTCATCGTTGGGCGTCAGCAGCGGCGCCCCACCGACAAGCGAACCAATCAGCGGCGGATCCTCTTCGCGTAGGCGCACCGACAGGCTACCGCCCAGACTGAGTGGATCGACGTCGCCCTCGCGCGCAAACTGATAGACCGTATCAATCTCAGCGCTGTCGATGCGCTTGCGCCGATCGAGCACGCGCACCTGAAACGGCGTTCCGTCGACAAAGACCGCCGCGCGAAAAAAGAGCTGCACAAAGCTGCCGTCCTGTACGACGCGCTGCCACAAATTGACGTCAAAGCCCCCCTCGCGATCAACGTCGGCGGTAAAGACGGCAGATTGATCGTCCACGCGCACGCTGTCGACGGCAAAGACCTCGGCCGGCGTCTGCACGCTAAGAAAGCGAAAGCCCGTAGAGCCGCTGTTGCCGCCGCGCATTTGCAGCGATAGCACAAAGGGCGTCTCGACGCCGGCGTCGACCTGCAGCGGACTAATCTCAGCGCGCAAGGCGTCGGCCAGCGGACGCGTCGAGTATTCAAAGACCAAGCGCTCTAACGTTGCGCCCGGTTCCAGCAGGCGCACGCGAAATTGGATGTAGCGATTGGGACTGGGCGAGCGAATCAGGTCGCCGTCCACCGTCTCCCAGGTGCTCCACTCCGGATTGGGCAGCACGGGTCCCTGCTCAAGCGCGCCGAGAATACCATCGATGCCGTCAATACCCTCCCAGACTTCGCGCGACTCGCGCCGCAGGCGCTCGCCCGACTGCACGTAGTAATGCAGCGGTTCCTCGTCCGGTCCCGTGCGCGTCTGTAGCACCACGGGTAGATCCTGCAGCGGCACCGCTCCCTCGTGGCGCACTACGCCCCATACGGGCGTGCCGCTGCTGGCCAACAGCGGCTGCGACACAAATTCGCCGGTCGGCACCGTGCCATCGGCATAGACCTCGACCTCGGCAATTTCCCAAGGTAGGCCGTTGAGCGGAGCGAAGCGCAGATAGCGCGCCTGGCGCGTGCCCGTCACCTGACGCGTGCCGGGCCAGTCGATTACGGCTCGATTGTTGGGCCGAGTTCGCGAATAGCGGATGAGCTGAGAAAAATCCTGATCGATTACCACGCGCAGAAAATCCAATCCCGTCTGCCGCTGCCCTAGGCCAAGCTCAAATGACTGGGGAAATGAATCGACGTGGTCGCTGTCCAAGCGCGGAAATAAGCGCACGCGATTGATACCAAATACGCCGCCCAAATCGATAAAGACCTCGACTTCGCGCTCGACGCCCGCTTCGTCCGGATTAAAGGCCGTCGCTACGTCGCCGTCAACGAGCGCTTCGGCCGCACTCGAGTTGAGAATCGTAAACGTATCGGTGAATTCACCGGGGGCCGTCTGCAGCGGCCGCACGCCGCCCAAATAAGCACCCCCGCCGCGTCCCACGGCACCGGCCGCTATATTTTGATCGACGGGCGCGGCCCAGGTCCATACCGAGTCGGCGTCAACCTGCACAAACGCACTGGAATCCATAATAGCATTCCACGGCACGCCGCCGCGACCAACGACCAAACGCAGCTGGGCATCACACCACGAGACGGCACCGCACAATAACCATACGACCCAGATCGCCACGCGGCCGTTCATAGCGCTACCCGCACTTTAGCCTCTTCAAGTGCCTGCAGCAGCGCTTCAAGCCCGTTTTCGTCGAGGGGATTGTCGCGCAAGTCGACCGTCACTAGCGCGGGTAGATCAAGCAGCGCTTCAATCCGCCGCACCTGATTATCGTTAGCGCGCAGGCGAATAAGGCGATTTAAACCGCGCAGCGGCGACAGATCTTCGACCTGATTAAAATCAAAAAAGAGCAGTTCCAAGCCCGTCAGTGAAGAAAAGGCGCCAATCTCGCGCACGCTGTTGCGCGACAGTTCCAAGCCCTTCAGGTTGACTAAACCGGCAAGAGGCCCCACGTCTTCGATTAGATTGCGCGAAATATCGAGCGTCTCCAAGCTCGTCAGTCGGGCCAGCGGCGCGATATCAACCACCTGATTGTCGGCCATGTCGAGCAGGCGCAGGCGCCGCATACCCGCCAGCGAAGCAATATCGGATATCTGGTTATCGTTCAGCGTCAACGTCGTCAGGCGCGTCAGGCGGCGCAGCGCAGAAATATCTTGCACTTCGTTGCTAAACAAGCGCAGGGTCTCTAACAGCAGCATATTGCGCAGCGGCGTCACGTCGACGATGCGGTTGTTGACCAGCGCCAGATCGCGCAGGTTGGTTAGTCCGACCAACGCCGATATGTCGCGCACCGCCGTGTTGTTGATTTCTAGGCTCGTCAGCTTTTTCAGCTCGGCGAGTGGCAAGATCGAGATAATGCCCTCGTCGGCTGAGGACGCTGTGCCGCGAATGCTGAGTCGTTCGAGATTTTCCAGCTGCTCCAAACCCGACAGCGAAGCGGTGCGGCCCGGCACGTTGAGCAGCGTGATCGAGCGCAGATCGCTCAGCGTCAAGTCAGCTGTCGGTTTGTCGACCGCTCGACGCACCGCATCTTCAAGACGCGGGTCTTCAAAGGCAATCGCCGGTTCGTAAAAACCCACCTGGATCGCGCGCTCGCGCAGCGTCTGCACGTCTTCACTCAGCAGTGGATTGCCCGACAGTTCGACGCTCTGCAGACGGCGCAGCGCCACCAATACGGCAACGCTGCGGACACTGTTGTTATCGATATTGAGCACCTCCAACAGCGTCAGCGTGCGCAGCGGCGCAATATCGTCTATTTGGTTGTCGTCGAGATTGAGATGCGTGAGCTGGCGCAAACCCGACAGCGGCGCAATATCGCGGATTGCGTTGCGCGACAGGTCAAGCACCTGCAGGCGGCGCAGAGTCGACAGCGGCGCGATATCACTCAGCGTATTATTCGAGAGATAGAGGGCCTCCAATCCGCTCAATTCTCCTATACCCTGCAGCGAGACGACCTCCTCGGCGGCGGCCTGCAGAACGTTGAGCTGAGCCAGCTCGTCGGCGCTGAGCACGCCGACGGGGCGATCGAGAGCGCGGCGAACGGCCCGCTCCAAACCGGCATCGGCAAAGTGCGTGTGCTCGTACAGAACGGCCTCGCTAGCCGGATCTTGGCCGACGGGCGCTCCGCGCTCCGCGCATGAAAGCAGCGCGCTGCACGCCAGCGCCGCCGCGATGACATACGGCAACATCAGCGCTCTACTCCGGCGTATACGGTGAGAAAACCGCGCGTGCGCGTGCGCGTGCCCTCTACCTCAAAGTGACGACGCGTCATATCGAATCCCAGCACCGTCGTTAGTCGATAGCCCTGGTAGTCGGAGATATTAGTCAGCTGGCCGACCATCGTCGTCTCGTAAAAAGAATCTTCGTATCCAGGCGGCGTCGGACTGCGCAGCTGGCTAAAGCGATGGTGCTCAATGCCGCCTTCCAGATAAGAGCTGAGAAAAACCGGGACGCGCGACATGAGAATAAAGATTTCGCTTAGCTCGCGGCGACGCGGCGCGCGACTATCGATGGGTGCCTCGCGGCGATACTCGCTCTTCCACGCTGGAATAAGCGTTAAGCGACCGGCCTGGATCCGATACTCGGCCTTGTTAACCACGCCGAGGAAATATCCCTCTGCGCGCTGGTCGCGCAGTCCAAGATCAATATCGTCGTCGCGCTGGTGATACCACTGCCATTTAAACAGGTTCTTTAGCTTCAGCGCCGAAAAGCGCGTCAGATCCAATCCCAACCACGTCGTGTTAATCACCGTATTGCGGGCCGGCAGTGCGTCGCGCTGCGGCAGCAGTTCACCGCGCGAGTTGGGCAACTGCACCCACTGCAGCAGATCGTCCTCGATATCGTCTTTTACCTGGCGCACATCCTGGAAGAAGCGCAGCTGCGCCCAGCTAAACGAGCGATCGGCCGTCAGGATCGCATAGTCAGCCTTGCTCCGCCCATCGTCGGCTAGTTCGCGCAGGTGCTGGCGCCCGAGCGTCAGACGCACGTCGGGCAGTAGGAATACACCGCCGTAGATATTGTATCCACGGCGGTCGCGGCGGTAGGGAAAATCCGCCTCTTCGTCGTTTTCAAAGCGATCGACCGTGCCGTTGTGGTTCATGTCGATACCATACAGATACTCTGGTCGCTCGGTGTGAAAACGCAGAAAGGGCTCTTCGTAGTCGGGCACGCGGTTGGGGCTAGCCGGACTGTCGTTCTGATTGAAGTCCGAAACGAAGTCGTTGTTCTCATCCCAACCTGGAAACACCTGCACGTCGCCCGAGGTAAAGCCGCTGCGCTCCCAGTCGGGAAAGCGATCTTGGTCGTCGTTGTCGTCGACAAACTCGAAGTAGCGGAAGTCCGAGCCGTAGTCCACTATGCCATTCTGATCGACCACGTGCAGCCCCGTGCGGTAGTTCGGGCCCATGCGGAAGGCCTCTAGAAAACCAAAAAATGGGTAGCCCTGCTTCGATACATTGAGCATCCAAGCCAGCGCGTCGTCACCCCCGACGTGGTGCTTTTGCAGGGCTGGATTGGGATACTGGCGATACTGATTGTTGACGTTGACCTCAAAATAGGCGTCGAGGCCTTCAAGGTCGGTCATCTCTACGGTAAAACCGGTTACTTGGTTGGCCGTTGGCAGACCGTAATCGACGGCCAGCACGCGCTGGTTGGACGAATCTTTTACGTTGCCGGGGGCGCGCGCAACCGGCAAAAAGACCACGTTGCCCTGAAAGTTATTCTGCCGATCAGAGGCCATTTCAACCAGATAATCGTTGGCCAATACGAGTTCGATCTGCACGCGTTTGATCTCGCCAGGATCGGGACCGGTATAGGAGCGATCCTGCAGATCGTAGCGCAGCGAAATTGATTCGCTGCCATCGGCCGAAAGGTAGCCGCGGCGTTGAAAGCCGCCCTCGACCAGCGGACGGAAACCAATTTCCGAGCCCCGCGTCTGCCGACCCTCCGTATCCCATATCACAATGTCGTGCGCAAAGAGCGCCCCACCCGCCTCGCCGTCTTCGGGCGAGTCGTCTTTTATCAATACCTCGATCAACGTCACGTGTGCCAGATTTTGCTCGCCGGTCAAATTTCCCTTCAGCACGTTGCCGTTGAACACCTCCGTCTGCGTTTGCGCGTGGTGCGCGTTAACAAACGTTCCGCCGACCTTAACGAAATCGCCAACCTGCATTTCGACGCGCCCGCCGAGCAGGCTCGTGTTATTAGAGGTCTCAGATCCGCCCGTGTTGCTAATGCGCGACAGGAGCATAGTCGCCGCGTACTTGTCCGACTGAAAGTCCCACTGAATGCCGTCAAAGCGCGGTTTGGAAAACGTCATAGGCGTCAACGTCGTGCGCAGTTCGTTGCCAATAGTAATGGCGTAGTGCAACTGGCCCTTGTGGTCGGACGCGATAACGAGGTTGGAAAACCAGCCACCGAAGCGACCGTCTTTGGTCAACAGCGAACCAAAGGGCTGCGGATTCTGCTGGCGCCAGTCAAAGACCAACCAACCGCGCGTCAGCAGATTGCCGTACACGTCGTAGATATAGTTGCCCTCCAAGCTCGTCGACACATAGCGCTGGTAGTTCTCGCGGGCGTAGTTCGAATACTCCCACTGCTGCCAGTTGAACTCGTTATACAGTTCCTGTGGCACATACCACTTGCGCACGCTTGGGTCCAGTGCATCGAACAGCACGCCCGGTCCCGTGGGTTCCCACGACACCTTGCCGCCGCGTTTTACATTACCCAGACGGGTTCCATAATCCTGGGCCAACGGCGAAGATACCGACGACAGCAGTGTCAGTATGAGGAGGAGCGTTTTCAGCATGTTTACTCTTCTTTAAAGGCGCGTTACAGAACCACGCGCTGTCCGGTGCGCGAAGATTCGAGCACCGCCGCTATGACGTTGAGCGTGCCGGCGGCGCTGCCCGCTTCGGCCATCAGCGGCGTACCGTCCAGAGCGCATTCGTTAAAATGTCCGATGGCCGGCGTAAAGGGCCGTGTTCCGGTCGCAAAGGAAAAGACTTCGCTATCGTCACCCCTGTGCAGCGTGAAGTGGCTCTCCTCGGCCGGATGGCAGGGAACCGGCACATCGATAAAGCCCTCCGTGCCCCAGATCTGCGCTCCCTGACCAACGGGCGCGTCAAATCCGGAGGTCAGCGTTGCCAGTCGATTGTCGCCAAAGTCTAACACGGCGCTACTGCGCGTATCGACGCCGCAGTCCGGATCTATGCGGCACTGCGCCTGCACCGCAATCGGCTCCGCGCCGAACACGTAGCGGGCAAAGGTGATCGGATAGCAGCCCACGTCCATCAGACTGCCGCCGGCCAGTTCAGCATTCATGCGAATATTATCGGTCGGCCGCTCCAGAAAAAAGCTAAAGTGCGCCTGCAGTTGCACGACTTCACCAATGGCACCAGCAGCGAGTAGTTCGCGTAGTTTGATCGTCTGGGGGTGGCAGCGAAAGACGAATGCTTCGAATAACAGCACGCCGTTGGCCTGGCAGGCACGGACCATGCGTGCGACTTCATCTGCATTGGCCGCCAGCGGTTTTTCGCAAAATACGTGCTTGCCGCGCTCGGCGGCGGCGATGGTCCATTCGGCGTGCATCGAATTGGGCAGCGGGTTGTAGACTGCGTCAATTGCATCACTGTCGAGCATGGCTTCGTAGCTGTCGAAGACCTGCGGTATCTCGTGCTGCGCTGCAAACGCCTCGCCCTTGGCGCGATCGCGACTGCTAACAGCGACCAGTTCGCCGCGTTCGGCCAGTCGGAAAGCGGGAATAAAACCCCAGTCGGATATCCCCGCCGTGCTGATAATGCCCCATCGAAGTTTCTTGTCGCTCATGCGATCTCTCCCCTGAATCCGCTACGTGATCTGACAGACTGGACGTTAGTAGGCAATGCCCAGCGTGCCCATATGTCGCTCCTCAAACGCGTCGGCGCGCACGCTCAGCACCCATACGTAGGTCCCGGGCAACAGACGCGCACCGCCCAACCAACCATCCCATGCCAACTGCACGGGACCAATGCCGCGCTCCTCGTCAATCAGCGTGCCCAAACGACGGCCGGCCAGGTCAAATATTTCCAGCTGAACCGGTGCCGGCCGCGTGAGCTGCAGCACGTTAAAAAAGACGTCCCACACGTCGTTGATACCGTCTCCGTTAGGCGTGACAATCTGCGAGGCAATAGCGATATCGCCCACGAGCTTGCCGATCTGTGGTTTGGGTATGGCCACCGATAAATCGGATAACTCATCAATGTCGGCCGGTTCAAACTGCACGGCGTTACCCGGCGTAAAAGCCTGCGGCACCTCGGGGGCCCGACTGTTATAGGCCCGGCCGGAAAACGTCGTGCCAAAGCGAAAGATCGGCAGATCAAAAGTCAGTTCGAGCAGGGCGCCTTCTTCGCGCACCTGGGCAAAGCTGATGCCGAATCCGTCCCGCTCGATAAAGTCGACGTTGAAGTCGAACGGCTCGCCGTTGAGCTTGACCTCGCGCACGGCCGATACTGCAACGCCCGTATCGACTTCAATGCGATCAAAGCCGCGCACGGAGCCACCTAGTTCGAAAAGCCGCACGGCGTAGCGAAACGTCGCTGATTTTTCCGCCTCGGCCAGGCGCGGAAAAACCTCCGCCGTCAAGCGCCCGGCAAGCGGCGGCTGAATATAGGCGAAGGACATCTCATCGACGCGCCGCGCCGCATAGAGATCGCCGTTAAATTCGAACTGGAACTGGATGTAGCGACGCGGATTGGGAGCGGCAATCAGGTCGTCGTTGCTGGCGACAAACCAGGGACTCCAGTTGACTGTGTCCTCAATAATACCCCCCCGCGATGTAGGCACTAAATCGACGTATTCCTGGCGCGTCACCTCTACGTAGGTTCCGTCGCCCGGCTCATCGCCCGGAATGAACTCGCGAAATACCAGCGGCGTATCATCCAGCCCCGTGCGCACGCGCACCGAGAGCGATGAATACTCAGAGGTTCCGATGGCACCCTCCGTCCAATCGACGACGCCGACGGCCGCTCGATCGCCCATGTCAATGATGTCGGTGTAGTAGACCCCCTGGCGCAGAAAACCCGTACCATAGACTTCAACTTCGTCAATTTCAAAAGGCTGATCAGCCAACGACTTGATCTTTACGTAGCGCGCATACTGAGCCGGCACCTC
>JAYOKQ010000148.1:0-8970 GCA_038119905.1 Gemmatimonadota bacterium | reverse complement strand
TACATCAAGCCGCACCCGCCCAATATCAACTGCGAGCCCTACTGCTCAATGTTTGATCCCGACGAGATGTCCGACGGCGATCGACGCGCAGAGGAGCTCGACAGCGCACATCCCTACATTCGCGCGGCGATCGGCAGCGGAGCACACGTCGACGAGCGCCACCTGCGCGAGTTCCGCGCCTGCTACTACGGCATGATCGCCGAGCTCGACGACAACCTAGGCCTGCTCTTTGATGAGCTGGAACGGAGCGGCCAGTGGGAAGACACGCTGATCGTGTTTAGCGCCGACCACGGCGAACAGCTGGGGGAGCATTACTTAGTGGGCAAGGGACACTTCTACGACGGGGCGATGCACATCCCCTGCATTGTGCGCGATCCGCACTCGGCCGGCGACGGCGCGCGCGGCAGCGTGGTCGATTCATTTGTCGAGTCGGTTGATTTGGGTCCGACGGTCTTAGACTGGCTCGGCGTAGAGCAGCCGGATCGCTTTCAAGGACAGAGCCTGCTGGGCGCGCTGCACGGAGAGGTTGGCTACCAGGGTAAGACGGAAATTCACTACGAATTCGACTATCGCTCGGGTGCACGGGCGCTCGATCCGGACGCCGATATGGACCAGCACCTGCTGTGGGTGCTGCGAGATGACCGCTACAAGTATGTGCAGTTTGCCGATGCGCAGATGCCGCCGCTGCTGTTTGATCTGCACAACGATCCGGGCGAGTTCGACAACGTAGCTGATCGGCCGGAAAATGCGGCTGTCGTATTGGATATGTGTCAGCGCATGCTGCGCTGGCGCATGTATCACGAAGACCAGCGCATGGAGCATTGGGCGGCGCAGTACCGCTACTAGGACAGAGGTGAGCATATGGCACTGAGCGAAGCGCAGCTAGCGCAGTATGTGGACGAGGGCTATCTGGTCGTCGAAGACCTGCTAGGCCCGGATGTGTTGGCTCCGCTAATCGGTGAGTTTGAGGCCGCTATCGACGCCAAGGCGCGGGCGATGCACGCAGCTGGGCAGCTGTCTCAGCTGCACGAAGGGGCCCCATTTGAGACGCGCTTGGCGCTGCTCTACGCCGATGCCGAAGGGGAGGCAGCACAGGATTTGTGGCGCGTCGGTCAGGGCAAGCACCACAAGACAGACGGCATGTTTGCCGTATGGACCTGTTCGGCGCTGCTCGATATTGTCGAACAGGTAATCGGCCCAGAGATTCTCGCCCACCCGCAGTTTAATTCGCGCGCCAAGCTGCCCGATCACGAGCAAACGGTTGTGCCGTGGCACCAGGACATGGGCTATTTAGAGCGCGAAGCCGACGACACCTTTATGGTCAACTTCTGGATCCCGCTGGTCGATGCACCGATGGAAACGGGGTCCATGCAGGTGATTCCCGGCAGCCATCGCTGGCCGACGCTGCCGCACGAGCGCATCGGTTTTTACGACGGCCTGCGCGAAGAGGCCATGCCAGCCCACGCGCGCGCGGTCGACTGCCCGGTGCGCAAAGGGGGTGTGCTGATGATCCAGAGTCGCACGGTGCACCGCTCGGTGGTCAACCGCACAGACCGAGTGCGCTGGAGCCTCGATTTGCGCTACTGCGATCGGCGCAAGCCGACGGGCCGGCCGGACATCCCCGGCTTTGTCGCGCGGAGTGTAGATGAGCCCAACAGCGTGGCGCGGAGCGCCCAAGACTGGCTGCGTCTATTTCCCGGGGAGAGCGCGCTGCTCGACCCGCACGCGCGCTGAGCGACCACCTTACACAGAGGACCGCTATGAACGTCATCACCATTCTCTGCGATACGCTGCGCCGCGACCACGTCGGTGCCTACAGCGCGGGTCGTCCGCTCGACCAGTGCTGGAGCGGCGAGGCGCCTGCTTGGTCGGTTCCCACGCCGAATATGGATCGCCTGATCGCGCGCGGCACGGTATTCGACAACGCCTATATCGGCTCGACGCCCTGCATGCCGGCACGCCGCGATATTTACACCGGTCGGCTGGAGTTTCTAGAGCGCGGCTGGGGTCCGCTCGAAGAGGAAGATCGCGATCTGCCGCGTCAGGTCTCGGGGCCGCCCAATCGCTCGATCCGCTGGACGATGGAGCAGGGCTATCCCGTCAGCTGCCTGCTGACCGACCATTTTCATCTGTGGGAGCAGGGCTCGGGCAATTACCACATGGGCTACACCGGCTTTGAGTTTGTGCGCGGCATCGAGTCGGACGCGCTCTACACGGATCCCATTGATTTTCCCTGTCCACCCGGCGACCTGATGGGAAAGAACGAACGCCACTGGCGCAACGTGCACTTTATCCGCCAGCGCGACGAGGATTACTTCTGCGCGCAGGTGTGTGCCAAGGCGGCCGACTGGCTGCACCGCAACCACGCGCATGAAAACTTTTACTTACACCTAGATATTTTCGATCCGCACGAGCCGTGGGATCCGCCCGAGGCGCTGCTCAAGCAGTTTGATCCACGCGGCTATGACGTCGAAGGCCTGCGCGCTGCCGCGCCCTACGCGCCGTGGCGCGACCACTACAGCGAGGAGCAGTTTAACAACATGCGCGCGCGCTATGCCGCTAAAGTCGTTTTTCTCGACCAGTGGCTGGGCAAGATCTTTGACGCACTTGATGAACTCGATCTGTGGAAAGATACGCTGGTGGTATTGACGACCGATCACGGCACCTGGAACGGCGACCACGGGCGCATGGGTAAGCTGGGCACGCATCAGTATGACGGCTGTGCCCATATTCCCTTTATCCTATGCCACCCAGAGGCTGGCCACGGCCAGCGCCGCAGTCAGCTCGTGCAGCTAATGGACCTCTACCCAACGGTGCTCTCGGCGGTGGGCCGGCCACTGCCCGAGCTGCCCGACGAGCGGCCCCTGCACGGGATCGACCTGCTGCCCGTGCTCGAAGACGCCGATGCACCGACGCGCGACTGCGCGCTGATGGGCATGTTTGGCAAGAGCATGACAATTACCGACGGAGATTGGACGCTGCATCAATCGCCGGTCGGCGACAACGCCCCGCTCTACTGGCACGGCTATCATCTGGCGCGCTTTATCGGCTATGAGTTAGGCCCGTTTGAAAACGGGCGACGACCCGTCAGCAACTGTTCGTCGTGGGATGCTCCGACTTCGCTGCACGACAAGCGGAGCGATGCCAACGAGTTGGTCAACGTGGCCGAGCGCGAAGAGGAGATGCTGCGCGCGATGCAGAACAAACTGCGCGCCGAGCTGACGCGCCTGCGCGCGCCGGCTTGGCAGGTCGAACGACTCGGTCTCTGATTTAATAGGCTATGGAGAGGCGGCGCAGGGCGGTGTCCCGCCCCGTGTCGGCGCCGAGGTCGATGCGATAGAGGTAGAGTCCGGGCGGCAGTAAACGCCCCGTCTCATCGCGTCCTGCAAACGTAAAGACGTAGTGCGATCCCTCGGTTGAAGCGGCGGCCAGGCGCGCCCAGCGCTTGCCCCGCAGATCGAATAGGTCGACGTGCGGAACGGCCCCGTCGACGTTTAGAGTGACAAAGCGAATGTCCACTTCGTCGTTGATCCCGTCGCCGTTGGGCGTTAGCAGCGGCGAGGAGATCTCTAGTGCGTCGATTAGCGTGCGGTTGCCGATGACGTCGGGCAGCATGACGATATTGGCGCGGCGCGCGGCCGCTTCGACCGACTGCCAGAGGCCGGGGTGTTCGGTCGATCCCAGTTCCAGCGCAATGACGGTGCCGTTGCGCGTGATCCTCGTGGTAAATTCGACTTCGACCGAATCGTCGCGCACGGGCTGCGGCAGATCAATGTGCAGCGAGTCAGCGCTGACGTGCAGCTGAGTAGGTGTCACGCTCGCGCCACCGACGCGTACCTCGACGTCGCGAGCGAATGCAGGCAGTGCAAAGCGCATTCGGTTAAAGCCGGCGTCTTCTCTATCGGCCCGCGGCCACAGCGCATAGGTAAAGCGCGTGTCGGTATTGGCCGTTGTGCTGCGCGGAGCCACGCTGCCGGCGGCTCCCTGCAGCAGCGTTTCCTCGTATTCGATCGTCAGGGCATTGATCTGCGGCGCTACGCTTGGGTCGTCCGTTTGCAGCCGCATTTCCAGCTGGATAAAACGGCGCGGGTTTTGCGATTTGAATGCCTCGCCCGAGGTGGTGTAGTCCTCGCTCCACTCGTCCCAGTCCTCGCCGACGACAATGGTCGTGTCGACGGCGCCGCGCAGCACCTTGGGCAGGCTCAGCCACTTGTTCTCCGTTACTTCCTCGCCAATCTTGTTGTAGAACGCATAGACGGCACGCTGGCTATTGCCCGAACGCGAGCGCATCTGCAGGCGCGTGCCGGCCGGTAGGTCGGCATCCCATTGCAGTCGGTTGATCACTTTGGGGCGTTCGTCGCGCGCGAGTGCACCCAGGTCTATAAAGGGCGAACGCAGAACGACTTCGGCCGGATAGCCCGGCGAGTAGAGCATCATTTCGGTCCAGCGCGATCCCCAGCCCTGCGGGATATGGGCGTGCCAGAATAGGTAGCGGACGCGCCGCGGGGCAAAGACGTAGCGAAAGTAGCGCACGGGCGTGGGATCGGGCTGCACGATGAGCGGCGTGAAGTCGAAGGATTCGGGAATGGGCAGCCCGGAGCGAATGGCACGGGTGCCGTCCGAGTAGAGAAAGTTAAAGGCGCGCGGTGCACCGGCCACGGTGCCGACGGTGCCCTCGCGCTGGCGCAGCACGTAGAGAAAGAGTTCGTCGAGCCAAAAGACGGCGCCTAGGTCTACGTAAAACCAGGTGCCCTGCTCTTCCCAGGTGCGCACGCGCCCCTCAAAGCCTACGGGAAGAATTGAATTGCTGGTATTCATATCGGCGTCGAGGATATTCTCGTTTGAGCGCGCCGTGAGTCCATCAATGACGCTGCCGCCGCGCCCAATGGTGCCGATGCTGATGTTGTCGCCGACGGCGATTACTTCGATTTCGCCGAGCGCCCCCTCGGGATCGAATTCCTCGACGGTGAAGTTGATGTACTGCACGAGGCGATACTGGTCGATGGTCTCTAGTTCGACGTCGAGTCCCTCGTCGACGACCTGCGCGCTGTCCTGCAGGTCAAAGCTGAGCGGGATGACGACTTCAGTCGAGCGGTTGGGTTGGGTCGTAAAATACACCGGGCTAAAGATAAAGAGATCGTCGAGGGCGTCGGAGGTGATGCCGGTGGCCGTAAAGACAGTAAACTGGCGAAAGGGATGCACGCCGTCTCGGTCGGGAAAGTGCAGGCGGATCTCTTTGGCCAGGACGGCTCGACCAAGGTCGATCTGCACAAACCAGTCGCCTAGCACGTCGTCCGGAGAAGCCTGCCAGTACGTGTTGACGTCGCCGTCGATGACGCGGGCGGCCGTGCGCGGACTGGAGCCGGCTTCCCACAGGCCTCCGGGCACCCGGTCGCCGCGCGCACGCGTCAGATGGGTGTACTGAGCGGCATTGGCCACCGCGTTGATGTCTTTGCGGAACTTTGTCAGCTGCAGGGCGCCGCGTGCGTCAAAGTGGATCAGGTCGCGCGGCATGTCCCAGCTCGCCCATTCGGCCGGCGTATCGATGCGCAGCTGGTCAGCCGTTAGCGTTGTTGCAAAGAGCGCTATGAGTAAGAGAATGCGCATGGGAGAGCGTTCAGTAGGCAATGCCGAGCGAATGCAGCGTGCGCGTCTGCGCGGCCTGCGTCTCTAGCCCGATCGAAAACAGGTAGAGACCGGGTGCCAGTAGCTGACCGTGCTCGTTGCGGCCGTCCCAGACAAACTCGCGCCGTCCAGCATCCTGCAGGCCGCCGTCAATCTGGGCGATTAGGCCTCCATCGAGCCCGTAGACGTCAAGTCGCACGGGCACGGGGCCGGGCAGGCGAAACAGCGAGTAGCGCAGCGTCAGCCGGTCGTTGATCCCGTCGCCGTTGGGCGTTAGGACGCTCGTAGAGCGCATCAGATTCTGGACAAAGTCGATGGCGCCGCTCTCGGCGCTGAGCACGCGCAGGCTGTTGGTGGCCATCTCCTCGCTGGCATCGCCGGGTAAAATAGGCTGCGGCAGGGCGTCGCTGGCGCTGGTGAATACCTCACCCTCAAACGTCGAGGCAAACTCAAAGAGGCGCGTAGAAAAAATGATGCGCACGGGCGCGTTGTTGCGCCGCGTTATGGGTTCGGGCAGCTGCACGACCAGCGCATCAGCCTCTTGTTTGATTGCCGCAGGTTCGACGGGCTGCAGCGGCAGACCCATCTCCAAGCGCACAAAATCGGCGCTACCACCGGTGTAGATACGCAGCGCGTCAAAGCCCGGAGCGCTCGTGCTGGTAAACTCGGCGCGCAGGTCGTAGGCAAACTCGGTATCTTGGCCGAGCACGACTTCGGTAAAGCCGCGCTCTGGCTGCAGGTCGTCGAGCCGGGCCACTTCGCCGATGGCCTCGTCGACGAGCAGAGGAGGCGTTTCCAACCACAGCGAATCGACGCGTATAAAGGCGTCGTAGTCGCGGCTTTCCAGCGTCAACTTGACCTGCAGATGGGATCCGCTGCGCAGGCGTACGAGCTGTCCCGACTCGGTAAAGGGCACCGACCAAAACGACCAGTTGTCGGCGTCGTAGCCGACCGAGGCGCGAATGCCGGGTCGCGGATCGCGCCCTAGGACGGCCGAGAGTGATTCATAGGTCGCGCGCGAAACTTCCTTTTCACGTCCGGTGTTGGTGTATTCGTGGTAGACGGCTGGATCGTCGTCTCGACCGACGCGGACCTCGGCCTTTAGCCAGACGTCGGCGTCGGGATCCTCTACGGCTACGCCGTTGACGCGCCGCATGGGCGTGGCATCCCAGCGCAGATGGCCGAAGTTTACGATGCGACCTAGGTCAATGATCTGACTTAAGTAGAAGGCGCGCTGCGGCACGCCGTGCGCAAAGAGTTCAAAACCGCCAATCGTGCCCTTGAGCGGGATGGCTTGGTTTCCTTGGCCGCCGCAGCCCGAGCAGCGGTTGAGCGCCTCGGCATCGACGGGCGACTCGCGCCGGCGCCAGCGAAAAAAGCGCGCATACTGGCGCGAAAAGTCGATGCGGACATCCGGCTCGAAATTGGTGCCGACGTTGGCGATGACGCGCTGAAATAGATCGTTGCCGCCCCAGTTAACGGCCGGCTCTGTGTCGCCGCCGATAGATGCGTCAAAGGCAGGGATAACGTCCATGCGCAGCGGCGTGCCGTCGGAGCGGTAGCCCTCGTCCGGCGTGTAGAAGCCAAAGCGATAGGCGGGGATGGGTACGGCGGTGTCGATGGTGAAGAACGTATTGTCGATATTGACGACTTTGGGTGCGTTATAGGTCGTACTATCGTCGTCGATCAGGAAAATGCCGCTCTGCGTAGGGTCGCCACCGGCCCCGCCCCAGCGGTTCCAGAAGCGCGGTTTCTGGCCGTCTTCGTAGCCGAGGTCGTAGTCGGAGGGCACGCGCCAAAACTGCCAGTTTTCTAGCAGGTGCAGCACGTTTTTGTCGGGCATTAGATAAGTGGGCTGGATCGAGCCGGGTGCGCTGTCAAAATCGACGAGGACCTGCAGCGAGTCGCGCTCGCTCCATGCCCCCCCGCTACCTCCTAGTTGCCATATGGGATCCTGTGCTTGGATCTGTGTGGCAAAAAGTAAAAAAGTGGCTAGGAGATAGCTCATATGAGGCCTTTGGGTGTGGGCGACGCGACACGGAACCTAAGAAAAAAGCGCGACCCGACACAACAAAAATTAGCGGGGCCGTGCGCGAGATATCCTATAGGTCCATCTCGTTGAGCACTGGGTGGTTCAGCTGTTCTTTGAGCAGACGCCAGTCGGCAACGGCGGCTGATTCCTCCAGGTCCGGCAAAAAACCAAAGTTGAGATAGAGCGAGATGGCCGGCAGGCGCTTGGACTGCGTGCCGAGCATGGCGCGTTCGTGCCAGAGGGCCAATTTCTGCAGCGCAAAGGATAGCCCTGCTTTACCGAGGCCCTTGCCCTGATGCGGGGGCCGCACGGCAACCCAGTGGACGAGGCCGTAGTTGTGTCCGTCGAGCTCTTTATACCAAGCGCTGATCGTGCCAACGGGCGTATCGTTCCCATCGACAACAAAGAAACAGCGCTCGGGGACAGAGGATAGGTCGTGGGAAAATTCGTTTGTAAACAGGTCGGTCGACAGTTCGAGCCAGGGTTCGGCGTCGAGCACGACGTCGCTCCATACGGCTCCTTCCTCAACGCGCAGCGGGCGGATTGAATAGCCGTCGGGAAAATGGACCTGGGGGATATCGTTTAGGTGCGGGCGGATCATGCGGACAGAATTTCCCGCCAAGGTGGCACGCGGATTGTGCGACATAGAGGCTCCTGTGTAGAGAGTGCAATGCGTGCAAACATATTGTGCAGCCGTCGCGCGTTCAACTGTGGCGGTGTATGTTCAAGGGCGATGCATTGGGCCGACCGAGTAGGAGAGATCTGCCATGGAACAAAAGAGAGAGCGCACGGCCAAAGACAGTCCGCGTCGACTGTTTCTCTATTTCTGTGCGGTGTGCTGGCTGGCGTGGATGCTGGTCGCTGCGCTGACGGCGTGGGCGCTCTTTTTGGTCAACGCCGACCGCGCCCCCTTCGATCGCGAACAGGTTGTGCTTGGCTTTTGGTGGCTAACCTACTTTTGCGTCGGTTTGCCGCTGGGCGTGCGCGCGCTGATGTGGTGGGCTGAACGGCGCTCCCCTTGAGCGACTAGTCTTCCACCGTTGGCAAGCCGGCCACGTCGGGCACTTCGGCCAGATAGACGTTGCCATAGCCGGAAACATCGCTGGTAAAGAGCACCTGCGTGCCGTCGGGGGAAAAGCGCGGATGCACGTGCAGCTGCTGAATTTTCATCGATGAGTCGTGGCGACACAGCGCGCGCGGTGCAGCGTAGCCATCGCCCTGTCGCTGCCACAGGCGCACGACGCGGCCACCGTCGCCAACGATCAGCTCGGGTCCGTTGGAGTGGATGTGCCCCGTTTTGCCGGGGAAGGCCG
>JAYOKQ010000147.1:0-9045 GCA_038119905.1 Gemmatimonadota bacterium | reverse complement strand
GCTGGAACAGCGCGTCTACCGGTGCACTCTCGACAATTTTTCCCACGTACATAACCGCGACGCGGTCGGCTATATGGCGCACTACGCTAAGATCGTGTGCGATAAAGAGGTAGGTTAGGCCTAGGTCGGCCTGCAGCTTTTGCAGCAGGTTGAGAATCTGTGCCTGCACTGATACGTCGAGGGCGGAAACCGGTTCGTCGGCGACGATGAGGCGCGGGTGCAGTGCAAGGGCTCGAGCAATGCCGATGCGCTGGCGCTGGCCTCCGGAAAAAGCGTGTGGATAGCGGCGCATGTGCTGTGGATTGAGGCCGACCTGACTCATGAGCTGGCGCACGCGCTGTTCGCGCTCGCCTCGGTCTTGAATGCCGTGGATCAGCAGCGGTTCGCCGACGATATCGCAGACGGTCATGCGCGGGTTAAGCGAAGCATAGGGATCTTGGAAAATCATCTGCATATGACGCCGCAGACCCTTTAATTGCCCCTCGTCTGCGCCTGCTACATCAATGAGTTCACCGTCCAAGTTGAACTGCACGCGGCCGCTGGTTGGCTGGTAGGCGCGCAGCAGCGTGCGGCCGACGGTCGTCTTTCCCGAACCGCTCTCGCCGACTAGCGCGAGGCATTCGCCTTGGCGCAGCGAAAAGCTGACGCCGTCTACGGCTTTGACCTGACCGACCACCTTATCGAGCAGCCCGCTGGTGATGGGAAAGTGCTTTTTGAGGTCGGCCACTTCCAACAGCGTATCAGTCATGGTTTGGCCTCTCTCCTCGGCGCAAACAGGCGCTCAGATGGCCCTCTTCGATGGCGTGTAAGAGGGGGCGTGAATCGCTGTCACACAGGCCGGGCTGACACTCGTCGCAGCGCGGATGGAAGGCGCAGCCGTCTAGTCGTTGAAACGGGTCGGGCACGCTGCCGCGGATGGCCTGCAGTTCGCTCTTGCGCTCTATATGCAGACCGGGCAGCGAACGCATCAGCGCTTCCGTATACGGATGCTGGGGCGCTGAGAAAATGCGTTCGACGCTGCCGTATTCGACGATCCGGCCCCAGTACATAACGGCAACCTCGTCGGCCATTTGTGCGACGACGCCCAAGTCGTGGGTGATGAGCAAGATCGCCATGTCCAGTTCGGCCTGCAGTTCGCGCATAAGTGCGAGTATCTGCGCCTGTATCGTTACGTCGAGGGCGGTGGTCGGTTCGTCGGCGATTAGCAGCTGGGGGCGGCAGGACAGGGCCATGGCAATGACGGCGCGCTGGCGCAGCCCCCCGCTCATTTCGTGCGGATACTGTGCGTAGCGACGTTCTGCGTCGGGTATGCCCACGCGCTCCATAATATGCACGGCGCGTGCGCGCGCTTCGCGTTTATCGACGCGCGTATGCAGACGCACGGCTTCGGCAATCTGGCTGCCGACGGTGTGCACCGGGCTGAGGCTGGTCATCGGTTCCTGGAAAATCATGGCTACTTCAGCGCCGCGGATGCGGCGCATATGCTCTCCGTCGGGCGGCAATTGCGTCAGGTCGACATCGCCGTCGTCGCCGTGTAGGACGACCGAGCCGTCGGTAATGCGCCCTGGGCGCGCAATCATTTGCAGGATGGAAAACGCCGTAATGCTCTTGCCGCATCCGCTCTCGCCGACCACGCACAGCGTCTTGCCGCGAGGAATCTGTAGATCGACTCCGTCGACGGCGCGCACGGTGCCCTCGTCGAGAAAAAACTGCGTGTGCAGGTTTTGTATGGTCAGTATTGGGTCCATGCTGTCCTCGTCGATTATCTGCCGTAGGGATCGGCCGCGTCGCGCAGGCCATCGCCGACAAAGTTAAACGCAAGGACGGCGACGACGACGAATACGGCAGGCGTCAGCAGCCACGGTTGCATGGCCACGGCCTGCACGTTCTGGGCCTCCTGTAGCAGCACGCCCCAACTTGTTATCGGCGAGCGCAGCCCTAGACCGAGAAAGCTCAGCGAGGTTTCGCCGAGGATCATGCCGGGCAGTGCCAGCGTCAGGCTGACGACAATATGGCTGGTAAAACCGGGCAGTAGGTGGCGCCCCATGATGCGGCTTTTGCTAGCGCCCATGAGCACGGCGGCCGTAGCGTAGTCCTCTTCGCGCAGCGCGAGAATTTTGCCGCGGACTACGCGTGCCAGGCCCGTCCAGCCCAAAAAGGACAGCACAACTGTGATGCCGAAATAAATCTGCAGGGGGGACCAAGTTGCCGGCAGCGAGGCGGAAAGCGCCATCCACAGCGGGATAGAGGGAAAGGAGCGCAGGATCTCGATAAGGCGCTGTATGAGGTTGTCGATCCAGCCGCCGTAATAGCCGGAGATTGCGCCGATGGACAGGCCAAAGACAAAGCTTAGTGCGACGCCGATAAGGCCAACTGTCAGCGAAATACGCGCGCCGTACAGGATGCGCGTTAGCAGGTCGCGTCCCAGCGAGTCGGTGCCGAGGAGAAAAAGCGTTCCTCCTTGGTCGACGCCTACAAAGTGCAGGTTCGTTTCGATCAACCCCATAAAGCGGTAGGGCGTGCCGCGCGTAAAAAAGCGCAGCGGGTAGATTTGTTGGTGGTCTTCGGCGTAGACCTTGCGCAGTGTTTCCGGATGGCGCATGCCTTTGATGCCATAGACAAAGGGCACCAAATGCAGTCCGTCTGGACCGATCCAGTGCAGGCGCTGTGGCGGCGCGTAGATATAGTCGATGTGCTGATCCTCCAGCGCATAGGGCGAGAGGAATTCGCAGAACAGCGCGCTCATATAGAGCGCTAAGACGGTCAAGCCAGACCAGACGGCTAGCCGGTGCTTGGCAAACTTGCGCGCCATCAACTGCCACTGCGAAGCCGTATATAGGTCTTCGCTGCCGTCGGCCTGCTCTGGTGTGTGTGTTTCGCTCATAGATAGGTTGGTGCCGTAAAGAGATCGCTGAACTGTCCGCGCTCCTTGGCGCGCATGTACTCGCGTTCGTAGGGCGATTCGCGCAGGCGAGAAGGTCCGTTGCGCACGTCAAATGGCATGTCAAATGAATCGGGATAGTGGCTGTAAATCATCAGGCGCCGCGGTCGACCGGAGGTGTTGGGACGCGAATTGTGCACGACGAGCACGTGGAAGATCATAAAGGACCCGGCCGGGGCTATCATGTCGATGCCGCCTGTGTGATCGATAAGTTCAGGTTTGACTTCGAGGCCGTTTTCCATGCGCTGGTGTTCGAGATGTTCCTTATGCGATCCCGGCCAAATGCGCAGCGGGCCGTTGTCGGCCGTGCAGTCGTCTAGCAGAAGCGCCGAAGAGAGCACGCTCTGTGGATAGCGCTGTGCCGCGTAGTAGGCCCAGTCGTTGTGCACGGGAAAGTAATCGTCCATATCGCGTATCGGCAGGCCCTCTACGTCGGTCGGTAGTGGCTGCTTGTAATTGAGCTTCTCCTCCATCAATACAGGTTCTTCGCCCATTATTTGGCGCAGCGGGTGGACGATGCGTTCGTCGGCGATAGCTCGGGTAAAAGCTAGCGATAGATCGTTTACAGGCTGGATTTTGCGCACCATTTGCACGCCCTGCGAGGTGCGCCGCCAGTCGAGTCGGCCGCTGGGACGATCGTGCATAAGCGAGGAATTTAGAATGAGCTCGAGCAGGTAGTCGGCCTCGCTCTGCAGGGCCGCTACTTCCGCTGGAGAAAAGATGTTTTCGAGAATGAGGTAGCCGTTCTCGTTAAAAAACTCGATCTGTTCACGGGAGAGATCGGTCATATTATCCCACCTTGATGAGCGCCAGACCGGCGCCGATAGACAGCACGCCGACGAGCTTGAGCGGCGTGTATTTCTCGTGCAGAAAGAAAAAGCCAATGAGCGAGCCGATGACGACGGACGATTCGCGGGCTGCAACGATATAGCTGACCGGTCCGAGCGTATAGGCGTAGAGTATGATCAGATAGGTTCCCAGCGAACCCAGACCGATAAAGGCAATATGGCGATAGTGGGTCCGCGCTGTCTGCCACATCGTGCCGCGCCGCCGGAGCCAAACTGAGGGCCAGCGTATGAGCGATCCGAGCAGCCACATACCTGTTATGTAATAAATCGGGTGCATGTGCCCAACGCCGATCTTGTCGACTAGCGAATAGGCTACGATCGACAGGCCTACGGCCAAAGCCAAGACAAAGCTGCGCCGCTGCGCCTGGGCGCTGCGCAGCGCGGGAATGCCAATCAGACCGATGCCGATCAGGACCAACCCAATGCCGGTTCCTCCGGAGGGGGTGACTGTTTCTCCGAGTAGAGCTATACCGCCCAGCGCCGTCAGACCAACGCCCGAGCCGCGGGCAATGGGGTAGACGAGCGAGACCTCGCCGGTTTCGTAGGCCCAGGCCAGCAGGGCGAAATAGGCGGCGTGGAGCAGGCCGGTAGCCAGCAGGCAGAGCAGCGCCGCTTCGGTCAGTAGCGGTGGACCGTTCTGCCACCACAGATAGATGCACGGTGGTAGCATAGCCAGTGTGCCGAGGGCGAAGGATAGCCACAGAACGGCGATATCGCCTGCTACCTGGCGCGCGGCCACATTCCACAGGGCGTGGCCGACGGCTGCGATCATAACCATTGTCCATACCTCTGCACTCATGCATTAGGCCTTGCCCTCGTAGCGAATGCGCGGGTCGAGCCAGAGCAGAAGGATGTCTGAAAGCAGCGTGCCAATTACGGTGAGAAAACTGAGTAGCATGACCATGGAACCGGCCAAATACATGTCTTGGTTTTGTAGGGCGCGCAGCAGCAGCGGACCCGTAGTGGGCAGGCCGAGAACGACGGCGACGATGACCGACCCGGAGACGATGCCGGGCAGGACCCAGCCAATGGTGCTGATGAGCGGGTTGAGGGCGACGCGCACCGGATATTTAATGAGCAGAGTCCACGGCGCTAGACCCTTGGCGCGCGCGGTCATAACGTATTGCCGTGGCAATTCGTCGAGTAGGTTGCCGCGCATGACGCGAATCAGTCCTGCCGTGCCCGAAGTGCCAATGACAATAACGGGAATCCACAGGTGGGCTATCAGATCGGCAAACTTAGCCACCGACCATTCGGCCTCTACGTATTCGGGCGAGAATAGCCCGCCGGCGCTG
Organism: Gemmatimonadota bacterium; assembly: GCA_038119905.1. Classification (GTDB taxonomy): domain Bacteria; phylum Latescibacterota; class UBA2968; order UBA8231; family UBA8231. The sequence continues at coordinate 3,961 of JAYOKQ010000147.1, read as the reverse complement.
ACGCCAAAGACGGAGTAGCCGATGTACATGAAGATCAGTGCGAGGAGAAAATTGGGCGTAGCTAGGCCAATAAAACCGAGCACGGAAAAGGCATAGTCGCCGATTGAATACTGGCGCACGGCCGAGTAAATGCCAATGGGAATAGCTAGCGCCCAGGTAAAGAGCAGCGTTGCGATAGAGATGACGACGGTGAGAAAAATGCGCTCGCCGATGAGTTCCATTACCTGTCGATTCCATTCGAACGACATGCCGAAATCGGGCCATTTAAAGCCGGGCCAGTTAACGGAGCGCGTGCCGTCGGTTTCGTATATCCACAGATAGGAGCCGCTGTCGTCGCGCGTGAAACCGAAGGGCAGCAGGTTGTTGAGCCACTTGCCGTACTGTAGAAAGAACGGTTCGTCGAGATTGTAGCGCCGCCGCAGGGCCTCGACCTGCTCCTCGGCAACGGATTCGCCCGTTTCTTCCAGCGCCGTGATATAGGAGGTCAGGTAATCTCCCGGCGGTAGCTGGATCAGCGCAAAGGAAATAAACGAGATGGCCAGCAGAGTGGGCACCATCCACAGCAGGCGTTTGAGAATGAGGTGAATCACGCGTTAGCCCTCGTCGATTGCATAGGATTCCGGCGCCGTAGCGCCCGGCGTGCGCAGCGGCCAGCAGCCGACGGCCACTTCCGGCACGTTGCGAAAGGTGTCCTTGACGATAAAGAGCTGGGGGATGGCGCCGACCGTGCCAATCACCCACAGGTTTTGCCGATTGATTTCGATGATTTCCTTGAACAGGCGGATTTGCTCTTCCTCGTCGACTGTGCGTTCGATCTGCCCGAATAGTTCGAGGGCGCGCAGCATATCCGGAGGCGGCTCAGTTCCGTTTTTGCCGTCGGAGCGATACCAGCGCGCGTAGTCGAGGCCGTGAAACGACGAACCGCTGTAGGGGAAAAACCAGCGCGGATCTAGCGTTGGAATAATTTCACCGGCACCGCCCCAAACAAGCACGTCGCACAGCAGGGCGTTGCGCCGCTGCGCATAGAGCTGACGGGCCTGCGTTTTTACCTTGGCGTCCACGCCGACGGCGCGCCAGTTGGCAGCGATCATCTCAAACATCTTGCCGGCGCCGAGCATGGTCGACGAGGTTTCGATATTGAGCACGAGCGGCTCGCCGTCGGGGCGCAGGCGCATGCCGCGGTCGTCGCGTTGGACTAGGCCAATGCCATCGAGGAGTTGGTTGGCTAGCGTCGGATCGTAGGTCAGATAGCCGTAGGCGTGTTCGGGCACGTGATAGGCGGAAATGGGCGGCGGTGAGATCTGCCGCGACTCGCCGATGCCTAGGAAGGCCGCTTCGCGAATGGCGTCGCGATCCATGGCGTGCGACATGGCAATGCGGAAGTCGCGCTGGTGGAATAGGGCGCGCAGCACGTCGTCTTTGTGGTTTAGGTTGAAGACTACGGCGGTCGTGCCATCGCCGCCGTCGAGCCAGTGGCGCACGCTGTAGCCGCCGCGCTGCTGGTTGGCCATGAAAATGGGATAATTTTGAAAGGTCAGGTGGCGTCCCTGCATGCCGATCTCGCCGTTGATGGCCTTAATATTAATCGTTTCGAGATCGTATATATCGAAGGTTATTCGGTCGATATAAGGCAGCTGTCGCCCCTCGCTGTCGACCTTCCAGTAGTAGGGATTGCGCACGAACTCTGCGGGTCGTTCCGGAGGGGGCTTGCTGACGACCCACGCCCAGATACGCGGACACTCGACGTTGCGGTAGTCGTGGCGATCGCGGAAGAGCTGATACCAGAAATCCTTGCCTTCGGATCGGGCGATCCGCTCTAATTCTTCTACGGAGCGGTAGTGCGGATGGAAGTTTTTCAGGTAGTGCGCCGGGTAGTACACTAGCTGGTAGCTCAGGTTGGAGGCTAACTGCTTTAGAAAGAGTCCATAGGGTTCGGCAAAGCGAAAGCGCACGGTGTAGTCGTCGAGCTTTTCGCACTGCACTGTTTCCCCCCCTTTGCGGTACTCGACGGGAATAACCGGCGTCAGCTCCTCGTTGTGCAGCACGTCGCGATACCAGAACAGGATGTCGTCGGCGCCAAAGGGATGGCCATCGGACCAACGCACGCCGCGGCGCAGGTGAAACGTGTAGGTGCGACCGCCGTCTTCGATATCCCAGTGCGTGGCCAAATTGGGCAGAATTTCGCGTCCCATCGGATCCCAGCGGACCAGACCATCGTAGGCGAGGCGATGATGGAAAATGCCAATATCGGAGGGGCTGGTGCCGTAGCGGGTCCACGTGCCGCCGTAGGGTCCCATCTGATGGGCTGGATGAATGACGAGCGGGTTGACCGGCAGGCGCTGATCGACCGGCGGCAGCTGGCCGGCGTCCACGCGCTCTGCTAGTTGGGGTGCCTCTGTAAACGAGAGGGGCCCGTCGATCGGCCACTCGCCGACGGCGTGCAGCGCCTCTGGCTCGGTGGCTTGGCGCTCGGGGGCGGGAATGGCCTCCAGCTGAGCCATATCTACGCTGCCTGCGCCAGAGAGCCAAAACGTCAGGTAGGCCAGCAGGCCGGTGAGTGTGCAGAGTGCAAAAAATATAGTGGCTAAACGCGTAAATACGTTGGAGCGGATATGTGCGAAGTTTGGGGCCAAAGCGGGATCGTCTGATGGTCGTGTTAGAGAATGCGCGCTGTTTTTTGTTTGCGTATGGGCCTTAGTATAGCTAAGTGCGCGGCTGCTGGGAAGGGCCCTTTACCGCCGGCACAGCGCCGTCGGGTTAATCTGCGGCGAGTGACCAGACCGACGATATAGTGGGAAAGGTCAGGCGGGCCGGCGTTGGTTTGAGTAGCCCGCTGTCTCCGTCGCGTCTGAATACCGCAGCGCTGTCAGGGCCCTCTTCGCCAGCACGGGTGTGGTTGTTTTGCACGAGCAGAAAGCGGCTGTCGGGACTAAAACAACAAATCCACGGAATGCGACCGAGAGATGATTCGATCTGCACGAGCTCCATCCGATCATTCGCTAGTGCGAATACGGCAATGGAATCGTGGCCGCGATTGCTGGCGTAGATAAAGCGGTCGTCGGGAGCAATGAGCAGCTGCGAAGCGTGGGACGGCTTGGAGTAGACCTCGTTGGGGAAGGTCGTCGGATCGGCGTGCTCTTCGGCCCATCCGTCGGGAATCGTTGACAGCGTCTGCGCCCATTCGAGGGTGCCGTCGCCGCTGCGGCGAAAGGCGCAGAGCGTGTTGTCGAGCTCGTTTAGGGCAAAGGCCCACTGGCCGCTGCGGGTTACCTGGACGTGGCGAGGGCCCGCTACATCGTGCACGGCAACGGCCCCAGCCGGATGTAAGGTGCTTTGCGCTCTGTCAATCGACCAACTAACCACCTCGTTGGTCCCCAAGTCGGCTACATACAGCCGGTCGCCGAACACCGCGACGCCGTGTGGATGGGCCGATTCTTGGCGAAACTGTGGACCGTCCCCCCACGCGCCGACGATGCCGTGGTGCGCGCCGGGGCCGTGTTGAAAAACCGCGGCCTGGCCGAGTGAACCATCGTCGCCGATGGGCAACATAGAAACGTCGCCGCTGCCGTAATTGGCGGTGAATATAAAGCGCGCTTCGGTGTCCGTGCACAGATGAGCGGCTCCTTCGCTGCCGATAGGGGCACTACCGCGCGGGATGCACTGTCCGTCTTCGCCTAGGAGAAACCAGTAGATCGATCCGCCGCACAGACCGTAGAGGATTGATTCGCCGCTGCGGCTGCGAGCCGTGGCAAAGAAGCTTGGTGCTGGACCGTCCAGTTCCAGCGTGTGCTCGATATGTAGGTCGCTGCCGTCGGCTGCAAGGCGAACGGTGTAGAGTGCGTTTCCGTCGCCGCTCGGAGCGGCTGCGGCAATGCAGAAGTCGTACGGTTGATTGCTCATAGCGTGTAAATCCTTGGCGAATGCGTCTGCTGCGTGCTGTATGCGGCGCTTTTTGTTAGTA
>JAYOKQ010000146.1:0-9048 GCA_038119905.1 Gemmatimonadota bacterium | reverse complement strand
AGACCTATGGTCTGATGGCCGAAGGCGGTTCGCAGCCGATCCGCCGCATTGGCACACCGGAAGACGTAGCCCAAGCGGCTTATGCCTTCAGTCACATCCCCTATATGACGGGCCAACTTGTTGCCGTAGACGGCGGTTTTACGCTAGCCGGCGCATTCACCAATCGCGAGGTCTTCCTACAAGAAGGCCTGCGACTACGCCAGCAGCAATAGCTTATACGAAACCATAGAACAAAAAAGAGCCGCCAATGCCTCTTGGGCATTGGCGGCTCTTTTGTATATAGTCAGTGGAATCTAGTGTTCCTTGATGCTGCCCACCTGAATCTCAATTTCCTCGCGATTGGCCACGCGCTCTAGCATGCCGTCGCGGATCCAAGCCATGCGGTCAGCCGCCGTCAGCATTTTATCATCGTGCGTCACGGTAATAATCGTCGTGCCCATCTCATCCTGCAACTTTTTCATGTAGTTGATAATTTCTTGACCCGTATTGCTGTCCAAGTTACCCGTCGGCTCGTCCGCGAGAATGATACGAGGCTTGTTGACAAAAGCCCGAGCAATGGCCACGCGCTGCTGCTGGCCACCCGAGAGTTCCGAAGGAATATGATGAGCACGTTCTCCCAAACCGACAATTTCCAAACATTCCATGGCCCGCTTTTCGCCCTCTTCCGTGCTCAAGCCGGCAAATACGGTCGGCAGCGCCACGTTCATCAGCGCGCTCATAACGGGTAGCAAGTTGTAGGTTTGGAAGATATACCCCAGCTCAAAACAGCGGACCGCCGCCAGCTGCTGAGGGCTAAGCGCTGCCAGATTTACCCCATCAATGCGCACCTCACCGCCCGTAGGCGTCTGCAGTGCACCGATCATGTTAAACAGCGTGCTCTTGCCAGAGCCAGAAGGCCCCATGATTGCAAAAAACTCGTTTTCGTATACCTGAACGGACAAACCGCGCAACGCATGCACATGGGTCGACTCATCCCGGCTCTTTGAATTGTAGACCATTTTTACATCTTGCACATCGACGATGACGCTGCGTCCGCTATCCGACATGGCGGCTTCACCTTCCTACGCTACGCGCATGAACCTCTATTTCATAATAGAGACGGGTTTTATTAGAGCGGTTCCAATCTAATTAAGGGGCGAGTTTAAGTCAAATATATCCCACCCACGCACGCCCATTTGCATCTTCATTTAACCTGTTATTCTCTTTTTCTTAGCAATTTAGCGCAAAAACTAAATAAGTCACCCACCATGCCGATAGTATCAACAAGAAATAACTTGACGCTAAGCGTTACTACATGGTATAATTCAGAAACAACGTATCATTTGCACTACGAACAGAGTACCCTCAAGGATCTGTTCTCACGAGGAATTCATTATGTCTGAAAGCGAACAACTTATTGATATACAAGAAGTTGCCAGCACATTCGGCAAATCAGTCGAATCCATACGCAAATACAAAAACTTTGGCATTATCCGCGTATCGGACAAGGTAGGCAACAAAGATTTGTTTGATCGATCGGAAATTATGGCCATTCGCGGCCGCCTGCGCGAGCTGCGCCTACAGGGGCTGTCGCTTGCGCAAATAGCGGACCAACTTGACTTGGCCCGCGCCGAAGAAATAGGGCAAGATGCACCCAGTCCCATTGCGCCGGGGCAGCCTCCCGTGGTCGAAGCCGGTAAACAGCTCAAAATACTCGTCGTAGACGATGAAACCGAGGTGCGCGCCAACCTGCGCGAATTTCTGGAAGGACTCGACTACGCTATCTGCGAAGCAGCCGACGGGGAAGAGGCCTTAGCCAAAACATTCATGGAAAAGCCACATATGCTGCTCCTGGATCTGCGCCTGCCCAAACTCGACGGCTACCAGATCTGCCAGACCCTTAAGGGCAATCCCCTTACGTCGGGCATTCCCATCATCATGGTTACGGCACTTAATTCGACCCCAGACAAGGTCAAGGGCATAGAGTACGGCGCAGACGATTACGTCAACAAACCCTTTGATCTGGCCGAGCTAGCCGCGCGCATCAAAATGGTCGCCAGACGACTTGGAATCAGCGTCTAAAGGCGAATCCAAGCTGACAAAGTGTTCTACGTGGCCGCACTGCAGGCAGATATAGATCTCAGGTGACACTTCACGTCCGTCCCCGTTCCCGCCGTCGTATATGCGGTATACGATAGCGGGAACGGGATAGGCTTCCTGAAAATCTTGCCCCCCACACTGGGTGCAACTCACGGTGAGATCGCCCTCAAACATGCCGTTTAATATTTCCATATAGCCTCATCGCGTCAAGCAACGTCCGCCACCGCTTCAGACTAGTCGCGTCCCCCCTTGCCCAGACACGGGCCTACCGTATTTTCAAGCGTTCCAATAGTGCCGCGCTTTTGCGCGGTCTAGCGTCGACCCTCTTTTCACAGCAGGTCCTATGTTCACTCTATGGTTCCGCCGCATCCTCTCTTTCGGCCTAGTAGCCCTCGGAAGTTTCGCACACGCCCAAGAAATACACACTAGCGAGCGACACGCGTTCCGCGTAGAACCTTTTGTCGAAAACTTAGGCGTGCCGTGGGGCATGGCCTTCTTACCCGATGGCCGTCTGCTGATCAGCGAACGCGAGGGACGCTTGCGCATTGCAAGTAGCGATGGCACTCTGTCCGATCCGCTCGATAACGTGCCGCCGGTGCGCGCCGAAGGACAGGGCGGTTTGCTCGATGTCGCTCTGCACCCTGACTATGAGAACAACGGCTGGATCTACCTATCGTACTCTCAACTCCGCAGTGACGGCGACAGTTTCACCGCTATCGCCCGAGCCCAATTAGACGGTCAGTCCCTGCAAAACGTCAAAATGATTTATCAGGGCCCAAAGGAAGACTTCTCCGGCCACGCACATCACTATGGTTCGCGCATCGTCTTTGACGCAGAGCACTATCTCTACTTTTCAGTCGGCGACCGCGGCCAGCGTCCCGAGGCCCAACTACTAACCACAGCCAATGGCAAGGTGCACCGCCTACACGACGACGGACGCGTTCCCGAGACCAATCCGTTTGTAGGTCAGGCAGATGCTCTACCCAGCATTTGGTCCTATGGACACCGCAACCCACAGGGGTTAGCCATCCATCCGCAGACCGGAGCAATCTGGGAAGCCGAACATGGACCGCGCGGAGGCGACGAACTCAACCGGATCGTTAAGGGACAAAACTTCGGCTGGCCCGCCATTACCTATGGCATCAATTACAACGGCACGCCTATTACTGACAAAACACACGACGAGGGCATGCTACAACCCCACTACTACTGGTTGCCCTCCATCGGCGTCTGCGCTATCGAATTTTACGAGGGAAACCGCTTTGCACGCTGGCGTGATAACCTGCTGGTCGCATCGCTGGCCTTTGGACGCCTGCACCGCCTGCAGCTAGAAGAAGGACGCGTTTTGCACGACGAGATCCTCTTTGAAAGCGGACGCCTGCGCGACGTTGAGACCGGTCCGGACGGTCTGGTCTACCTCGCCTTAGAAAACCCAGGACGCATCGTCCGCCTAGTTCCGGCGGACTGACAATAATACAGCGAGGCCCCGAGCATAGATCGTCGAGGCCTCGCTGTATGTGCATTTCTTTCCGTTCGCGGGTCAGGCTTCTTTGAGTCGAGTGATCTCATCTCTCAAATGAGCCGCCTTCTCGAAGTCCAGATTCGCCGCAGCCGATTTCATCTGTTTCTCCAAATCCGCCAGTAATTCTTCCACGTTTTCCGAACCGTCGTATGTAACGGGCTCTTCAGCTACAGCGCTTCCCGCCGCGCCACGCACGCTCTCTAAGACGGAAGACGCCTGTAGAATTTCTTCTCTGCTGCGATAGATCGTCTCCGGCACAATGCCGTGCTCGGCATTGAACGCCTGCTGCTTGTCCCGGCGCCGGTCTGTCTCGTCAATCGCCCGCTGCATTGAATTAGTAATGCGATCAGCGTAAAAGATCACGCGCCCTTCGGCATTGCGCGCCGCCCGCCCGATCGTCTGTATAAGCGCCTGCTCAGAGCGCAGAAAACCTTCTTTATCGGCATCCAGAATAGCTACCAGCGATACTTCAGGCAGGTCCAACCCCTCACGCAGCAGATTGATTCCCACGAGCACATCGAAAACACCAAGTCGCAAATCGCGTAGGATCTCGACCCGGTCCAACGTATCAATATCGGAGTGCAAATAGCGGACGCGAACGTCCATCTGCTCGAGATAGTCGGTTAGGTTTTCCGCCATGCGCTTGGTCAGCGTCGTAATCAACACGCGCTCTTGGCGCTCAGTGCGCTGGCGTATTTCCTCCATTAAATCATCAATCTGCCCGGCCAGCGGCCTGACGTCGATATGCGGATCGACCAGCCCCGTTGGACGAATAACCTGCTCGACGATTACGCCGCCCGATTTCTTAAGCTCGTAGTCACTCGGCGTAGCCGAGACAAAAACCGTCCACCCCATCTGTCCTTCAAATTCTTCAAAAACCAACGGCCTGTTGTCAAAGGCCGAGGGCAAGCGAAAACCGTGTTCAATAAGAGTCTCTTTGCGCGAGCGATCGCCCCGCCACATGCCGCGCACCTGGGGCACGGTTACGTGCGACTCGTCAATGATAAGCAGATAGTCATCGGGAAAATAATCGAGCAAGGTCCACGGCTGTGCCCCCTCTTCCCGGCCGTCCATATAGCGCGTATAGTTTTCGATGCCGGGACAAAATCCCACTTCCTTTATCATCTCCACATCATACTTGGTGCGCGTCTCCAATCGGTGCGCCTCGACCAACTTTTCGTTGGTGCGCAGGTCCAGCACGCGCCCCTCCAACTCCGTGAGGATCCCGCTGCAGGCACGCTCGACTTGTTCGTCCCCGGTCACATAGGCTTTGGCCGGAAAGAGCGCCACATACTCGCGCTGCTCAATGGTCTCTCCTGTCAGCGCATCGACCATGGCAATCGCATCGACTTCATCTCCGAACAACTCAATGCGAATGGCCTTGTCTTCGGATGCCGGCACCACCTCGATCACATCTCCGCGCACGCGAAAACAGCCGCGCTGCAGCTCGATATCGTTGCGCCTGTAGTAAATATCAATGAGGTGGCGCAGTATCTCATCTCGCTCGACGATGTCTCCCCGACGCAGCTCAAACTTTTGGTTGTCGTAGTCTTTGGGAGCACCAATACCGTAGATACAAGAAACTGTCGCCACGATAATCACATCGCGACGCTGCAGGAGGGAAGAAATCGATTTGAGACGCAACCGATCAATCTCCTCGTTGAGCTGCACTTCCTTTTCTATGTATGTATCGGTGCTCGGCTTGTAGGCCTCTGGCTGGTAGTAGTCGTAGTAGCTGACAAAATACTCCACAGCATTGTTGGGGAAATAGCCTCGAAACTCCCCGTAGAGCTGCGCAGCTAGCGTCTTGTTATGCGAGATAATCAGAGCAGGCATCTGCAGTTCCTGAATCACATTCGCCATAGTGAAGGTCTTGCCACTCCCCGTAACCCCAAGCAGAGTCTGATGCTGCTGCCCTTCGTGAATTCCGCCGACGAGTTCACCAATGGCCCGCGGTTGGTCGCCGCGCGGTTCGTATTCCGAGACGAGTTCGAAACGCTCCATATATTTTCTCCTCTCCTCAAAACCTAGCCGCACCTAGCCCCATTGTCAACACAGCACGGCGCATTGACACTGCGCCTCTCTTGCAGTGCGACAAAATGTCAGCAATTAAACGCACAATTGTCATGCAAACCTATGGTAGAAATACACGCTAAAAAATATAAAACATTGTTTTTATTTAAAATATGTGAATTCTATAAACATTGAAGAAAGATGGTACGACACTTGCTAAATTCCTGTCGACCAATGTAAATACCATTTGGAAAGGAAAATTCAATGGGCAAGGTAATCGGTATCGATTTGGGCACGACGAACTCGTGCGTAGCGGTTATGGACGGAGGCAGTCCAGAAGTGATATCCAATGCCGAAGGAGGTCGCACGACGCCCTCGATGGTCGCCTTCGGCAAAGACGGCGAGCGACTCGTGGGTCAGACTGCCAAACGCCAGGCAGTGACCAACCCGACCAAAACCATTTTTTCAGTCAAACGTTTTATGGGCCGCCGCTACGAAGAGGTGAGCACCGAAATGAACGAAGTGCCCTACTCCATCACGCAGGGAACGCGAGATCAAGCCGTCGTAAAAATCGACGACAAGGAGTATAGCCCACCGGAAATCTCGGCTATGATCCTGCAAAAAATGAAGCAGACCGCCGAAGATTTCCTAGGCGAGACCGTAGATAAAGCAGTGATTACCGTACCCGCCTACTTCAACGACTCCCAGCGTCAGGCCACCAAAGACGCCGGGACAATCGCCGGCCTTGAAGTCCTGCGCATCGTCAACGAACCGACAGCAGCAGCACTGGCCTACGGCCTCGACAAAGCAGGCAGCAACGAGAAGATCGCCGTATACGACCTCGGCGGCGGCACGTTTGACATATCCATTCTCGAACTGGGAGACGGCGTTTTCGAAGTCAAGTCAACCAACGGCGACACGCATTTAGGCGGTGATGATTTCGACCAGGCCATCATCGACTGGATGGCCGAGGACTTCCATAAGTCCGAAGGTATCGACCTGCGCAAAGACCCGATGGCTTTACAGCGCCTTAAGGAAGCCGCCGAAAAGGCCAAGTGCGAGCTGTCCTCATCAACGCAAACGGAGATCAACCTACCCTTTGTCACTGCAGATCAATCCGGCCCCAAGCACCTGCAAACAAGCTTGAGCCGAGCGCAGTTTGAGCGCATCGTGGCCGACCTAGTCGAGCGCACTAAAACGCCCTGCGTGCAGGCTCTAGCCGACGCCGAGCTCTCGCCGTCGGAAATCGATCAGGTCATTCTCGTCGGCGGCTCGACGCGCATCCCCAAAATTCAGGAAGCGGTCAAAGAGCTCTTCGGCAAGGAGCCGCATAGGGGAGTCAATCCCGACGAAGTGGTTGCGATGGGCGCAGCGATTCAAGCCGGCGTGCTGGCAGGCGAAGTCGAAGACGTGCTGCTACTGGACGTAACGCCGCTGTCGCTGGGCATCGAGACGATGGGCGGCGTTATGACGAAGCTCATCGAACGCAACACGACGATCCCAACAAAGAAGAGCCAGGTATTCTCGACCGCATCGGACAACCAACCCTCTGTCGAGGTCCACGTGCTCCAGGGCGATCGCGAGTTCGCCAACGACAACCGCTCACTCGGCCGCTTTCATCTGGACGGCATTCCCTCCGCTCCGCGCGGCATGCCGCAGATTGAAGTTACGTTCGATATCGATGCCAACGGCATTCTCAACGTATCAGCTAAGGACAAGGGAACGAACAAAGAGCAGTCCATTCGCATTGAAGCGTCCTCAGGACTCGATCAGAGCGAAATCGAACAGATGCAAAAGGACGCCGAGGCACACGCCGGCGAAGACAAACTACGGCGCGAAGCAGTCGATCGACGCAACGAAGCCGACCAACTTGTCTATGCCACTGAAAAGTCGCTTTCCGAGCACGGTGACAAGATTTCCGAGGACGAGAAAAAAGCGGTGGAAGACGCTGTCGGAGCACTCAAGAAAGCACTCGAAGACAACGACGACGAGGCGATTAAGAGCACAATGGAAACCCTGCAACAGGCATCGCACAAACTGGCTGAAGCCATTTATAAAGATGCGCAGGCTCAGCAAGAAGGGGCAGGACCAGAGGCTGGCGCACCGCCATCTTCGAACGGCAGCGACGACAGTGCGGTAGACGCCGATTACGAGGTAGTAGAGGACGACAAAAAGTAAGTCGCCTTTATACGGCAACAGACATCAGGCGGGGCGTGCAGCAACTGCACGCTCCGCCTGTTCTGTTACTATCCGTCGGACGGCATAAACATCAGCTTGATGCCTTCCTGCGCTTCGGCAAGAGAGAAGGCCTGCTCCCATTCGGCTAAGCGAAGGTGATGCGTGATAAGCTTTTCGCTGGGAATGCGACCGCTCTCCATCAGGCGCAGGGCCCGCTTCCAGGCCGGACGGCGCTGTCCAATTCCCCCGCTGACCTGCAGTTCCTTGTAAGCAATCTTCTCAAAATCGATTTCAACTGGCTTTCCAGGCAGCCCCATCTGCGACACCCGCCCCCGCTTGCGCACTAGGTCCAACGCTAGCCCCATAGCTGGCGCAACACCTGCACATTCAACTACGACGTCGGCACCATAGCCACCGGTGAGCTCTCGAACGCGCTCAAGGCCGTCACAGGCATCGATATTTATGGCATGCTGAACCCCGAGCTCTTCCGCTAAGCGCAGGCGGCGTTCGTCTCGCTGCGTTCCCAAAAGAGCCACGGTTCCCCCTTCGGCCAGCGCCACAAGGGCAGAGAATAGGCCCACTGGACCGGGCCCCGTTATAGCCACGAAATCCCCGGCCACGACCCCTGCTTGCTCCGTAACGGAGTGCACGCAGCAGGCGAGTAATTCCGTCAGCGCACCGGCCTCAAAACCGACCGATTCAGGCAGTTTGTGGACAAAGGTCGCATCGCAGTACGGCGCAAAACAGCCATCGTGCCAATAGCCCATCACCTTGCGATCGGGACACAGGTTGTAGTGCTCCGAAAGGCAGTAGTCGCACTGGCCGCAAATTTCAATGCTCGGTTCACCCGTAACGCGATCCCCCACAGCGACGTGATCACCTACAGCTGCCCCCTTTTCGACAATTACGCCACTGAATTCGTGCCCCATGACCACCGGGGTGCGAATATTGTAGTTAATCGTATCATGAAAAACGTGGAGATCTGATCCGCAAATACCGGTTGCACGCACTTCAATACGCACTTGATGATCGGGCAGAACCCGCTCCTCTACTGGACGCAGTTCGACGTGTCCACTCCCACGCGCGAATTTCACAATTCCCTGCATGACATCCCCCTTTCAAAAGACGCTCAAACGTATAAAGAACACTGTGATACCATTTCAAGGCCAATATACTACCCGAATCGAATTCAGCAGAAAATATACTTATCTTTATAGAAATTTCCTCGTACAACTCTCATTCACACCCAACTACAG
>JAYOKQ010000145.1:0-9097 GCA_038119905.1 Gemmatimonadota bacterium | reverse complement strand
GCGTAGTCCCATTGTCGATACCTGGTGGCAGACCGAAACGGGCGGTATTCTCATTACGCCGCTGCCCGGCGCCACGCCGCTCAAACCGGGTTCGGCGACCTTTCCGTTTTTCGGCGTGCAGCCCGTCGTGCTCGAGCCGGAAAAAGGCACCGAGATCGAGGGCAACGACATCAGCGGCGTGTTGGCGCTCAAAGCACCCTGGCCAGGGCAGATGCGCACCGTCTACGGCGATCACGAACGCTTTGAGAACACCTACTTCCAGCAGTATAAAGGCTATTACTTTACCGGCGACGGCTGCCGCCGCGACGCCGACGGTTATTACTGGATTACCGGACGCGTAGACGACGTAATCAACGTGTCCGGTCACCGCATGGGCACGGCCGAAGTCGAGAGCGCACTCGTGCTGCACAACACAGTAGCCGAAGCCGCCGTAGTCGGATTCCCGCACGACATTAAGGGCGAGGGCATTTACGCCTATGTCACGCTCAACGCCGGCGAGGAATACACCGACGAACTAAAGGACGAGCTGAAAAAACACGTGCGACAGGTCATCGGACCCATCGCCACCCCAGACGTCATACACTGGGCACCGGGCCTGCCCAAGACGCGCTCAGGCAAGATCATGCGCCGCATCTTGCGCAAGATCTCAACCAATGAGATCGACCAACTCGGCGATACATCGACTCTGGCCGATCCCAGCGTAGTCGACCAACTCATAGCCAATCGCTAACCGCACACAGGCCCTCTTCACCGGCGACTTCCCCCGGGGGAAGTCGCCGGTTTTTTTATACTAGCACCATATAAATGCCGACCCGAGCCACGGAGTCCCATGACGCTACCCATACGTTTTGCAGACAACACTCTGCGCGACCTAGCGCGCGCTTCTAACCGCGAGTGGATTGAGACCAACGGATTGGGTGGTTGGGCATCCTCGAGCATCTGCATGGCGCACACGCGGCGCTATCACGGCTTGCTCGTCGTCGCTCAGCACCCGCCGGTCGATCGCGTCGTTCTGCTCTCCCATCTGGATGAAACGCTTGCATTCGACGGCGATCGCCTCGCATTGGGGTGCCATTTTTTTCCCGGTGCAACGCATCCACAGGGCCACCTACATCTGTCCTCGTTCGCACTCGCGCCGAGCCCGACGTTTACGTATGCCAGCAGCAATATCTCGCTGCGCAAACAGATCGTCATGCCGCACGGGACGCATCACGTTATCGTTCGCTACGAACTGCTGCGCGCTCCCGGCCCCGTGCGCATGGAGCTACAGCCATTTTTTGCCGGGCGCGATTACCATCACCTGATGAGTGCCAACAGCGGCGTGCAGCTTCAGGCCGACGCCGTGGGCGACCTGTTTTCCTACGCTCCGTACCCCCAGCTACCCACGACCTATATACACCTGCCCAATGCGCGCTATACGGCGAGTCCGGACTGGTACTATAACTTCGTCTATCCACGCGAAGAGGAGCGCGGTCTCGATGCCAGCGAAGATCTATTTACGCCCGGCGCGCTGGCCGTCACGCTCGCTGTAGGCCAGCCGCTCTACGTTCACATCAGCGCGGACGGCCCCCCCAACGGCGAGGCCGAAGAACTCTTTACCGATGAGCTAGCGCGCAGGGCAAGCATACTTGTGCCGATGTCTATCGAACGCCAACCCCACCTAAAACAGCTGGCGATTGCGGCGGATCAATTTCTCGTGCGACGCGGCAGCGGCCTGCACACGATACTAGCCGGCTACCCTTGGTTTACCGACTGGGGGCGCGATACCATGATCGCTCTGCCCGGCATCTGTTTGGTCACCGGCCGATTCGCCGAGGCGCGCGATATTTTTCGCGCCTTTGTCGAACACGTCGCCGAAGGCCTGATTCCCAATCGCTTTCCAGACTACGGCGAGGTCCCCGACTACAACACCGTCGACGCCACGCTGTGGCTGTTCACCGCTCTGCATAAATACGAGCAACACAGCGGCGACGCATCGCTGGCCGATGAACTGTGGCCCGTTTTACGCGATATCATCGCCTGGCACGAACGGGGCACGCGCTATCAGATCGGAGTAGATAAAGATGGGCTGCTGCGCGCCGGCGAGCACGGCACACAGCTAACGTGGATGGATGCGAAAGTCGGCGACTGGGTCGTCACACCGCGCCAGGGTAAGGCCGTAGAAATCAATGCCCTGTGGTATAACGCACTGCGCATAGCCGCCCCTATTGCCCGGCGCAACGGCGCGATAGATGAGGCCGAGTCCCTATCGTCTCGAGCAGATACGCTGCGGTCGACCTTTGCCGAAGCATTTTGGAACGACGAGTTAGGCTGCCTATACGACGTGCTGGACGGCGACAGTAAAGACGCATCCATTCGCCCGAACCAGCTGCTGGCACTCTCCCTGCCCTTTCCCCTGCTCGACGGCCAACGCGCGGCCAGCTTGTTCGCCGTCGTCGACGAGCACCTCTACACGCCGCGTGGACTGCGCTCGCTCTCCCCGAGCGATGCGTCCTACCGCAGCCGTTACTTAGGCGGGCCCTGGGAACGCGACGGGGCCTACCATCAGGGCATCGTATGGGGCTGGTTGATCGGGCCCTTCCTAACGGCGCTGGCGCGCCTGCACGGCGAAGAGGGCAAAGCGCGAGGCCGAGCCATTGTCGAGGGATTTACAGAGCACCTGTGCGAAGCCGGACTCGGCTCCGTGTCGGAGATATTTGACGCCGAGCCGCCTTATGCGCCGCGTGGCTGCTTTGCCCAAGCATGGAGCGTAGCCGAGCTACTGCGCGCGTCTGTTGAAGACTTACAGTAGCGAGCAGCGCGAACGCGTCAACCCTGCACCTGCGGATAGCGCGCCTTGGGCAAACCGTGCTCGTCACACCATTCGGCAATCGGGTTGCGCCCTCCATTGACCTGAAACGTCTCGACCTCTTCAAATGCTTCGCCTACCACAAAGCGCTGCAGCGGTGAGAGTGTCTGTACGAAGGCTGGCGCCTGCTTAACGTAGTCCATCGGCATCACCCAGCGATAGCCGTAGCCGACCATAATCGCCTTCCGCGTTGCGTCACCGCGATGCAGGGCCCCGGCGTGGAAAGTACGATTTTCAAAGATCAAACAATCACCCGGCTGCAGCTGCGGCTCCACGGCGTTTTCTGGATCGACCTGCCCCTCGGGAATGGAGAGCCCGCCCGACAGCAAATGACTGCCCGGGGAGACCATCGTTACGCCGCGTCCCTTTTCGCTGAGATCCGTCAAATAGTAGGCGCATTTAACTAGCAGGCGCGGAATCGCGGCGTGCCCCATATCGTGCATGGCCATTGCGTAGTCGCGGTGCCATCCCGGCAGTCGATGCGTGTCTGGTTTGTCCGCCGGATCCGGCTGCTTGTAAATCAGGTGCGACGTCATCACGTGCAAACTAGCGCCGAGCAACTGCACGACAATGGGTAGAACTTTTTCATGATCGATCAGCTCAGCAAAGGCTGGATCGAGCGTGATGGAGTTGCGAAAGCCGTCGTAAATACCGCCGCTGTTGGTCTGGCGATTCGTCTGCATTTCGCTGCCGAGCAGTCGGTCGCCCGCGGCGATCAGCCGTTCGATCGCATCCGCATCCAGCGCGTTGCGCACGATTAGGTAACCCTGCTGGTCAAAGTGATCGATATCTGCCTGGGGAATGGGTTCGTATTTTAGCATAAGTCCTCTCAGGAAGCGGGCTCGGCCGCTGCTTCTTCTTTTTTCCGCTGCGCGCTCAGCTCAGCCAAGCTACCCAAATTACGCAACGAGGGAAACAGCCCGCTCCACGCCAGCACGACAAAGAGTGTGCCGATGCCGCCACTGACGACGGAAACGACTGGGTTGTATAGCTGGGCAACCAACCCCGACTCAAAACCGCCGATCTCGTTGGAGGAACCAATAAAGATCGAGTTGACGGCCGAGACGCGGCCGCGCATGTGATTGGGCGTGCTCATCTGCGAAACGACGTGGCGCACGACCATGCTGACGTTGTCGAACGCGCCGGTAAAAGCCAGCATGAGCATCGAAAGCCAAAAGTTCTGCGATAGGCCAAATACGATGGTCGCCGCCCCAAACCCAGCTACGCACAGCAGCAGCGTGCGCCCCGCCCGCTGCATCGGCGGCAGGTGCGCCATGAGCAGGGCCATCACACAGGCTCCTGCAGCCGGCGCCGCGCGCAGCCAGCCCAGCGCCTCTTCCGGCTCAAGGCCCACGGGCGCTAGGTCGACGATCTCACGGGCAAAGATGGGCAGCAGATAGACGGCACCACCCAGCAGCACGGCAAACAGATCCAGCGAACTGGCACCGAGCAAGATTTTTTTGTTCCAGACAAAACGCAGGCCCTCAGCGACCTGCTCGACCATTCGACCGCGCGCACTGCGCGTGGCGGCCGGCAGCTCCATCCGCAGGAGAAAGAGGATAAAGGCCAGCGAAGAGACTGCGCTCAGCACGTAGGCGGCCTGAATATTGTAAGCAATGATAAAACCGCCGATAGCCGGACCGCCAATACCGGTTATCTGCTGCAAGCTCGTGCGCCACTTCACGGCATTTTCAAACTCTTCTTCTGGAACCAGTAGCGGCATAATAGCCGTGCGCGCGGGTGCGCCCATGCGCAGCATCGTCGCGTCGAGAAAGAGCAGCGCATACATCCAGTGAACGGAGAGCTCGTAGTAACTAAACGCCGCAAGCCCCAGCGAGGTGAGCGTGGCTCCAGCTAAACTTAGCATCATCAGCTTGCGGCGATCGTACACGTCGGCTAGATAGCCAGCCGGCAGCGTAAAGAGCAGCATGGGAATGGCCTGCACTAGTCCGACTAAACCCAGTGAAATAGCCTCGCCGGTTCGGTCGTATACCTCCCAACCAATCGCCAATCCCTGCGCCGCCGTTCCCATGCTGACCAGCGAAGAAGTGACGAGATAGTTGCGAAACAGCGCGATGCGCAGCGCGCTATACGGATCGTGTTTTTCGCTCAATGCGTCTCCACCCACCAAAGTGCGACCCCCTGCGGCATCGCGCGTAACAATTGCCGAAACACCCTCTACAAACAGCGGCACAATATAAGCGCGCCGCCCGCTCTCTACAATGCCATCGGCTTGGCCACAAAGCCAATTTATGCGATACTATGCACCCGATAAACCCGCTACTGACTATGGATATATACCATGCCTATTCGCTTTGCCGTCCTCACCGACAGCCACTACCATCCACAGGCTGAGCAGGACTATGGCGCCCCCAAAATGCTCACGCGCAGCCGCGAAGTGCTTGAGGCCATTCCCGATGCAGTCAATGCGCTGCGGCCCGATTTTGTCGTGCACGCCGGCGATCTGCTCTGCGGCGGCTCTTCGTTTGATCTGCCCACTGCCCTATATGAGCGCTCGGTCGACGATGTCGCCGACGTATTGGCCGCGATCAAAGCGCCCTTTTACTGCGTGCCTGGTAACCACGACTGCGATGCTCAGACCGGATCAATGGACGGCTTTGCCCGCCGTTTTCCCCTGCCCGACCCACTCATCACGGTCGACGTCGGACCGCAGCTGCGCTTGGCGCTGGCCAACGTATATCACGCCTGCAGCGGCGTCGACGAAGGATGCGGTATATGGACGGAGTCCCTCGACGCGCAGCTGCGCACGGCGGCTCGACAGGCCGAACGCGATCGCTGCGGTCTTCTACTCGTCCTGCACACCTGGGTGCTATCGGACCATACGCCGGGCAGAGGCGTCGTCCACAACGTCGAGAAACTGATCGACACGCTGGCGACGCATCCGGCCATCGCCGCCGTCTTTACCGGCCATCGCCATCTTAACCGCATTCGCATGTATCGCGACGTGCTCGTAGTCGATACGGCCTGCTTGGTCGGTTTTCCGCTGGGGTTTCGACTGATTGAGTTAGAGGACACCGGCCTATTAAAAACGCACTTTCATACGCTTCCCCTGCCGGAACTAAACGCGGCATCCTACGCGCGCTCGGCCGAATGGGAAAACGATCGCTGGCAGGGTGAACTACATGACCGCGACACCGAAGTGCTGCTGCCGCGCCTGCGCCAGCTTTGGTCTTAGGCAGCTCATCTATGCGTTTACGCGAACAGAAAATGTCCGGCGGCTGGTCCGTCGATCTCTATCACGACGGACGCTCGATTTCACGCCTGTGGATTGCCGATCGCCAGATGCGTATCGGCTCGTCTACGATTAAGATCGGCGGCATTGCCGGCGTCGGCACCGATGCCCAGTACCGCAAGCAGGGCCTGGCCAGTCGCGTGCTCCACGCCGCGATCGAGCTCATGCAGCGCGAAGCCTACGACGCATCCTTTCTCTACGGCATCGCCGACTTCTACCACCGCTTTGGCTTTGTGACGTGTATGCCGCAGCACAGCCTCGAGCTAGACACGCGCCGAGCCGAACGCGCCGAGAAACGCCTGCGCCTGCGCCCTGCGCGCAAAGCCGACTATCCTACTATTGCGCGCATCTACAACCGCGACAGCGCCGAACGCACCGCCAGCTGTCAGCGCGACGTGCGCCGCTGGTATGGCTTTCCGATGGGTTCGGGCTTTGGCGTGCCCTGCACAACGCGCGTCGTCATTGATACCGCGAAAAAAGTCGTCGGCTATGTTGCCTACGACGACGTGGAAACCCACTGTCGCATAGCCGAAGTGGGTGGACAGGGCGCCGATGTATTCCACGCGCTACTGCACGATATGGCGCGGCGAGCCGTCGCTCTGCGCCGAAGCCACTTTTCGCTCAGCTTACCGCCCGACCATCCCTTTGCCCTGTTCTGCCGCAGCTACGGCTGTACAGCGCATACCGCCTACGAGCGCAACGCCGGTCCCATGGCGCGCCTCATTAACCTATCCAGCTGCATGGAAAACGTGCGGCAAGAACTGGCGCGACGCTGGGGCGAAACAGACCGCCAGCGCAGTTTGACGCTACAGACCGACCTAGGGCATAACACCCTGAGCTGGCGCGACGATCAGCTGTGCGTCGACGCAATCCGCACGCGCAGCGCGGTCCGACTCGAACAGACGGCACTCACTCAGCTCCTGCTCGGCTATGCCACGCCAAACCAGCTACGAACCAGCGGCGATTTAACCTGTAGCGCGACTCAACTGGCCCTATTGGAGCGCCTTTTTCCACTACAACAAGCCCATATGTCCTGGCCGGATCGCTTTTAAATGGGAGACTCATTATGCGCATCTTACTAGCCGCTTTTAAGCAGGAAACAGCCACATTCAATCCGGCGCGTTCGACCCGTGAACACTTCAAAATCGCACGCGGCGAAGAAATTACTGCCCTGCGCGCAACGCGTAGCGAAATCGGCGGTGCCCTGACGGTCTTATCCGAAGCAGGTGTCGATATCATACCAACCTACGCGGCGTGGGCTGTCTCCGGTGGCCCCGTGGACGACGGCGAGTTGGACGGCATGATCGACGAGATGCTCAGCTCGATTAAGGAGCACAAAAACGTCGACGGTGCACTAATCATTTTCCACGGCGCCATGGCCGGCGTGACGGAAATGGATCCCGAGGGCCGCGTCCTCGCCGCAGCGCGCACGATGCTCGGCGATATACCCATCGTCACGACCTTCGACCTACACGGCGTGATCACCGACCAACTCGTCGAGCACTCCGATGCCATCGTGCCGTTTCACACCTATCCGCACGTCGATCAGTACGAAACCGGGCAGCGCGGCGCGCGCTGTCTACTGCGTTTGCTCACCACGGATGCCCAGCCCGTTATCGCGCGCATTAAGCTGCCCATGCTCGTACGCGGCGACGAACTTATGACGGCAACCGGTCGCTTTGGTCAGGCCATTGGCATGTGCCAAGAAATCGAAGCTTCTGAGAGGGGATTGGCCGCTGGCGTGTTTATCGGTAATCCGTTTACCGACGTGCCCGACCTACGCTCTAACGTCGTGCTGACCGTCGACGGCGACGCGGCGTGGGCTCAGGAAAAAGCCGCGGAGATCGCGCGCTTTATGTGGGATAACAGAGCGCATTTTGTCGCGCCGCTAACGCCGCTGGACGAGGCCATCCGGCTGGCCGAGGAAACCGATGGACTTACGGTATTTTCCGATGCAGCCGACGCCACGTCCTCGGGTGCATCGGGCGATAGCAACGCCGCGCTGCGCGGCCTGCTCGCACACAATTACTCGGGAACGGCTCTGCTGCCGCTAGTCGACGCACCGGCGGTTCAAGCGGCCTTTGCCGCCGGCATAGGATCGACCATCCGCGTAGCGCTGGGCGGCAGCGTCGACCAGGCGCGCCACGAACCGCTCGAGTGCACAGCCTATGTCAAAGCGCTCAGCGACGGCCATTTTCTCTATAGCGACGGCCTCCCTGGCCACGCCGGCCCCACCGCTGTGCTGAGCGTCGGGCGCTACACCCTTATGGTGACGACGCTGCCCGTCAGCATTATGGACCGCCACGTCTTTATGGCCTGCGGACTGCTGCCCGAACACTTTGACCTAGTCGTTTGCAAATCGCCCAACGGCTTTCGTCCGCACTACGAGCACATCGCCCGCCGCATCATTGCCGTAGATCTACCCGGCTCGACCAGCGCCAACCTGCGTTCGCTGCCCTATGAGCGCTGTCCGCGCCCCATCTTTCCCTTGGACGAAGACGTGGCCGCACCCGACGAATTGGCCTAGCCAGCCGACTCGGACAATTCGCCTATCCAGCGCAGGCATTCGGCGCCCCAGTCAAAAGGCGCCCCCAATCCCAAGCCGTGCCGTCCGCGCGCATATAAATGCAGTTCAAAGGGAATGCCGTGGGTGCGCAGCGCCGAGGCAAAGAGCACGCTGTTCTCCAGCGGCACGCCGGCATCTTCTCCGGTGTGCCACAGAAAACACGGCGGCGTCGCGGCGGTAACGCGGCGATCGGTAGACAGTTCGGCGAGCAGTTCGGGGGCGGGGTCCTCACCGGCCAGATTTCGCATCGAACCGGCATGGGCAAAGGGACCTTCCGATGTAATCACCGGATAGCACAGCACGCCGAAGTCCGGGCGCAGCGACACCGCGCTTTCGTAGGTATCCCAGGCAACCAGCGCATGGGATGCCAGGTGCCCACCGGCCGACGAACCCATGATGCCGATGCGCTGTGGATCCAAACCAAATTCAT
>JAYOKQ010000144.1:0-9193 GCA_038119905.1 Gemmatimonadota bacterium | reverse complement strand
GCCAGGCGCACGCAGGCGCTATCCCACGAGCTCGAGCCGCTGATATGCGGCGTTTCCGAGAGCCAGAATCCGCCCGGCGATACCAGCTTGAATTCATCGCGGCGGTAGAAGATGGCGTTGGTTGGACGATCGGTTGCCGCTTCGTCGGCGACGCCGAAATATGCGTATTCAGGCAGGGCGTGCTGTGCATACTGACACTGCTGTAGCCACAGCTCCTGAAAGCAGACGATATCGGCCTGCAGCGAGCGAATGGTATTGAGTGCATACTCCTTGCGCAATTCCCAGTGGTCGGGTCCGTCGGCGGCGGGAAAACAGCGAATATTGCAGGTGGCGATGCGCATGAGATTTGCCCTCCATTGCGTGGACGGTCTATGTTTGGTGGCATGATGATATCCGAGGATAAGGACGGTAATACGGTGGCGGTAGGGGCGCAAGAGGAGCGTCCCGTGCAGCTGTTTATTACGACGAATCCTGGTCTGGAGAGCGTCGTGGCTGAAGAACTGGCCGAGCGCGTGGAATCGGCGGGTCTAGCGCCGGTTGCAGTGCAGGTTAAACCCTTTGGTTTTGGCGGCCAGGTTTGGGTCGAGGGCGGCCAGCGCGCGGCGATGTATGAGGTGGCCATGCGGCTGCGCTCCGTGCACCACGTATTTGAATCCATCCATCGATTTGAACTGCCGTTTGACGGCGCGCTGCAGCATATCGAGGCGCAGGTTGGGCAGCTAGAAATCGAACCGATGAAAACGGCGAATACCTTTCGCGTAACCAGCCGTCGCAGCGGCGCACACGACTTCGGCAGCGTTGACGTGCAGCGGCGTGCCGGTGCCGCGCTGTGGCGTCGCTACGGAACGGCCGTCGACTTGGAAGACTACGACGTCGACGTGCGCGTGGACGTCTTTGAGCACGTTTGTCTAGTCAGCTTCCAATGGACGCAAAAATCACTCAGCAAGCGCTTTCAGCGCCGCTTTCAACCGCGCGTTGCGCTCAAGGCCTCGGTTGCCTACGCCCTGCTGCGCTTTGCAGGCATCGCGCCCAACGACTGCGGTACACTGCTCGATCCATTCTGTGGATCGGGGACCATTTTATTTGAGGCGGCGGCTGTCTTTCCCAATCTGACGCTGCACGGCAGCGATATAGACTGTCACGTGATTGACGGGGCGCGGGAAAATGCCGCTGCGCTGGGTTGTGCAGATCGACTCATGCTGTGCCAGGGTGATGCGCGCGAGCTCGACGATGTCTTTCCCGAGCAGCGCTTCGACTATATCGTCACCAATCCACCGTACGGCATGCGCTTTGGACGCCACCTCAACTTTGAGCGCTTCTACACGCGGGTGCTGCAACAATTTTGGTATCGGTTGAAAGTCGGCGGGCGACTGGTCATCATCGCCTGGAAATATCGCGAGCTGGCGCGTGCGGTGAAGGCGACGGGTCTCTTCCGCGTCCACTTAGAGCGCTTCGTGGAGACGGGTGATCTGCATCCGCACATATTCGTTTTGCACAGAATAGACAGGGAGACTGCAAGCTGACGACGCTCTACTTGATTCGCCACGGCGAGGTGTTCAATCCGCAGGGCATTATTTATGGCCGTTTGCCTGGGTTTGGTCTCAGTGAACGGGGTCGGCAGCAAGTAGAGACTGCTGCCGATATGCTGCAGGAGGCGCCGCCCACCGTCCTCTACGCTTCACCCATGCAGCGGGCGCAGGAGTCGGCCGAACGTATCGCTGCGCGATGGAACCTGTCCGTGCAGACCGAAGAGCGCCTTATCGAAACCAGCATCGGCACCTTCCAGGGCAAGCGCTTTGAAGAGCTGCCCAAACCTTATATCACGGAGGAGGGCGCCCATCCCGAACTCGAAGGGGCTGCCTCCATGCGTGCGCGCTTTATGGATTGGGTCGATGATGTGCAGCACCGCCATCCGGGCGAGGTAGTAGCTGCTGTCTCGCACCGCGATCCGATCATCGTTGCGCTGCTTTACTGGCAGAAGCGATCGCTCGATGCGCTGCCCGACTTTGCTCTCGAAACGGGGGGCGTATACAGGGTGGATTTTTCCGATGCGGTGTCGGTCCGTGCGCTGGTCTGAGCGTGCTCGTTCCGCTATGCGCCCTTGGCTACGGCGTGCAGCTGTAAGATCTGCTCCTCGTTGCCCATGGCGATGAGCACGTCGCCCTCGTTGATCAGCTGATCGGCTATCGACTCGTCGGAGGCGATTTGTGAGTGCGGTTTTCCGCTGCGATCGGTAATGGCGATGATCATCGCGCGCGTTTTAAGCCCTAGGTTGCTCTGGCGCAGCGTTTTGCCCACAAGCTCAGAAGCACCGCGTATAGCAACTTCTTCAATGCGCATATCGATGCCGTCCTGCCGAACGATTACGTCGAGAAAGTTGACGACGTTCGGCCGCAGCACGGTGGCAGCCATGCGCCGCCCGGCAATTTCAAAGGGCGAAATCACGCGATTGGCTCCCGCGCGCAGCAGCTTGCTTTCCGTGCCTTCTTCGCTGGCGCGCGCGACAATTTGCAGGTTGGGGTTGAGTTGGCGTGCTGTCAGGGTGACAAACACATTCTGTGGATCGTCGTGCAGTGCGCTGACGAGCCCCTTGGCGCGCTCGATGCCGGCCTGCAGCAGCACGTCGTCGCTGGTGGCATCGCCCTCTATGATGGGCACGTCAAATTCGCGCGGAACTTCCGCCTGTTCGAGGCTGGCGTCGACGACGACGTAGGGCACGCCTTCAGCGTGGAATTCTTGCACAATCTCGCGCCCTATGGCGCCGCAGCCGCACAGAATGTAGTGGTCTTTTAGTCCGTCAATGCGCTGCTGCATACGCCTTCCTTTCATCATCTGTTGGAGCTCTCCCTGCACTAGGAACGCGGTGATACTCGCCCCGGCAAAACCGACGAGTATTACGCTCAAAAATATATACAGGATGGTAAAGATTTCGCCTGCGGGAGACAGTTCGCGGACTTCGCCAAAGCCGACCGTGCTGCTGGTGATAACGGCCATATAGAGTGCGTCGTGCAGCGACCAATCCTCTATCTGCATGTAGGATAGAGTGCCGATCACCGTCAGCGAAATCAGGAGTATAAGAGCGAGTATAAAGCGACGCAGCGAGTTCATAAGTAACCCTAGGTTGATTCTTTTCCGCTTGAGTCGTGGCATCGCGCTACGACAGCCCCTAGATGTTCGACCGAGCATAGGACAATGATGTCGTCACCGCCGTGCAGCGCAAAATCGCCGCTAGGGTTAGGCCACAAATGGCCGTTGCGGCGCACCGCCAAGACGGCGGCCCCGTTGCGGCGTCGCAGATCGGAATGAGCGAGCGTACATCCATCTAATTCGGCGCCAATATCAACGTGCAGTGTGGTCACTTCCACGTCCCCTAACTCGCGCTGCAGGGTTGGAATTACTCCCTTATCATCTGCGCGAAAGAGGCCATAGCCATCGGAGCGAACTTCGGCTGCAAATTGTTCAATATCTTCCCGCGCCACTAAGTAGTGGCGCAGAACGCGAGCAATAATTTCGACCGACGTTTCAAACTCTTCCGGTATGACTTCGTCTGCGCCGAGTTCATACAGCGCTTCGACCTCGCCGACAAAACGCGTGCGTGCGACGATGTGTAGCGCCGGGTTAATACTGCGTGCTCGCGCGATGACCCGTCGCACGGTTGCCAAGTCGGGAATCGTTACTACGAGCGCACGCGCGCGCTCCGCGCCGGCATAGCGCAGCACGTCTCTGCTAGAGGCGTCGCCGTAAAAGATAGATTCCCCGTGTGCTCGTTCGCGCCGCACGGTTTCCGGGTTAGTTTCGGTTATTACATACTCTATTGACGCACAGCGTGCGGCACGCGCCACGTTGCGCCCGTTGATTCCAAAGCCGGCGATGATCAAGTGATCATTCACGTCCGTCAGGTTATCGGGTGCTTGAACTTCTAAGCCAAGTCGGTCGGCAAAGAGACCAAACTTGAGAGGAGCCGGCAGCGGCAGAGCGACAATGCGCCGACCCGACCATTGGCCAAGGCGTATGAGAAATGGCGTGCACACCATCGTCAATATGGAAATGGCCAGAAAGAGCGCATAGTGCTGTTGGTTGAGCAGGCCCGTCTCGATTCCTACGCGCGATAGTACGAAAGAAAACTCACCGACTTGCGCTAGTCCTAATCCGGTAACTAGTGCAGTGTGCAGGGGATAGCCCAGTGCCAATCCAACGAGTACTATGATGCTCACTTTGATAAGGAGGACAATTAGAGCACCGCCCCAGACTATGGCCGCTTGTTCGGCTACGGTATGTATGTCGAGCAACATGCCAACGGAGACAAAGAAGAAGCTAGTGAATACGTCTCGAAAGGGTAGAATATTTTCGAGTGCTTGATGGCCGTACTCCGACTCGGAGATGATCAGTCCGGCCATAAAGGCGCCCAGCGCTAGAGACAGGCCCATTTCGGCCGTTAACCAAGCAACGGCAAAGCATAAAACGCATATGCTAATGAGAAATAGCTCGCGGCTACCGGCTCGTGCGATAAGAAAGAAAGCTTTCGGCACGAGCCACTTGGAAGCAACGATGATCAGTGTAATAACGCCTAGAGCTTTCAGCCCTAGCTCGAGCAGCTGCGGAAGTGTATCGCCGCCTACGCCGGCTAGAATTGGCGCAAAGAGCATGAGCGGAACAATGGCAACATCTTGAAAGATTAGCACGGCCAGCGACAGGCGGCCATGTGAGGTATTGATCGTTCCCGTTTCTTGATACAGGCGCAAGACAATTGCAGTGCTGCTCAAGGAAACGAGAAACCCCGCGAATACCGCTGGGCCTGTTGCCAAGCCTAAATGGGTGACGAGCAGGTATGTTGCACCAATGGTCAAACCTACTTGAAGTGCTCCACCAAGTAGGACCTGGCGCTTGATGCGCAAGAGTTCGTCAATGGAAAACTCAATGCCAATAGTGAATAACAGCAGCACGATGCCCACCTCGGCGAGGATTTCGACCTCGTGCACGGCACCCACCAGTCCGAAACCATGCGGGCCGGTCAGCGCACCCGTAAATAGAAAACCGATAATCGCCGGCAGGCGGAGCCTGTGAAAGAGCAGTAGGACCACGACTGCAACGGCGAAAATAACCAAGATATCGTTGAGTAATTTTATTTCCATTGCGTCGTTTATAGCACGTGCTTGACACTGCGCGCCGTCTTTGCTTTGCTATCGGCCCACGTTGACGGGCTGCTAACCAGAGAGAGCTTGGTACAATATATGGAACTTCTCGCCTTTACCACTAACCCCTTTGGCGGTGTTTTGACGGAGACCGCTGCGCTGCCAGAGGCGCCCGATGTCTTTCAGGTCCAATTGCACTATTCGCTCGAGACATGGCGCGGTGAGGGCTATCGCGTGGTGTGGATCGAGATCCCCCTTGAGCGCGCTGGTCTAGTGCCGGTGGCCGCGGGGGCTGGCTTTTCGTTTCACCACAGCGGTGAGACCTACGTCATGATGACGCTGCGCCTGGAAGAAGGGGCGTTTATTCCAGCTCATGCTTCGCACTATATCGGTGCCGGTGGCGTCGTCCTCAGCGAAGACCAAGAATTGCTAGTTGTCAGCGAGAAATATCAGAGCCAGCGCACCGGACCTCCGCGCTACAAGCTGCCCGGCGGCGCCCTGCACGAGGGCGAGCACCTAGCCGAGGCCGTCGTGCGCGAGGTGCTTGAAGAGACGGGCGTTCAGGCGCGCTTTGATGCGTTGGTTTGCTTCCGTCACTGGCACGGCTACCGCTACGGCAAATCGGATATCTACTTCGTTTGTCGTCTAAGTCCGCTGAGCAAAGAGATCACCATTCAAGAGGAAGAAATAGCGGAGTGTTTGTGGATGCCGGTCGAGGAGTACTTTGACGCCGAAGGCGTGAGCCCTTTTAACAAGCGCATCGTTCGGACGGCCATGAGCAGTTCCGGCGTTACGCCCACCGAAGTCGAGGGCTATGCCGAGCCAGAACGCTACGAATTTTTTATGCCGCTCGATTCCGAAA
The DNA here is from genome assembly GCA_038119905.1 of Gemmatimonadota bacterium. Lineage (GTDB taxonomy): Bacteria > Latescibacterota > UBA2968 > UBA8231 > UBA8231. The sequence continues at coordinate 3,199 of JAYOKQ010000144.1, read as the reverse complement.
TGAACGAGGACTAGGGCGTTGGCCAAGCCAAATATCCTGCTGCTGATGACCGATCAGCAGCGCGCCGACGCGCTGGGTTGCAGCGGTGGGTGGCTAAAAACGCCCCACCTCGATGGCCTAGCCGCGCGCGGCGTACGCTTTGACAACTGCGTTACGAATGCCCCGGTCTGCGTCCCGGCGCGCCTGAGTCTGGCCACCGGCCTCTATCCGCACAACACCGGCGTGTGGAACAACCAGCCTAGTCAACTCAGCGGCGATCAGCCAACGTGGATGCAGCGCGTGCGCAGTGCGGGGTATAGGACGAGTCTGTTCGGCAAAACGCACCTGCATCCACACGGCGGCGATCTGCGCGATCGCGAGTTTCTGATGAAGTCCTATGGTTTGGACGACGTGGATGAGATTGGCGGTCCGCGCGCGAGCACGCGCTTGCTCTCGCATATGACGGCGTGGTGGCGTGACGAGGGAATGTGGGATCGCTACAAGGCCGATTTCGAAGAGCGCTTTGACGAGAAACCGCACTGGGTTCGTCCGTCGCCGCTGGGAATGGAGTACTATGCCGACGTGTACGTCGGCCAGCGCGCCAAGCAGTATATAGAAAATTACGATCTCAACCAGCCTTGGTGTTGCTGGGTGAGTTTCGGCGGACCGCATGAACCGTGGGATGCACCCGAACCCTACGCCAGCATGTACGATCCGCGGCGCATGCCTTCGGCGCGCAGCGCGCCCACTAGTGCGACGGGTCGGCCCAGCGGTCAGCTCGATCGCCTGCTGGCCGATCGGCCCGATCTAAACGCCGACGATATTGGCGCCATGCGCGCAAACTATGCCGGTAACACAAGTTTGATCGATGCGCAGATCGGAGAAATTTTAGCGGCTATAGAAGCACGTGGAGAGTTGGACAATACGGTCATCGTATTTGTCTCTGACCACGGCGAAATGAACGGGGATGCGGGGCTAATATATAAATCGAATTTTCTCGATGGCGCGGTGCGGGTGCCGCTGCTGGTCTGTGCACCCGGCGCCGTGCAGGGAGCTGTTAGTTCGGCGTTTGTCGAGTGGTTCGATATCGGCCCTACGCTCATTGAACTGGCGGGTGGACAGGTCGATTACCCGCAGTTTGCCCGCTCGCTGTGCCCGGTATTGAGCGACCCCGAAGTGCCGCATCGAAGCGAAGCCCTATCGGAGTTGAGCGGAGAGGTTATGCTGCTAGATGCCGAATGGAAGGTAGCTCTGAATGCAGAGGGACGGGTCTACATGCTCTTTGACGTTCAGAATGATCCGTCTGAGTGCGACAATTTGGCCGGTCGTCCCGAAATGCGAGCGATCGAAGACGCCCTGCGGCTGCGCGTGCTCGAGCGACTTATGCATACGCAGCTTAAGGGTGCTGGGTACGCCTTTGACGTGCACGGGGCGACCAAGCGCCGCCCCGTCTGACGAACTGTAGGCGCTAGCTGCTTTGCAATCCCACCTTTTCTAGCACGTCCACGTTGACCACATACTGGGGCGCCCGCCCCTGCAGCACGTCGACGATGGACTGTGCAGCCCATATCGACATGCGCTCGCGCGCTGCGTTGGTTTTGGATCCAGAGTGCGGCAGTGCCAGCACGCTGGGTAGGCGAACCAGTTCCAGCGAAGTATCTGTTGGTGGCTCGGTAGCCTGACAGTCGAGGCCGGCCCCCTGCAGGTGTCCGCTCTGTAGTGCCGCGATGAGTGCCTCTTCGTCGACGAGCCCACCGCGCGCCGTATTGAGTAGATAGCTTCCCTGTCGCATGGCCGAGAGAAAGTCGGCGTTGACCATATTCTTGTTTTCTTCGGTCATCGGCGTGTGCAGCGTGATGGCATCGGACTCGGCTAAGAGGGTCGCTCGATCGACCGCTTCGGCTCCCATGGCTTGAATGGCAGCTGCATCTACCCAGGGGTCGTGCACGAGCACGCGCATGCGGAAACCGAGCGCACGCCGCACGACTTCGGCTCCGATGCGGCCGCAGCCGACCAAGCCCAGCGTCATGGCGGACAGATCCTCGCCGATTGGCACGTCGTAATCGCCGGCTTCCTTTACGGTGCGGTCGCCCCATACGAGCTGGCGCGTCATGCCTAAGAGCAGAGCGAAGACCTGGTCGGCGACGGCGTCGCTCATAGCTCCCGGCGTATAGGTGACGACGATTCCGCGCTCCGTGCAATAGTCCAGGTCGACCTTGTCGTAGCCCACGCCATTGCGCGCGATGACCTTCAGGGCATCGGCGCCGTCTAGCGTGCTGGCATTCAGGTTTTCGGATCCGGCCAGCAGGCCGTCGATGCCGACGATCTTTTCGCGCGTTTCATCGTCGGGCCAGCCGGGTTGGGGTTTTTGTATCACGACTTCGAAGCCCGCCTGCTCCATAATGTCGGTCGCGGGTGAACGTCCCTTGAATTCGATGTGTACGCTGGATAGTACTTTGGCCATGGTGCGATCCTTAAAAACGAGTGTGTTCGTATTGGTCGAAGGGTGTTTGCACGCCGAGTTCGTCGGCTAGGTCCTGCAGGCTCTGCTGGTGTTCGGCCGAAACGGGAATGCCGTCGCGTCCGTAGTCGCGTTCGCGCTGCCATTCAAGGCCGCCGGGCAGCTCGGCTCGTTCGAATCCGGGAAAGGGGCGCATGGCGCGCGCCTCGCCGATAAAGCGGTCCATCTCGCTCTTGAACTGATCCACCGGCATGAAGCATTTAACGTCATAGACGGCAATAAAGGATCCCTGGTTGGACTCCCACTGCGATTGGGGTGCCATAAACTGGGGGAGGTAAATACCGGCTAGCATGCCGCCAAAAGCGCGGTTCATGGCGCCGATGCCCAACTCCTTGAAAAAAGCGAAAGGCATGCGCTCGAAAAGCGCCTCGTCCCACGGCAGCATCGATGCGCCCATATCGACTACCAGCGGCGGCTGCTGTCCCGAAGGGAAAGCTACGCTGATGGGCGAGGTGCAGTTGACGCCCTTTACCAATGAATCGGGACTCATCGGCGAGCGGTGCGAAGATATGGCGATGGCAAAGCAGTCCTCGGCAACGGCCATGCGCGTGTACTTGCCGGCTCCGCCAAAGTGAAAGTGGTTGCGCGTAGTGATGGCGGCCGTGCCGAATTCTTTGGCTTTTTCTATGGCCCACTGCGTGCCTTGATAGCAGGGGAAATGCCCCATGCCGCCGTCGCCGTCATACACGCGCGTGGTCG
>JAYOKQ010000143.1:0-9239 GCA_038119905.1 Gemmatimonadota bacterium | reverse complement strand
GGCGCCCTCACCCAAACCTAGTGCCATCGGCAGCAGGCCCAGTACGGTGGTCGACGTGGTCATCAAAATCGGTCGCAGGCGCAGCTCACCTGCCTGTAAGACGGCTTCGATCTTGCTCATTCCACCGTCGCGGCGAAGCTGGTTAACGTAGTCTATGAGCACAATGGCATTGTTTACCACAATGCCCGCTAACATGATTAACCCGATGAGCACCACCACGCTGACGGTCTCGCCGCTAACCAACAGGGCCAAGACACTGCCGACCAATCCCAGCGGGATGGTAAACATGATGACGAAAGGATGTAGCAGCGACTCAAACTGAGAGGCCATTACCAAGTAGACGAGGAAGATGGCCAGCGACATGGCAAATTTCATGCTATCAAACGAGCGAACCATTTCCTCATTTTGTCCACCCATCGCTAGATCAAACCCCTCGGGCATAGCCATCTCGGCTAGATTCGCCTCGATCTCGGCGACTACGCTGCCCAAATCTCGGCCGTCGATATTAGCCGATACTACGGCGACGCGCTCTTGGTCAATGCGGCGAATCTCAGCCGGACCGTCCACCGCGCGCACCGAAGCGACGTTGTCGAGCACGACGGGCACGGGATAGTTGGCCGGACTGACGACCATGCGCTTCAGGTCATCGAGCGTTTCGCGCTCTTCGTCGAGCGCGCGCACGCGGATATCTACCTTGCGATCCCGGCGGGCCAGTTCCGTAGCCACTTCACCCTGCAGCTTGTTGCGCAGCAGTTCGCCAATACGCTGCACGGTCGTACCCAATTCGGCCAAGCGCAAACGATCGAAGTAAATTTGTATTTCCGGCTGTCCACCCTCGGCACTTGAGCGAATATCCGTCAGCCCCTCGATGTCGTGCATGCGTTCCGCAACCTCGTCAGCCAGCAGCTTCAGCGTGCCTATGTTATAACCGGAGATTTCCACCTCGATAGGTGTGCGAAACGAGAAGTACGACGGCCGGGAAAACTTATATTCTAGGTCGGGCACGTCTGCGAGCATAGAGCGCACAGCGTCGACGACCTGTTCTTCGTATTGGACACTCGAAAGCTTCAGATGCAGCTGTGCGGTGTGTTCTTTTTTATCGCTGGCTGTTCCACCGGTTTGCCCGCTAGTTCCGACGAGCGCGAAGACCATGTCGATGCCTTCGACCTGACGCACGCGCTGATCGAGCATGCGAACGGATTCGGTCGTCTGTTCCAACGGCGTTCCAGCCGCCCATTCCAAGTCGACGAGGAACTCACCCTGACTCATTTCCGGAATCAGCTCAACGCCCAGATCGCGCGCTTGATACAGCACGCCTACCGCAAGTCCAATCGAACCAAACAGAACGAGTAAGCGATGCCCCAAGGCCCAGCGCAACAAGACGGGATAGACTTTAGCTACCGCATTGAAGAGGCCGTCAAATACTTTATAGATGGGCCAAAGTAATGCGGATAACAAACGACCAATTCCGCCCGTAATGTAGCCAATACCCCGCACCAGCATAGCCGGTCCCTTAATCCCCCGTTGCGGCCCTTCAGCGCTCTGTTTGGATACCATCTCATCTATACTCAGCGAAGACAGCATCGGAATAAGCATCAAAGCGACGACCAGCGAAGCGACTAGAGAATACGTAACGGTCAGCGCCTGATCTTTAAACAGCTGGCCGGCTACCCCCTCGACAAATACGATGGGCAGAAACACGCATATAGTGGTCAGCGTTGAAGCCACCACGGCCGTTCCCACTTCGCCGGCGCCGCGTCGTGCCGCCTCGGCGACGCCCAGTCCGCGATCTCGGTAGCGCTGAATGCTTTCCAGCACGACAATGGAGTTGTCGACCAACATACCGACACCCAGCGCCAAGCCCCCCAACGACATGATGTTGAGGGAGACATCGGATGTGAACATGAGGAAAAAAGTGGCAATTACCGAAATCGGAATCGCCATACTGATAATCGATGTGCTCTTGAGATCGCGCAGAAACAAAAACAATATGATGACAGCCAGAACACCGCCGATAATGGCCGTATTAAGCACCTCGTCGACAGCCTGTCCGATGAAGATCGCTTGATCAAAGACGATCTGCATGCCGCTACCGGCAAAGAGACTGCTGTTTTCTTCTTTGAACTGATTCAGGCGTTCGTGTAGCGAAGCACTCACCTGGACGGTATTGGCATCACCTTCTTTGAAGATGGCCACGACCACGCCCTCGCGCCCGTCGATGCGCGTTACGAGATCTCGCTCCTTATATCCGCGAAAGACGCGCGCCACATCGCTGAGCTTGATTGGAGCACCGTTGATTTCACCGACAATAATCTCGCCGATTTCATCGATCCCTTGAAACTCGTTGAGCGTGCGTACGAGAAACTCAGCTTCGCCGTCTTTGAGCGTACCGCCGGTCAGGTTGACGTTTTCAGCTCCCAACCGACTGGTGACCTGACTAATGGGAATACCTAGATAATCGAGACGCGACACCTCAACTTCGACCTGAATCTCCTCCTCGAGGCCGCCCTCGATACTAACAGCTGCAACGCCCTCCAAACTTTCCAACTGCGGCCGCAGGCGCTCTTCGGCCATGCGTCGCATTTCCATAAGACCAACATCACCGTAAAAGGCAACGCGCATAATCGGATCGAGCGAAGGATCAAAGCGCAGCAAAATGGGCTGACTGGCCTCGCGCGGCAGGTTGCCCAAGTCGAGCTTTTCGCGCAAATCCAATGAGGCAAAGTCCATATTTGTGCCCCAAGCAAATTCGACGATCACATCGGACGCACCTGGTCGCGATATAGAATTCACCCGCACCACATTGCTGACAACGCCGACCAATCCCTCGACGGGCTCGGAGAGCAAGCGCTCGATCTCCAGCGGCGCCACACCGGGATACTCGGTCCGCACCGTAATAGTCGGATAGGTTATATCAGGCAGTAGATTGACGGCCAGTCGAGAAAAGCCCACGCCGCCAAAAACTATGATGGCGACCATCAGCATGGCCACCGTCACGCGTCGCCGCGTGGAAAACTCGACTAAGCTCATTTAGTTACCACCCCACTGGCGACCACCGCCGCCCTGTCCGCCGGCCGGACCACCGCCACCGCGCAGTTCACGCAGCTTGGCCCGCAAACTGTCCGGCAACTCCTTGCCCTCGGCCCGGTACTTTGCAACCAACTCGCGCAGGCTGTCCGGCAGTGCCCCACCCGGTCCACCAGGGCCACCCGAACCACCACCCTGCCGACCTTCCGGACCACCACCGACCTCACCTTCGGCCCCCTCTTCGCTAGCCACGGCACTGCCCTCTTCTCCCACAACCCGCACTGCAGCGCCGTCTTTGAGGCCCTCGTGACCTACCGTCACTACCTGCATGCCCTCTTCAAGCCCGGAAACGATTTCAACGCGATCGCCTTCGACAAAGCCGAGCTCCACGTCAACCAATGCAACTTTGCCATCTTGGACGGCAAATACGTCGTCGGCGTCCGTTTCTAAAATGAGCGCTTTCTTCGGCACGATGAGCGCATTGGGACGACTATCTGTGATGATGCGCACCGTGCAAAACATCCCCGGCTTCAGCATTCCGCTGGCCGGAACTTCGAGCGTAACTTTTACCGTGCCGCTCTCGGGGTCGACCCTAGGGCTGATCATGCGTATCTTACCTTTGAACGTCCGTCCCGGCAGCGCCTCTACAGAAACCGTGGCCCCTTGGCCAGGTTTGAGCTGATACATGCGGCGCTCCGGCACGAAGATACGCACGAGCAGCGGGTCCATATCGGCAATGAAGAATAGCTCTTGGTTAGAACGCACCAAGGTTCCCACTTCGACCATACGCTGCATAATTACGCCTGATATGGGGGCCTCGACGTCGGCATAGGCCAAGTTGAGTTCGGCCTCTTCGAGATCGACTTTGCTGTTTTCGAAGCGTAGCTGCGTCGTTTCATACTCCGCTTGGCTGACCATCTTGTTCTCGTAGAGGACCTTTATGCGATCGTAGTTGGATTTGGCCTCGTTGTATCCAGCCTGGACCTGCCGCATGCGTAGCTCGAGTTCTTCTTTGTCGAGTTTGGCTAACACTTGACCGGCTGTTACGCGGTCACCTTCCTCAACGCCTAGCTCCTGCAAAAAACCGGTTGCTCTCCCCAGCACGCTAATTTCGCGTTCAGCTTCTAAGCGGGCATAGGTTTCTACGTAGGCGTTCATTTCACCGCGCGTCACCTGCTCTGCTTTGACGGGGATTGCCGCAACGCCACCGCGTCCTCCGCCCCAGTTGCCACGACCACCCGGTCCACCGCCTGCAGCAGGGCTCTCTTCTTCTTCTCCACAGCCACTGGAGATCACACCAGCCAACAGGACACAGACGCTCCATTTAAACAGCGTTCTACCGTTCATTTCCCTCCAACAATATGCGCTAAACACTTTAGACTGCTCACCATTGCGCCGATTGCGCAAAATATGAACAAGAGAAAATAATAAATATCTAGTGTTTTGCCTCTTGAATATGTCGACGATGACGAGCATAAGGCGTCTCTATTTGATACTGCCGACAAAGACGGGCAAAATAGCGTAGAGAAATGCCCAGCGCAGCGCTCGCGTCTTTGTTCTGCTTATACATGCGCGCGACGCGTGCTATCGAGTCTCGGCTTACTTTTTCCATGGTATTCTCCTTCCATTCAAGCGAGCAAATTTGCACTGACTGACCAGTCAGTCAGTGCAAATAAGAAAAAGAGTAACCGCGCGATTTGCGGACGCAAACCGCACCGATACCACCCCCATCTGACAGCTGATGCGATTTCAACACGCCATTTATTGACTGACCGGTCAGTCAATAAGGGTAAGAAAACCACGCCATCTGTCAACACAAACCGCACCGTCTAGCCCATTAGACAGCTCAACGCCTGCTTTCATTCCTGCGTTTTCAAAAAAAAGCTGCTCAGGCCAAATTCGCAGCGGCCTGAATTTCGTGCTATATTTTTCGCATCCACCCACTTACAGGAGGTACGCCATGCTCAATATAGGCTTTATCGGCTGCGGCGGGATCGCTCGTCATCACGCCTCTCGAATTAAAAGCCTGCGCAATGCCCGCATCGTCGCCGTCAGCGATGTAGTGGGAGCTGCAGCTCGGTCATTTGCCGACGACTACGGCGCAGCACACTGCTTCGACGACTATCGCAAACTGCTGAAATTAAAAGAGATCGATGCAGTATGGGTTTGCACGCCGACCTTCCAGCATGCCCAGCCTGTCATCGCGGCAGCGCGGGCTGGCAAACACGTGTTCTGCGAAAAACCCATGGCCCTGAAGATACGCGACGCCGAGCGCATGGCCGAAGCCTGCGATCGGGCTGGCGTGCGCTTAACCATCGGTTTCGTGCGCAGATTCGATACTTTTTGGGGTAAATTCAAGCAGATCATACAGTCGGGCGCCGTAGGACGCCCGGTCGTTTGGCGGTTTGCCGCCGGCGGCAAACCGTCACGTCCTTGGTTTCGCGATATTAACAAAGGCGGCGGACCGCTCATTGATGGCGCCGTGCATAACTACGATTTCGCCTTACAAGTCTTTGGCCCCCTTGCCTCCGTCCAATCCTCCTCGCTGCAATTTGATTCGACCAGCGTCGGCGCAGATACCGCAACGGCTATCCTAAATTTCAAGAGCGGCGACCAACACGCGCTCATCTGGTCCTGGGGCGTGGCAGCAGGGGCACAGGTAGCCGGGCTCAACGACTTTATAGGTCCCAAAGGCTCTCTTCAGTTTGGCATGACGGCGAAAGAGACGCCCACCTCGTTCAACCCCGACACGCACGGCGCCTTTACGCTCAAAGCAGCCAACGGTCGCGAAAGGGTGTACACCTATCGAAAGAAGGACATGTTTGCCGAGCAAGCCAAGCACGTCGTGCGCTGCTTTGAACGCGATGAACAGCCTCTGGTAACGGCCGATGATGGCCTAGCCGCCCTCCGGGTCGCAGCAGCTGTTCTCAAAGCCGGACGCAGCCAATCCACGATTCAACTATAGTCCCATCTCGCATTTTCATACGACAGCGGGCCCGCCGCTGCACGCACAGTGCATACGCGACGGGCCCGCTATGTTAAGCGTATTTTCACTATTTACAGAATTTACAGATATCCCATCAACCCGTCGTAGCCGTGCTGAACCTGCGTTGAACAACCTATGTCGCTCAGTATTTGGCGCGTCAGGTTCAGCTTTTCTTGCAGAAAATCGTCCCTATGAGACGGATCGTGGTGAATTACGATCCATTTTTTGACGTCGCTCATATTGACCAAGGCACAGGCGTTGGCAACCGATGTATGCCCCCATCCCACTTTAATCGGATATTCCTCGTGAGTATACTGAGCTTCGTGCAGCAGCACGTCAGCGCCGCGACAAAACTCGACCAGATCGCCGTAGGTAGCTGCATCTTCGTCTGATAAGACACTCTGTGGCGCTCCCATATAGCCCTTTAGAAACTCATTATCGGGTATGTAGACCAACTGGTGATCTTCCACCGTCATCTTGTAGCCAACCGTAGCGCCTGGATGGAAGGTAGACTCCCAGCTGATTTCCACATCGCCAATGCGCACGGGTGCGTCTTCTATGTAATTGAACTCCAAGTGCGCCTGCATATCTTCCATTTGCACGGGAAAATAGGCCCGGTCCAACTGCCCACGGAAGATCGACTCCAGGTCCTGTTCCAAGTTGGGCGCAGCGTAGACGGCAATATCGTATCCCGCCATATAGGCAGGAGCGAAAAAGGGGAAGCCCTGTATGTGGTCCCAGTGGGTATGCGTGATAAATAGGTGAATCTTATGCGGCGGTCCCTGCAGCATGGTTAAACCGACTTCACGCAGTCCCGAACCCGCATCAAAGATGATCCGGTTGCCGCCGTGGGCAAACTCAAAGCAGGAGGTATTGCCTCCGTGGCGCACATACTGGGGACCCGACACGGGAATCGATCCCCGCGTTCCCCACAGCCGATACGTCCCGCGTGAGTCGCGTATCTGAGGTTCGTATACTTCCGTAGAGTAGAGCGTTTGCGGATTCAAACTTTCCATATCCTCGATCTCTGTAGCCTTCTGTAGTCTACCCTGAATGCCCCTCGCTTCTCGACGAGGTGGCCGATCTGAAGCGGCAAGATACAACGCGTCGTTCGGCAATTCAACCATTTTTTGCGCTTCCTCGCCTAACGCCCTTCCCACTGCGGTGGCCTTTTTTCGGCAAAAGCCCGCGGCCCTTCAATGAAATCTTGCGAAGCATAGAGCACTTCTGCCTGCGGAAACACGTGCCCGATGGCCTCGCTCAGCGGCCGTTCCATCCCGCACAGCGCCGCTTCTTTGCTCGCGCGCAGCGACAGAGGGGCGCACTCCATGATCTGATCGACCCAACGAGCAGTCGTCTCCTCTAGGTCGGCCGGTGGCGTCACCTCGTTGACCAATCCAATGCGCCAAGCTTCCTCCGCATCAATAAACTGACCTCGCAGTATCATCGACATCGCCGCACTATAGGGAATTCGACGCATCAGACGATGAATACCTGTCCCATCGGCCATCAACCCTCTGCGCACTTCCGGCAGTCCGAATTGAGCGTTTTCTGCGGCGATGACGATATCGCACCCCAGCACCAGTTCAAACCCACCGCCCACCGCATAGCCGTTTACGGCGGCGACCAGCGGTTTCCAGCAGTCCATTCCGCGCTGGAAACCCGTTGCCTCTTGATCGGCAGCCTCGGCCCGGTTGTGTTGGCGCACCTCTTCACCTGCAGCACTGCGCCACTTCAAATCGGATCCTGCACTGAAAGCGCGTTCGCCGCTACCGGTCAGCACCCCCATCCATATGGACTCATCATCGCGGACGCGCTTCCACGCATCGCGCAACTCGGCCGCCATCGGCGGATGCATTGCGTTGAGCACTTCGGGACGGTTGAGCGTAATCCACGCAACTCGATCCCGCACTTCAAAAAGAATGAATTCATAGTTGACCATTTTTCTATCCTCCAACGCAAGAAAATAAATTACGCCCTTTGGTAGCCGCTTCCAACGGGCACCACCCCATAAGCACTACTGACAAATTGCTATAAAACAATGGCTTATTATGAGAATAGTGAATCAGTATACGACGCAAAGAGGCCCTGAATACGTGCACTAACAGCTCTTTCCTGCGGTGGACGATTGACCACCTGCACCTTATTTTTTCGCATATATAGCTCGTATCCGCACTTAGGCCCCGAAGAGTATCCAATGATTATCGATTCCCACACGCACGCATGGCGCCGCTGGCCCTACCAACCGCCCGTGCCCGACCCCGAAAGTCGCGGCATCGTAGAGCAACTGCTCTGGGAAATGGACCGCCACGGCGTCGACAAGGCCGTGCTCGTCTGCGCACGCATTGAGCACAATCCTGACAATAACGACTACGTCGCCGAGTGCGTGGCGCGCCATCCCGAACGACTCGTGCAGTTTGCCGACGTCGACTGCTCATGGAGCGACACCTACCACGTCCCCGGAGCCGCACAGCGGCTCGACAGCGCCGCGCGTCAGTACGGACTAAAGGGCTTCACGCATTACCTAAAGAGCGATATCGAATGGTTTTCCTCGGCCGAGGGACAGACTTTTTTCGCAAAAGCCGAGGAACGCAAACTCATTGCGTCACTGGCACTCGGCCCACAGTGGCAGCCGGCCTTGCGCACATTGGCCAAGCAATTTCCCACCGTGCCCTTTCTGTGTCACCATATGGCCGGCGCGCGCATGGGCCAAGAGAGCATGGACGAGGTGTTGCGTTCGGCGGAAGTCGACAATATCTACATAAAGCTGTCTGGCTTCCACTATGTTTCGAACACCTCGTGGGATTATCCTCATTCCGACACCCATGCCGGCGTGCGCAAGCTATACGCGCACTTTGGTGGCCATCGGCTGTGCTGGGGATCCGACTACCCCGTCGTCCGCTTTAACATGACCTATCAGCATGCACTAGAGGCATTCCGAACGCATTGCCCTTTTATCACGCCGGTCGACCGCGAGAACATACTCGGTCAAAACCTGCAAAACCTACTCGATAACGCCGGCGAATGAAGCGCAAAAAGCTGATATCGTGGAACGTCAACGGCCTGCGCTCAGTTGCTCGCAAGGGATTTCACGCGTGGCTCGAAACGGCACAACCCGACGTGCTCAGCTTGCAGGAAACACGCGCATGGCCCGATCAACTCACCGACGACTTACTGCGTCCTTTGGGCTATAAGAGCTTCTTCGCCTGCGCCCAAAAAAAGGGCT
>JAYOKQ010000142.1:0-9319 GCA_038119905.1 Gemmatimonadota bacterium | reverse complement strand
AGCCGACGCGCACGTTGCTACCCGACAGGTTGACCATCAGATCTAGGTGACCAAATGCCGCTTCCGTCGCGTCAACTGCGCCATCCCACTGTGCCGAGTCGCACACGTCCAATCCGGTGGCAATAGCACGCCCGCCGGAATCAACTATTTCGTGCGCCACACCTTCCGCGCGCTCTATATCGCGGTCTGCCACACATACGGCCGCACCCTCCTGGGCAAACAGTCGAGCTACGGCGCTACCCATCGAACCGGCGCCGCCGGCCACTAAGGCTGCTCTACCTTCTAGTCTCATATCGTCCACTCCGCTGTATGGGAAAGGGCACGCGCTGCGCGCCGAGAACAATACCAATAATGATCCGCGGCGAAAAGTCCACCAACCAGCGCAAAACCGATTCGCGTGTCGCGCTCGGTGCCCACTTTGAGTTGACGCTACGCCCACCGAGCGCTACCCTATGCAAAATCGCGTCGTACAGACTGCACGCACTCAGCCATAAGGAGCTATACACCATGCCCAGCGCCCACGATTTTTCTGCCGCCTCCATTAGCGGCCAAGATACTTCGCTCGACCAGTTCAAGGGTAAGACTCTGCTCGTCGTCAACGTAGCCAGCGCCTGCGGACTAACGCCGCAGTATGAAGGCCTGCAGGCCCTGCACGATCAATACGCCGAGCGCGGACTGGCCGTGCTGGGCTTTCCCTGCAACCAGTTCGGAGCGCAGGAACCGGGCAGCGAAGAGGAAATCCAGCAGTTTTGCAGCAGCCGCTACGGCGTCGAGTTTGCCCTCTTTTCCAAGATTGAAGTCAACGGCGATGGACGCCATCCGCTGTACCAGTTTCTCATCGGCGACGGCGAGGACATCAGCTGGAATTTTGAGAAGTTTCTCGTCGACGGCGACGGCCAGATCATCGCGCGCTTTTCACCGCGCACCGCACCGGACGATCCCGAGTTAGTCGGGGCAATTGAGCAGGCGCTCGGCTAGATGAAGCGCCCCAACATCCTCTTTATCCTCATCGACGATATGGGGTGGAAGGATTTGGTCTGCTACGGCAGTCCATTTTACGAAACGCCCCACATCGATCGACTGGCGCGCGAAGGCATGCGCTTTACCGACGCCTATGCCGCCTGCCCGGTGTGCTCGCCGACGCGCGCCAGCATTCTCACCGGCAAGTACCCGGCGACCGTCGGCATAACCGATTGGATCGACGTGCACGGCCATATTCATCCGGCGCGCGGCCGCGTCGTCGACGTGCCCTATCTGAAAAATCTGCCCACCTCCGAGCACTCGCTCGCTCGCGCACTGCACGAAGGCGGCTACCAAACCTGGCACGTGGGCAAGTGGCATATGGGCGGCGCGGGCCACCTGCCCGAGGACCACGGCTTTGAGCAAAACGTTGGCGGGGCACATCAGGGTTCGCCCGGTCGGGGCGGCTACTTCAGCCCGTGGACCATTCCTCCGTTAGAGGGGGCCGACGTGCCCGAGGGGACCTATCTGACGGACTATCTCACAGACCGAATTATCGACCTACTGGACGAACGCGACGAACGGCCCTTTTTCCTCAACCTATGCTACTATCAGGTGCACACGCCGCTGCAGGCAAAAGAGGAAAAGATCCGCAAGTATGAGGCCAAAGCCAAAGCACTCGGCCTCGACGCGGTCCAGACCTTCTCCGAGGACGAATTCTTTCCCTGCGACCACAAGCGCGACCAGCGCGTAAAGCGCCGCCTCGTGCAGTCCGACCCCGTCTACGCCGGCATGATAGAGAGTCTCGACGAGAGCGTAGGTCGCATTTTGGACTATTTGGACGCAAACGGCCTAGCCGACGACACGCTCATTTTTTTTACCTCTGACAACGGGGGCCTAGCCACATCGGAAGGCTCGCCCACCTGCAACGCACCGCTGGCCGAAGGCAAGGGCTGGATGTACGAAGGCGGGACGCGCGAACCGCTGCTCGTGCGCTGGCCCAGTCAGATCGAGGCCGGCAGCACGTGCTCGGTGCCTGTTACGAGTCCCGATTTCTACCCGACGCTGTTGGAAATGGCCGGGCTCGATCTCCTACCGGAACAGCACTGCGACGGGACCAGCATCGCGCCGCTGCTGCGCGGGGGATCAACGCTGGATCGCGAAGCCATCTTTTGGCACTATCCGCACTACGGTAATCAGGGCGGCACACCAGGCTCTTCCGTGCGCTGCGGCGACTACAAGCTAATCGAGTTTTTTGAGGATGGAACGCTAGAGCTGTACAACCTGCGCGAAGACGTAGGAGAGGACGACAACTTAGTCGAAAGGGAGCCGGAAACGCGCGACCGACTGCATGCACTGCTGGCCGACTGGCGCGAAGCCGTCGAGGCCAAGATCCCACAGCCCAACCCGCAGTGGCAGGCGCAGAGCAATCCATAGCCTCCGTTGAATACGCTCTCCTCTCCGTATGAGAACTGAGATGACCATGACTGAGACCACGCTGCTTAAAAAACGCCACGCTATGCGCCGAGCGCCCCTACCCAACTGCCACGACGGCCAGGGCGAACTCGACTGGTGCGAGGTACTAGCCCCAAACGACATAACCACAGGGCGCCTGCGCTTTGTGCACGACGATGTGCTAGCCCCCGGCGTGTCCATAGGCGTGCACGCCCACCGCGAAGACGAGGAATACTACTATATCGTGTCTGGAAGCGGCACGATGCACTTGGACGGAGCCGAGCACCCCGTGTCGGCCGGTGATATAACGGCCGTCTATCCGGGCGGCGCACACGGATTGGTCAACGACGGCAACGAGGCGCTGCGCGTCATCGTATTTTCTATCGGCTAATTATGCCCAGCCTAGGCGTCGAAACAGCCATCTTTATCGACCGGCGCGTGCTGCTGATACTGCGGCGCGATTTCCGCGTATGGGCGCTGCCCGGCGGCGGCGTCGATCCCGGCGAATCGCTGGTCCAGGCGGCCATGCGCGAAACCCGCGAAGAGACCGGTCTCATCGTCTCCATCGCTCGCTTAGTTGGCTTTTACTCGCGACCGGACTGGTGCAACGGGGGCGACACCGACGCGGTCTACGTCGCCCAACCGACGAGCGGACAGTTTATTGGCCAGAGCGACGAGGTCGCGGCCATTGGCCTGTTTGATCCCAACGATCTGCCCCATCCCATGGTGGGCTGGCACCGCGAGCGCATTCGCGATGCGGTCTCTGGGGCCGTAGGCCTAACGCGGACTCAGCATACGCCCTGGCCCTTTGATCCGAGCTGGTCCTTTGCCGACGTGCGGCGCAAGTTTCAGGCGGGCGAGCTCGACGAAGAGGACGTGGAGAAACTGTTTTACTCGTCGGAAGACAGCCTCTTTATTTAGGGCCGGCCGCAGGCACTGCCTCTGCGCATAGCCTTTGTTTATATACACTCTCACTCAGAGCGAAAAACTATGTCGACCGTGCTACTAGAAAACGACGATCTACGGCTCCTCGTCGACCCGCAAAATGGGGCCGGCACCCTGTCTCTTTACGGCTATAGCGGACACCAGTGGCTGCCGCTAATGCCCGATAGCCAGCGCGCAGACTGCGACCTGGCCTGTTCCAACTTTCTGATGGTGCCCTATTCTAACCGCGTTGAAAATGGGGCCTTTGTCTTTGGCGGGCAGCACTACCAGCTGGAAAACGGATCGCAACACGCTATTCACGGCGATGTGCGCCATCGTCCGTGGCAGATCTCTGAGCAGAGCGCGACCCGACTGGGCTGTGCGTGGGACAGCCGTCAAGCCGAACGCGTCAACTGGCCCTGGCCCTTTGCCGTTGCCGCCGAATTCGCGCTCGACGGCGCGCAGCTTACGATGCGCTTGACCTTGCGCAACGAGGGCGATTCCCCCATGCCCGCCGGCATGGGCTGGCACCCCTACTTCAACCGCACGCTAACGCACACAAACGAGCCCGTGTACCTGCACTTTTCTCTCGAAGGCGCCTATCCGGATGCGAACGAAACGCGCATACCCTCGGGTCCCCTGCAGCCGCTAGCGCCTCATCAAGACTTTGCCCAGGCGCGTGTGCTGAAGCCGGACAACTTTCTCGACACCTGCTACTACGGTTTTCAGGGAGGTCGCATCACCTGGCCGGAAAGCGGCATCGCGCTGCGCCTAGACGCCTCCCAGACGTGCAACCATTTGATCGTATACAATCCAGCGGGCAAATCCTACTTCGCCGTCGAGCCGGTTACCAACGCCAATAACGGCGTCAACCTGCTCGCCCAAGACGATCCGACCTGCGGAACGGCTGTGCTCTATCCCGGCGCTGAGCTAGCCGCCGAATGCACCCTATCTCTGGAGAGAATGTAACATGAAGCTCTATCACTATTCTAAGTGCTCTACTTGCCGCAAAGCCATCAAGTATCTCGAAGCAAAGGGCGCAACCTACCAGCCCGTCGACATCGTCCAAACGCCGCCCTCACAGGCCGAGCTAAAGCGCATGCTAGGCTATGTAGATGGAGAGGTCAAAAAGCTATTTAACACCTCGGGCGAGATGTACCGCGAGCTAGGACTTAAAGACAAGGTCGGCACCATGAAACCGGCCGAGGCCATCCGCCTCTTGGCGCAGCACGGCAAGCTCATCAAGCGGCCTTTTCTGCTGGCAGACGCCGGCGGCGCGGTGGGATTTAAAGAGGAGGAGTGGCAGGCGCTGTTGGGCTAGTGACCAACAGCGCCCGAGCTGCGAACGAGTCTAGCCCTCAGCCCAGTCGTTTGGCTGCAGAAATACCTCGTACAGCTCGGCTTCCGGCGTGCCGGGCTCGGGCTGCCAGTCGTACTCCCAGCGCACCAGCGGAGGCATGGATACTAGGATGGATTCGGTGCGCCCCCCCGACTGCAGTCCAAAGAGCGTTCCGCGGTCGTAGACGAGGTTAAATTCGACGTAGCGACCGCGCCGATAGAGCTGAAAGGCGCGCTCACGCTCGCCGTAAGGCGTGTCCTTGCGCCGCGCGAAAATCGGTCTGTAAGCCTCTAGGTAGTGATCGCCGACGCTGCGCATAAAATCGAAGCTATGCGCAAAACCGCCCTCGTTGACATCGTCAAAAAACAGCCCACCCACGCCGCGCGGCTCCTGCCGGTGCTTGAGAAAAAAGTAGTCATCGCACCACTTCTTATACTTCTCGTACAGGTCGCTCCCAAAGGGCATACACGCGGCCTTAGCCGTCTGGTGCCAGTGTACCGCATCTTCTCTGAATCCGTAAAACGGCGTTAAGTCAAATCCACCACCAAACCACCACACCGGCGCTTCGCCCTCCTTGGTCGCAATGAAGAAGCGCACATTGGCATGCGAAGTCGGCGCGTAGGGGTTGTGTGGATGGACAATCAGCGAAACCCCCATCGCCTCGAAACCGCGACCGGCCAGTTCCGGACGCTGTGCCGAGGCCGACGGCGGCAGCTTATCGCCTTTGACGTGCGAGAAATTGACCCCCGCTTTCTCGATGTATGCACCCTCTGCCAACACACGCGAACGACCACCGCCGCCCTGGGGCCGATCCCACGCATCTTCGCGGAAGGTAGCCCGACCATCCTCCTCTTCCAGTGCCGCGCATACGGCATCCTGTAAGTCGAGCAAATACTGTTTAACCGCCTCTTTGTCTATGACTTCCATATCCTCCACCTGCTAATCGTTTGTAGATCCTCACGCCAGCAAAGAACACGGGTGGTCAAAGCCCTGTCAATTCGCCGCTGTGCGCCGTGCACAGGCCGCTTGCGCGGCACGGAGTCCACCCCTTATCTTGCCGCCTATGCCTACTGTGCCCGACCATACGCCCGAAGCATCTATCGCCGATTCACCCGGCCACGTCGTGCGTTACCGCGACCGCCAGACTGGTCACTTAGTCGCCGAACGCGCTCCCGGCGTTGGGGCCGTGCGCTGGCTCTACGAAACGGCGCTCGGGGGCCTGTGCCTGCACCTGTTGGCGCATTATCCGCTGGCATCTAACCTGTGTGGGTGGTGGCAACGGCAGACTTTTACGCGGCGCGACATACCCACCTTTGTTCGTCGCTACGGCGTCGATATGAGCGAGGCAGAGCATCCCGCAGAGGCCTATCTCAGCTTCAACGACTTTTTTACCCGACGCCTTAAAGAAGAGGCGCGTCCCTTTGCTGCCGAACCGGAGGCGCTGTGCTGTCCAGCCGATGGCAAGGTGCTGGTCTATCCTCAGCTCGGGGCGGGCGCAGAGCTGCCCATCAAAGGCGATCGAGTATCCGTCAACGCACTGCTGGGAGACGAAGGGATCGCGACCCGCTACGCCAACGGAGCCGCGCTGGTCGTTCGCCTAGCGCCCTACGACTACCATCGCTTTCACTTTTTCGACTCCGGACATGCCGATCCGGCAGAAGTTCTTACCGGCCAGTACCATTCGGTTAACCCGCTAGCGCTAGCGCAGCAACCGGCCATCTTTGCGCTCAACAAACGCGCCGTCACCGCAATCGACAGCCCCCAGTTTGGCCGCGCTTGCTGCATTGAAGTCGGCGCGCTCAACGTGTCGAGTATCGTGCAGACCTATGCGAGCGGACCTGTTGAACGGGGTCAAGAAAAGGGCTACTTCCAGTTTGGCGGCTCGACGCTGGTGCTGCTCTTTGCGGCAGAAACCGTCGCCTTTGACGACGACCTGCTCGAAGATTCAGCCGCCGGCATCGAGGTGCACGTGCGCGCCGGAGAGCGCATCGGGCAGCGCGCTTGACGCCCAAATTGCTTTTTTCCACATTCCCGTCGCCACCCAAGCTCTTCCACTACAGGAGACCTTAAACCATGTCACTCAAGATGCGCGTAGGCCTAGGGCAGTTCAACGAAATCAGCGAAGAATTGCTGGCCTTTATCAAACAGCTTGGCGTCGACGATTTTCTTATGAATACGCCCAAGCTACCCGGCGATTCACAGTGGGAATACGAAGATCTAGCCGCGATTAAGGCTCAGGCAGACGCAGCCGAACTGCGGCTCATGGCGCTAGAAAATGTGCCCGTATCGTTTTACGACAAGATTATGCTCGGACAGGACGGACGCGAAGAGCAGCTACAGCACATGATCCAAACCGTGCGCAACATGGGCAAAGCCGGCATTCCCATACTCGGCTACCACTGGATGCCCAACAGCGTCTGGCGCACCCCCGAGCCGGCTACACTGCGCGGCGGTGCCCGCGCCACGCGCTTTAACCTGGCCGAGCACGACCCCGAAGAGCTGACGCATGGGCGGATCTATACGCACGAAGAAATGTGGGAAAACTACTGCTGGTATCTGGAGCGACTGCTGCCCGTCGCCGAAGAATCCAACGTGCGCTTAGCCCTGCACCCAGACGATCCGCCCACGGGTAATACGCTGGGCGGCATCGCGCGCATCTGCAGCAGCTTTGACGACTTTAAGCGCAATATGGATACCTTTGACAGCGACCATCACGGGCTCGATTTCTGCATGGGCTGCTGGTCGGAAATGGGGGGACACGACAACGTCATCCGCGCCGTCAAGCACTTTGGAGGACGCGACAAAATCATCTATATCCACTTCCGCGACGTCATCGGCCCGGTGGAAAACTTTCACGAGACTTTTATCGACTGCGGCCAGGTCGACACCTTTGAAGTGGTTAAAACGCTGCGCAAAGTTGGCTTTGAGGGCTTTATGATTACGGACCACGTGCCGCACGTAGCCGGCGATACCCCTTGGGGCCATCGCGGCCGCGCCCACTGCATCGGCTTTATGCAGGCCCTTATTCAGGTCGTCGAGAAGCTCTATCCGTGACCCGTATCGTCCTCATACGACACGGCGAGACCGAGTGGAACGCGCTGGGGCTCTACCAAGGGCAGCGGAACAGTCCCCTCACCGCCGAGGGGCGCCAGCAGGCGCAGGCACTAGCCGAGCGCCTGCGCCACACCCGACTGGATGCCATCTACGCTAGCGATCTCGAACGCACTCAAGAAACGGCGGCGCCTCTAATCAGAGCCACCGGCCTAGAGCTACACATTGACTCGCGCCTAGGCGAGCGCCACTACGGCATTTTCCAGGGACTAGCGCGAGACGACGTGGAGGCGCATCATCCCGAAGCACACGCCGCCTATCTGTCGGGCGATCCGGACTACCAGATACCCGAAGGAGAGAGCTCGCGCCAGTTTTACGAGCGCGTCGTCGCCTGCCTAGAGGAGCTGGCGACACGCCACGCCGACGGACAGATTGTCGTCGTCACGCACGGCGGCACCATCACAATGGCAATCAAGTATGTGCTAGGGCTCGACCTGACGCCCGAACGCCGCTTTGTCACGGCCAATACCAGCTACAACCTGATCAGCCGTCAGGCCGACGGCTGGATGCTGCACGTGCTGGGAGACGTCAGCCATCTGGAGGCGGACAGCCGCGACGATATCGTTTAGCCTCTTTCTATCGATCTCCCATTCTCCCTGCCCGAGAGTCTACCCTTGCATATCCGCGAAACGACAAACGGCGATTATGTCATACGCCAGGTGCCCGTAATGCACTGGTGCGTAGTCGCTCTACTCGCGGGCATGAGCGCGATCACCTACCTAAACGAAGCGCCGCTATGGGCACGCATTATACTGTGCGTGCTCATCCTTATTATGCTCATGCGCAACAGCAGCTTCGCCATGACGACCGCTTTCTTTCCGGCAGACCAGATCATCCGCACGCAGCACCGCAAGCTATTTGGCGTAAAAGAGCGCACCGTCCATTTTACCTCAGTGAGCAAGGTCGATTTCGAAGTAGAGCACTGGGGGCGCCATAGCCGAATGCCGCGTGCCAATCTCACTCTGTGGACGCTCGACGAGGACCGCGACGACGCCCTTATAGAAGTTTTCACCATGGCCAACCCCGACGAAGGCCAGCGCGTCGCCGAGCGCATCAACCAACTGCTTGAGCACTCTCTTGCACCACCCATCCCGGATCGTGCTCTTGTGCCTGCCTGGCTTGATGACCGAGCCGTAGCGCTCATAGACCAACTCGGGAGCGACCACTCCTCAGAGGCCTGCTTTTTTGTCGCCAACGCAGATTTGAGCACCGCGCGCAGTAAAACGATTTACGAAGCGCTGTCCCTGCCAGCAGACGAACGGATCATCGCCTTTTTAGACCTGACCGAAGAGAAGGAAGGTAAACGAGGACACGCAGTTTGCTGGGGCGGCCTATACTGGAAAAACACGTTTTTTACTGCCTCAAGAAGCACCTGGATCGACTGGGACGCTTTTATTGATACCTCGATTAGCGCAGATCGCAACGACGCCGATGTGTGGATCGAGCCATCTATGCAAATCGGTTTAGGGCACCCTGCGCGCCAAGCTCCGGTGCGCGACTTCCTGCTCGAGGTCCAGCAGACCCTACGCG
>JAYOKQ010000141.1:0-9466 GCA_038119905.1 Gemmatimonadota bacterium | reverse complement strand
CGCTTGGCCAAACGATACGCTGACGCGTCCAGACGTTTGCTGTGAAGGCATAAGGAAATCCCGCGTTTTAGGAACGTCGAAAAGACGCTCGCGTAGTATAAGTCAACTAACTCGGAGTAAGTTAATTACTTAATGGATAGATTCATAGAAGAAAATCCACTGCCACGAAGAGGTGGAGGACCCATTTCTACCTGCTCTACGCACGCGAACGAGCGACTACGTCCCAGCGCTGCCCTCTTGCGTATTCTCTACCAGTCTGCTACACCGGAATAACCGGCACTTCATCCCAGCGCGTCGTGTAGCGCGGCGATCGACTGTGCTGGCGCATACCCCACCCTACGTCCAGTCCTTCGCGCGCATACTTGAGCGCATCTTCTCCCCACGCAGACGCTACCTGATCGACTACCTGCATCAGCACCTTTTTCTTTTCATCGTATCGCCCATCGACAAATAACCTCTCCTGCTGTATGCGATCGGATGATAGATCGGTCAGCATCACCCCACAGCGCCGGTAGGTGTAGTTGGGTCGATAGATCTGCCGCATCAGTTGGCAGGCCCATCCAATCAGTTCTCCCGTATGAGCCGTCGCCCAAGGCAGCACCCCGAAGCGAGCGTTTCCATAGGCGTATTCATCGTAGCGACTGGTGGCAAGCGATACGCGCATGGAGCCGGCCACGCTGCGCTGCCTGCGCAGCGCGCGCGCGGCGGCCGCCACATAAGAAGCCAGCGGCTCGAGCAGTTCTTCTAGATCGACTATATCGCGGCCAAACTGCCGCGAACGTACGATCGCTTTTTTGGGCATCGGCTGCTCATCGAGGGCAAAACAGGGAATACCGCGCAGTTCCATCGCGGTGCGCAGCCCCATCACGGTCATTCGTCGCCGCACCCACTGATCATCGGCCTGGCTCAACTGCAGGGCCGTTTTTATTCCATAAGAGGCGAGCATGCGTCCATAGCGCGGTCCTACGCCCCACACGTCACCAACGTCGACCTCGCTCAGCACGCTGGCCAAATCTCCGTGTTCGACGAGATTACAGGCGCCGGTTTCGCGCTTGGCGAGACGATTGGCGACCTTGGCTAAGGTTTTCGTAGTGCCCACCCCGACCGAGACCGTCAGGCCCGTCCATCGCTTAACGGTTGTGCGCATCGCTTCGGCAAGGGGTGACAACCCCCGCGCGCGGTCGCGCAAACCGAGAAATGCTTCGTCAATCGAATAGACTTCGACCTCGTCCGTAAATTCGCGCAGCGTCTCCATCACGCGCCGCGACATATCGCCATAGAGCGTGTAGTTTGAGGAAAATGCGAGCCCCCTGCATCGCTCGAAGGCATGGCGGATCTTGAAGTAGGGATCGCCGAGTTGAATGCCTAGTGCCTTGGCTTCCGGAGAGCGAGCAACCACACAGCCGTCGTTATTGCTCAGCACGACAATTGGACGATCGCCCAAGTCGGGGCGAAACACGCGTTCACAGGAAGCGTAGAAGTTGTTGCAGTCGACTAGCGCGATATAGGGTGGCGTCATTGCACTTGGTGGATGACGTAGGTGACCACTCCCCAAACTTCGAAATCCATTTCCGCGCTCAGCTGAATGGGTGGCATCTGCTCATTCTCTGAGGTGAGTACGATCTGCCCTTCCCGCCGGCACATGCGCTTAACGGTGAACGCCCCATTGAGTATGGCAACGACAACGGCCCGATCCGTCGGCCGCTCTGCGCGATCGACGACGAGGGTGTCGCCCGGATGAATTCCGGCGCCGATCATAGATTCTCCCTCGACGCGGACAAAAAACGTGGCCGCCGGATGGCGAATGACTAAATCGTTGATATCGAGTCCATCGTCTAGGTAGTCCGTTGCCGGCGAGGGGAACCCAGCCGGGATGCGCGAGGCATAAAAGGGAATTGGCGCGTGGCACCGCCGACGGTACGGTGTGATAACTACCCCACCAACGCGCAGGTCGGTGTAGCTAGCATGGGATGTCATATGGACACTTTCTCAGTGAGTGTGTTCGAATCAAATACTATACAAATGTATAGTATTAAAATTTGCGCTGTCAATAGCGCACCGCACACGCGCCCCATCCGGTTGCGCATACGACGCGCGCTCCTTTTTTTGAGGCACCACCAACGAAAGGCGATCCGTGCTACAACACACCTTCTGTCACGCACCCGGTTTGGGCCCGCAAAACGAGCGCCTGCTCTGGGACAAAGGCCTACACACTTGGCGCGACTTATTGTGGACAGAGAACGTACCGCTCACCCGACAAAAGGCCGATGCGCTAATCGATACAGCGCGTCGTTCGACCCACCACCTGAGCGAACGCAATCCACATTTTTTTTACGAACACCTACCTACGCGCGAACACTGGCGTCTGTTTGCCGAATTTCGCGGCGATACCGCCTACTTCGATATCGAGACCACCGGACTCGGCGGTCCAGACGACTATATAACAACCATCGTCCTCTACGATGGACAGCAGCTGCGCCACTACGTACACGGCATCAACATGGAGGCATTTGCCGATGACGTGGCCCGCTATAAACTGCTCGTCAGCTATAACGGCAAGAGCTTTGATGCACCGTTTGTGCGGCGCTGTCTACAGGCTCCGCTCGATCAACCGCATATCGATCTGCGCTATGTATTGAGTAGTATAGGCCTAAAAGGTGGCCTAAAGGGATGCGAGCGTCAGCTCGGAATTGATCGCCGCGGATTGGAAGATATAGACGGATTCTTTGCCGTTATTCTGTGGAACGAGTACTGGCATCGCGGCGACGAAAAGGCGCTGCACACGCTGCTGGCCTACAATGCGCTCGACGTAGTCAACCTCGAAACGCTTATGGTGATTGCCTACAACCAAAAGCTAGCACAAACGCCCTTTGTCGACGGCCTCCTCGCAGCGCCAGAACCGCAGCCGCTGCCCTTTGCCGCTGACCGTTCCACGATCCATCGCCTAAAATCTCAGTATAGCTTGTACTAAAAAAGAAGCGGCCCCAGGTCCTATGCCCGGGGCCGCTTCTCGTTAGAAGTTGGGTGCGTGATTACAGGTTATTACCAGCCGCCGCGCCGCGCCCCGCGACGATAGAACGTTTCGTCTTTCGCCTCTTCTAACGCTGTCCGCTGTTCTTTCGTCAACACTTTTTCCATGGCTTCTCGGTGCTTCTTCGTCAGCGCCTGCATCGCCTCGCGCTGCTTCTTCATCAGTTCGTGCACAGCATCGCGCTGCTTTTCTTGCAGCGAGCGCACCTGCTCTCTCTGCTCATCGCTCAGGTCAAGCTGGGCGAAGGGACGTCGGCCTGGACCTCTGCGACCGTCCATCATCGGGCCGCCTTTGCCATGCCCCCATCCTTCACGTGCTCCCATCATTGGACCGCCTGTTCCACGATTCCACGCTCTGCGACCGCCCATCATCGGACCGCCTTTACCGCGTCCATCGCGACGATCCATCATTGGCCCACCCTTGCCCCATCCTCCGCGACGGCCCATCATCGGACCATGCCATGCGGCCATTTTCTCGCGCTGTTCGGGCGTCAGAATCTTTTCTATTTGCTCCCGATGTGCAGCAAAGAGCTGCTCCATCTTTTCTGGATTCGGCCGTTCGCCGCTGGCGCGGAGCGCCTGCATTTCTTTGCGATGTGCATCGCGCAGTGTTTGCACCTGCGTTTTTTGCTCGTCGCTCAAACCCAATTCGTCCATCATCTCCGCACCGCGCGGGCCTCTAAACGGCACGCGCTGAGCATCCACCGTAGCAATTGTGGCCGCGCTCAAACCGGCGACCAGCAGGTATATCCATTTCTTTTTCACTGTCTCATGTCCTTCGTATAAAATTCTCGTTTGCGAACCGGCCACGTTCTTGTCTATTCACTGCATTAGACAGTGATAAGGCGGATATTCATTCCCGACCAATAAAAAAAATCTGCGCGTGCGCAGCAGCGCACACAGAGCCTGCATGCAAGCCTTTTTACACGCAGCAGATAGCTTGGTCAAATGAAAGATGAACCCGTCGAAATTCAAGTAGATTGTGTGTATAGAGAAATACGTGAGATCTACAGCAGAGAAACCGCTCGACGGCGTCTCCTATGCAGGCGTAGAGAGACGGCGCGTGGAAACTACCTGTCGCCGTGCGGGGGCCGATCGTTCGTTCCGCGCGGGCCGCGCGGCGGACGGCGCGAGCGGTCGCCCCAGCGCCCCATCATCTCGCGGAAGCGGCGATCGCGATCTTCCAGACGCGCCCACTGTTCGGCATCGACGTGCGGCTTCAGTTCGGCATACACCGAATCGATCAGATGCCGCATTGCCTCGCGATGATTGACGTCCAACTCCCTAAACCGGGGCATGGCTCCATTGAGCACGGACTGCACGCGATCGCGCTGGGCGTCGTCGTGGGGTACGATCAGACGCTCGGTGCTGCGTGCAAAAAAGCGTGGATTGGGAACGTGTTGCAGGCGCTGGCGCGTGTACCATCCCATGCCCAAGCTGCCCAGGGCAATGCCCAGCAGCAGCGTGCACAGCAGAATGAGTGCGCCCTTTCCCTTTGCGCCGAGTGCCATCCTATTGCTCCATGGCGTAGGCCACGTCCAACGAGACGGGATCTACGGCAAAAACGGCCTCGATGACGGAGAACTCTCCGTCGAAAGCCGCGTAATCACTCCAATTATCAAACGCGATAAACAGCGCGAGAATGGCCATAGCGGGCACGAGGGGACGAAACAGCCAAACGAGACCATCGACCAAGCTCTCCCGCTGGCGAGCGGCTATACGAGCCGCAACGCGCGTGGCAAAAAAGGGCGTAAACGACTCCGTGCGGTCGGCCTGCAAACGCGCCTGCAGACGCTCGAGCTCTTGCCACTCGGCGCGCAGCTGATCGTCTGCCTCGAGCGCGCGCGTTAAGGTAGTCTTCTCGTCGGCGTTTAGTTCGCCAGCCAACGCCCGCATCATCATCACGTGCACATCGTCACTCATAGTTCATCACCCTCTGCTTTGAGGATTTCCTGTAGTTTTTTCATCCCGCGCGACAGGCGCGAAAGCACCGTACCCTCGGCTAGGTCTAGCAGGTCAGCCGTCTCTTTAGTCGAGTAGCCCTCTATCATGCGCAGCACTACTACGGCGCGAAAGTCCGGACTGAGCTCCTGTAGAGCCGCTTGGACCTCTTCGCGACGCTCCTGGCTAGCGCGCTCTTGACGGCCATCCACGCCCACTTCCTCGGGCGCGTTCTCATCTTCGTCGCGGCTCCAAAAACGCCAGCGCATGCGCTTGCGGCGCTCAAGCGCATTGAGCGACAGGTTGATGGCGATCCGCGTCAGATAGGTGCCGACGGCCGATTCGCCGCGGAACGTATCTAGTGCCTCGTAAAAACGGATAAATACCTCTTGGCCAACGTCCTCCGCTTCGGCACCAGCGCCCAGCATCCCCACCACCGTAGCCGCTACCCGTCCTTCGTAGCGCTCCACCAATTCGCGGAAGGCTCTCTCATCCCCCGCTTTTACTCGGGCAATCCGTTCGATATCGGTGGACAGCGACTCCTCCATATACCTTAGACAGTCTATCGGCCTTTTTTATTCCCGCGCCACTGGCGGCTACGCGGCTCGTCTGATAAGATAGACCACAACACGTTATACACACAATGTAATCCACGCGTATGGGGCTGTGCACCAACCTACCCGCAGCGACCGCACCACCGTTGTCATTGACGAGGTTTTTCGTACTTTCTCTCCAACCTTTTAACCGTTAAACAGACCACGGCGATGCAGATTCTAACCCTCGGCCTAAACCACCATACGGCCCCCGTAGAAATACGCGAAAGGCTGGCGTTTCCCGAAAACGACCAGCCGCAGGCGCTTACGCGCCTGTTGGAGGAATACGGTCTGAGCGAAGCAGCGATTCTGTCGACGTGCAATCGATCAGAGCTCTACATCGCAGTCGATAGCGACCGCGGCTTGGAGAGCGCGCAGCGTTTTTTAGCCGACACGCGCTCGATCGACGTGCAGCAACTGCAGTCGCATTTCTATACCCTGCGCGACGAGAATGCGGCTACGCACCTGTTTCGCGTGGCCTGTGGCGTAGATTCGCTGGTTCTGGGCGAATCGCAGATTCTTAAACAGGTGCGCACGGCCCTCGATACAGCGCAGCGCAACGGGTCGGCGCGCCTGCTGCTCAACGAGCTATTTCAGCGCTCGCTGCGCACCGGCAAGCGCGCGCGCAGTGAAACGGATATAGGCCGGGGCCATCTCTCGATTAGCACGGCGGCCGTCGAGCTGGCAGGGCAGGTCTTTGACGACCTCGAAAGCTGTCATGCCATGCTCCTGGGTGCCGGTGAAATGGGCGAACTGACGGCTCAATACTTGGTCGACGCCGAGGTCGCCTCGCTGCGGGTGGCCAATCGAACGTTGGCTCGAGCCGAAGAACTGGCGCGGCGTTTTTCTGGCACGGCCGTCGAATTTGACCACCTTGCCACGCACCTAGCCGAAACCGATATCGTCATCTCTTCAACGTCAGCGCCGGATTTTGTCGTCACCCCTGATATACTGCGCGAAGCCATGAAACAGCGCCGCGGACGGCCCATTTTCCTCATCGATATCGCCGTACCGCGCGACATCGACCCCGCGGTCCGCGATATTGACAACGTCTTTCTCTTTGACATCGACGACCTGCAGCAGGTCGTGGCCAGCAACAAGCAGGACCGCGAGCGCGAAATCGCCAAAGTACAGGTGATTATCGAAGACGAGCTGCGCGATTTCCTGCACTGGTTTAACGCGCTGGGTGCTGGACCGCTCATACGTGATATGCGCCAGCGCGCCGCCCAACTACAGGATGTCGAACTCCAGCGCTGGAGCGGCAAACTCGAACGGCTCTCGGCCGAGGATCGCCAGCTTGTCGAGGGCATTCTGCGCGGCTATGCCAACAAGCTCCTGCACGAACCACTAGTGCAAGTGCGGCAATTTGCCAACGAAGACGATGGCTATATCCGCTTGGACACCGTGCGACGCCTCTTCGATTTGGACGATCCGCAGCGTCGCCCCGCAGACGGAGACGCATCGTGACGACGGCCTGCGCCATCACACTCGGCATTTCCCTAACGCTCTACCTGGCCGCAGCACTGCTGTTTCAAGGGTCCTTCCTGCTGCGCAAAATTGGCTGGGAAGTCGCGGGCCGCCGCGCACTGCTAGTCGGCATTTCCGTCCACGTGCTGGGCATGGTACTGCACGCTACGCTGTCGGGCCAGTCGCCTTTTTCCAACATGCTGGTCGTGCTATCCTGGCTCATTATTACCCTACTCGGCGCGGCGCTGCTAGCCGAGCGCTATACCAAAATGCGCTATATGAGCCTGCTGACGTCTCCGCTGGCGTTTCTTGCGCTGCTCTATCCCATGCTGATGCCGGTGCAACTGGACAACAGCCAGTACGTCTTGGTGCAATATCCGTGGCTCGGCGTGCACGTCGTGCTCTCGCTCCTCGGCTATGTCGGCTTTGCGCTGGCCTTCTGCACGGCAGTTGCCTACCTGCTGCAGCAGAGCGCGCTCAAAAAGGGTCGCCTAAACCACTACCTGCCCGCGCTGGATACCTCTGCCACGGCGACCTTCCGCTTTGCCGGAATTGGCTTCTCGATCTTTACGCTCGGTCTGAGCATGGGCATTATCTGGCTTTTCGGCGCACCGGGCGCCTATCTGCAGGGTTCCAACACCAAGATCTGGATGGCGGTTCCGCCGTGGGCCATATTCGCCTATTACCTGTATGCCCGCGGCATCCTCCGCCAGCAGGGCAGCCGGCTCAAGTGGATTGTCATCTTCGGCTTCCTCTTTGCGCTAGTGAACTTTCTCGGCGTCCGCCACGACTTCGGCGATCGCACGCAGGAGACCGAATCCCACGTCGGCGTGCAGCACCTACCTCTCACCCACGGTTAGTGCCTGCCCGCGCACTGATGCGCCCAAACGCAACAATGCAACGCAGCGTTGCACAAAAACACTCCGCGCGCAACAAAAACCCGCGCGAAACGCACCTGCAAAGCACTTCTTAAAGAACTGTTTCTTATGGATCTACGAAGATTTGATGTACGTGTAGTATAGCTGGCACACATCTTGCAAAATAGCGCGCATAGCCCGTCCCACGTCCTTAGCGAGGAGCCTATACGATGCGACGCGAACGCTGGATCCGCCTCATTGCCGGCACATTTGTCATGAGCAGTTTAGCCCTAGGCCATCTGGTCAGTCCCTACTTCTACCTATTTACCGCCTTCGTCGGCCTCAACCTCTTCCAGTCGGCGCTTACGCAGTGGTGTCTGATGGACGATATCCTGCGCAAAGTCGGCGTCGAAAGCTAAGTAGATGATCGACCTGCTACTGCTAGTCCTATTCATAGCCGTGCACTACGTGCTGCAGCGCTACATTCTGCCCCGCTTCGGGGTGCCTACCTGAATAGTGCCAACGCTTCCGGAGGAAGCAGAGAAAAAAGAATACAGCGCCGTGCAAGGGCAGCGCCCAACGCCGTAAATAGACACGCGGTCGTTTTAGTAGGGACGAGCGAGAAAGGGCACTTCCATCTCGGCAGCGGTGAGGCCACCGTGGGAACCGTAGTGCCTCTGTTCGAATTTGCCGCGCTCGTACCACCACACCGACTGGCCGGCATGCGGCAAGATGACTAGGTCTCCGATATGGGCGGCAAACGCCTCGCTCGGAGAGCCAGGGCCAAACAGACCGCGCTCGACTAAATCGGCACAGCGCAGCACGCTAGCGCGATCGCGCAGGCGCATCTCGAGAAAGGCCTGTGCCTCGTCGAGCAGGCCCTCCTTTACGTAGAGAAACATATCGCGACACGAGCCGGCTGGTACCAGCAGTTGACCGCTGCCGTTCCGACGCAAAAAGCGCTCAATGCCGTCAAATTCCGGTTCGATATTTAGGTAGATCGTCGTCTTGGGATCGATCTCGGCCATGCCGTGATCGGCCACCAGCATCAGCAGCGTATCGCCGTCAGAGCCCGCGCCGAGGATCTGCTCGGCCGTCGCCAGAAACGCATCGATTTCGGCCTCTATGTGCGGCGAGCCAGGCCCGTGGACGTGTCCCACTTGATCAATTCCATCAAAATAAAAGAAGAAATAGGACGGGTCCGTCTCGGCGCGCAGGCGCATCTCGAGCGAGGTCAGCCCCTCGGCCAGCGTCCTATAGGGCACGACGTCGGCCCCATCGTAGGTTAGCCGCGCATAGGGAGAAACCAGATGCAGCGCCGGTTGGAAGGCACACGAGCGAATGCCCGCATCCTCTAAGTCGCGATAGACCGTCTGCGTGGGCAAGATTTCTTCTGGTTCCACGTCTTCCAATGCGTTGCGCAGCTTGGTGCCCACCGGAGAAAAAAGCAAGGGCACGACAATCTGATCAACCAACGGCTCGTAGTACTGCCATTCGTACACACCGCTTTCTATAGGCGGCATCCCGGTGTGAATACAGGTAACGTGTGCAGCGGTCGTAGAGGGAAATTGCGCGGTG